>DVMI01000088.1 GCA_018715085.1 Candidatus Avidesulfovibrio excrementigallinarum | reverse complement strand
GTGGATAAAAATGCGACAAAAATTCGTGTGTATATCCGCTAGCAGTTAGAAGAAGACAAGCTAAGGACACAGCTCAGTCTTCCGTATGAAGGTAGTCCGTCTACGGGCCGCAAGTAACAAATATGCAGATGTCAGAACTAGCGCAGGAGGCCGGCTATTTTCCGTGATGGATCATGTTCGTCTCAAGCGTGGGAACGCATTGCGACAACATGTATTTTTGGATTCAACAGCAGGGAACTTGCGCGCAGAACGCTACAGAAATTCACTTTGGGGATGTGAGAAGTGTCGTGAAACGCTATGCAGGCAAAAAGCTTGACAGAATAAAGTGTAAGTTCCGGCGCGCCGACACATCTTTCTGCCATCTGCTGCACATGTGTGCCTCCGGCCGTGATGGAGCCGGAAGCTGAATGGGCTGGCTGCCTGTGTTATTGCAGGGAGAGGGCAGGGCGGCACCCGGCAAGGGGGCGTCTGTCACACGAGAAACATTGGACGCAATGGAACCATGGTGCGCGGCAGACGATGACAGAAAGGCACTGTGCATGCCTGCTTCAGGTGCGTGCGGGAGGGGTGGAGTATCACAGACAGAAAAGGCCTCTCCAGGGGGGCAAGGCGGCTGCCCCGGAGAGGCCATCGCAGAGGCCGATGAAGGCCTACATGGTCTTCATTCGGTCATACCATTCGTCCTTGAGGGCCTTGCCGGTTGCTGTCGAGGCAAGACCACCGCGGAGGTTGCCCCTGAGATCAGGGTGAAGGAGTCCCTGCACGTTGATCAGCGCATCGACAACCTGGTCGGGAGGAATGCGGCTGGCAATGCCGGCCAGGGCCATGTCCGCCGCGGCAAACGCATTGGCGACGCCGACAGCGTTGCGTTTGATGCAGGGAATTTCTACAGGGCCGGCAACCGGATCGCAAATGAGGCCAAGCATATTTTTTAAGGCGATGGCAGCAGCCTGTGCCGTCTGCTCCGGCGTGCCGCCGCCAAGCTGCACCAGTCCTGCGGCAGTCATGGCCGAGGCCACCCCGATTTCTGACTGACAGCCGCCAAGGGCACCCGAAATGGGCGCTCGCATAGCGATAAGCACGCCTACGGCAGCCGCGACCAGAAGACCGTCAATGATGGCGTCGTCCGAGAGGTGGCGTTCTTCGGCCACGGAGAGAAAGGCCCCGGGCAGCACGCCGCAGGCTCCGGCCGTAGGCGCGGCCACCACGCAACACATGGCGCCGTTGTTTTCCATGACGGCCAGTGCACGGGCTACGGACAGGCCGACAACGCGTCCTGAAAGCGTCAGTCCTGCTTCTGCACGCCGGGCCAGCCGGATCCCGTCGTCACCGGGCAGAAATCCCGCCAGCAGATCGTTTTTTTCCGTAAGGCCTTTTTGCACAGAAGCCTTCATGATTTCCCAGCTGTGCTGCACGGCGGCGCGAACAGACGCCTGGGTCACGCCGCTGCGCCGCATTTCGTAACGTTCGATAAGGCCCGGCAGATCGTCTCCCGCCTGCTGCACCATGTCTGCAAACGTCGCAAACAGCGGATCGGGATCGGCCAGCCTGTTGTCCAGAATGGGGCGTACAGGGAAGAACTCCAAATCCGGGAATGGGTTCTGTGCGGGGCTGGAATTTTGCGTAAGGCACTGATACAGGGTCCGGCCTTCTTTGTTTTGCACAGAAGAGAACGCAGCCAGCGGCCCGAGCCGGGACTCGAAATCCTCCCTGCTCAGGCCATTGCGCCCGATGAACAGCGCGCCGCTTTCGTTGCCGCGCAGGCACAGGGAAAAACCTTCCAGTTCTGTCATTTCGATTTCCCCGCCGCCCACGGAGATGCCGGCGACACGCCGGATCTTTCCGTTGCAGGATAACTCCATACTGACGGTATTGGGATTGCGGTCAGAATCGGGATGCGTGCTGATGGCGACCGTGACGCCCTGTTTGCGGGCCAGTTCCAGCGCGTGCCGGATGTTTGGGGAATCTTCGTGTTCGCCGATCAGGCCGGCAACCACGGCAGAATCGCTGGCGTGCCCCTTGTATGTATGGGAGAGCGCGCCGAAGAAATGGAGTGTGATATGATCCGGCGTGCCGTTGATAAAGGCACGGCCCATGCGGCCGATGCGGACCATGCCTGCTGTATGGGAGCTTGAAGGTCCGGACATGATGGGACCGAGTGAGTCGAACAGACTGAGCAGCCTGGCGGATTGCGCTGAACGGACTCCACAGTTCGGGCAGTGCGTCATGACAGGTCTCCGGCAAAAGGGGGCCGTACGGCCCCCTTTGTGGTGTTATCGGGTTTCTTCGTAAGGAATGGCAAACTCATAGTCTCCATTCCGTTCGGACTGGGTGGGCCGTCCGTCGGCGACTTCAAGAAGCAGATTGTACAGGGCCTTGCCTGTTTCGGCGATATCTGCGCCTTCGACGACAACGCCGGCATTGAAGTCAATGATGCCCGGCATTTTGGCAAAGGTCCGCGGGTTGCCGGTCAGCTTGACGACGGGCATAACCGGCGATCCCACCGGGGAGCCCCGGCCCGTGCTGAAGACGGTGGCAGAAGCTCCGGCCATGGCGAAGCCGGCAAGGTTTACAGGGTCGGGACCGTTGGCGCGGTTGTCCACGATCCACAGGCCGGGCTTCACGGGGCGTTCGCCGAGCGTAAGAACGCCCTGTACCGGCGACGTTCCCATTTTTTTGATGTTGCCCATGGCTTTTTCCACCAGCGTGGTGATGCCGCCGGCCTTATTGCCCGGGGTGGGGTTTACGACTTCGATAGGTTTGCCGTGGGTGCGCAGGAAGTCGGCGCGCAACTCGTCCACCATGGTGAGGATCTGTTCGCCCGCTTCCCGGCTGACCGCGCGGGAAGCCACAATATGCTCGCAGCCGGGAATGCCCGGGACTTCGGACATAAGCACTGAACCGCCATTCTGGATGACAAGGTCAGTCATGGCGCCGATGACAGTGTTGCCGGCGATGGCAGTTGTCCAGTCGGATCCGCCGCACTGGACGCCCACAACGAGCCCGGACAGCGGGCACTCCACGCGCTGGAGCTTTGCCGCGGCCTGCTGCATTTCCTGAACAATCGCGCAGCCCTTGGCTTCTGCCTCAGCGGATCCTCCTTCTTCCTGGATGAGGATGGTGTGCACGGGCTTGCCTTGGCCGATAAGGACTTGCAGATCCAGCGCCTGAATCTGTTCGCAGCCAAGGCCAACAATGAGCACGCCGGCAACGTTGGGATGCTTGGCAAAGGTCGAGAGCGCAAGCATGGTGCGAAGATAGCTTTGCTCACCTTCCACGCAGCCGCGTTCGTGCGTCAGCGGCACGGCTCCGGTTTTCCAGGCAATATGGCTGGTCACCGTGTTGGCGCAGGTGACCGTGGAAATAACAAGAACGATGTTGCGGATGCCCACGCTTCCGTCGGCGCGCGGGAACGCCTTGATGGTATTCATGCGCGTCCTCCTTTGCGAAAATCGGCCACATATTGGCGGCACAGCTCCTCGGTGATGTCCTGGAGATTGTGCACATGGACGAACGCGCCAGCGGCAATGGGGGCCAGGGCTCTGCCAATGGGGACGCCGTACTTGCGGACAAGTTCGCCCTGAGCAATATCGCAGATGGCGATTTTGTGTCCAAGGGCGATGTCCTCAAGGGCGACGACTTCGCCGCCAGCGTAAGACAGTTTGTCGCCCGCACGGGTATCCTGCGCGACCACGGCGACATTGTCGGTCGGTTCGATACGAAGAGCTTTCATGCTTTCCCCCGATCAGGCGGAAACAAGGTTGAGAATGTCCTGAGGCGTCATGCCGTCAAGCCCCATGCGGCTGGCCGTCTGCCCGGTTTCGGCGTAGTTTTCGCCGAGCATTTCGCCAAGCAGCACAATGAGCGCGTCCATGATGGGCGTGGCGACGCCTGCCAGCTTGCCCAGAGCCGCCATGGGAACCATGGAATACGGCGTGTCTTCAGTCAGAAAACGATGGTGCAGCGTTTTGGGCGCAAAGCCGGCAAAGGCCGGATTGGCCTGAAGGACATCGTACAGCGTTTCTCCTTCCACGCCGTACTGATTGCGGAACGTCTGCGCGGTGCTGACCAGCTCAAGACCGTAGGCACGGGCCACAGCCAGCCGTTCCCTGTCTGTGGCTTCGATCAGGCGGCACACGTTCGGCGTCATGCCCGCATAATAGAATTCAAACTTGCCGCCTTCGCTTTCAATGCGTCCGGCGTTGGCAAGCATGGGCGCGCAGTGAACCACCATGTTGACGCCGGACATGCTGGTGACAAGAACGTTGGCGCCCTTGCGCCAGCCTGTGCAGAACGCGCCGTCTACGGCGGCCTCCACCCTGGCGTAGTCACTGGCCGGGAATGCCGCCAGCGTCACGGTTTTTTTGATCCCTCGTACGTTGACCACGCCGGGTTCCGTAGCCGCGCAGGCATAGGGCAGGTTATCGGTTTCTGCGACAAAGACGTTCTTTCCGGCGGCCTTAAGGGCCGCTTTGAGCGCCAGAGTGCCGTAATTGCCAGGCATGAGCACAATGACCTGACCGTCCCTGAGTGCCGGGACAGCCAGCTCGAAGAAGGCTTTTTGACCGTAGGAAGGCGCGGTGAAATACACAATCTCCGCGCCTTCGAGCGCTTCGGCAATGTCGGTTGTGACGAGCCGGATTGTGGCAGTGCCGACAATTTTGTTCTGCAGTTCGATGGTGTTGCCGCGGCGTTTGATGGCTTCGATGACTGACGAGAATGCGGGCAGGTCGTACAGAGCCACGTCATGCCCACGCAGGGAGAGATCGGCCGCAAGTGCCTGCCCGCCGTTGCCGGCGCTGAGCACAGCGATTTTTTTCATGATGTGTTCCTCGCAAAATGTGGCGCGGGGGACGCCCGCGCCACAACGGTTATTCAAGAACGAAAGTGGAAATGACTTCTTCGTAGGCCTTGTCGCCAATGGCCTTCTTCAGTTCGGGCCACGAAGTCTTGCGACCCTTTTCGGCAAAGGCTTTTTGCTGTTCGGGCGTCAGACGGATGATGGTCCAGCCGGCTTCTTCCAGCTTCTTTTCATAATTGGCCTGATCCTGCTCGGCGATTTTCCAGCGGCGGGCTTCAAACTCAGCGCTCTTGTCAAGAAGGATCTTCTGATCTTCGGGGGACAGGGATTCAAACAGCTCCTTGTTGATGAGCAGCGGCCAGTTTTCAAAGTGCGTGTTGGCCGAGATGTAGCAGTTGAGCAGATCGCGGAACGAGGCGTAATAGTTTTCGGCCCCGCCGCCGAAGATGCCGGCAACCATGCCGGTCTGCGCGGCCGTAAAGAATTCCGAGAACGGCAGCGGCGTAGCCTGATAGCCAAAGCCGTCGGCCAGGGCTTCCTGAGTCTTCATGGCCGGGACGCGGACCTTGATGTTGTGCACGGCGTCAGGATCAGTGGGCGCGTTGGGGACTTTCGCAAGGCCGATGCCGCCAAAATACACAGGCCAGTTGGCCAGCACCTTGATGCCCTGCTTGTCAAACAGCTGAGCGCAGTAGTTGGCGTAGGGGGTGCCGGTGCCGAAATTCTTTTTGGCCGTGGCATAATCCTGGGCCACATAGGGCAGAATGTAGGAAAGGAACCGCTTGTCCACCTGGGTGGATACGGATTCGCAGCTCATTTCCACAGAGCCGAGCGAAATTTTTTCCTGGACGACGGTATAGTCGCCAAGCTGGCTGGCGCCATAGGTTCTGATGTCGATCCGGCCGTTGGTGGCTTCACGCACTTCCTTGGCAAACGCCTGCAGATCGCGTTCGATGACGGAGTCGGCAGGGCGGATATGGGCGAGCTTCCACGGAGCTGCTGCGGCGGAACCGGCGGAAAACGCCACCAGGCCACACAGAGCCAGCACAGACATGATCTTTTTCATGAGGCACTCCTTTGGATAAAAGGTTACTGGAACTGGACGTACCCGTTATGTTCCCGTGTGGAGCCCAAGCGGCTGCCGAAATTTTCCGGCGGCCGCATTGAGAGTGGATTTGCAGGCCGTCTGCTAGACAAAGCCAAGCAGGCGGGGAATGAACAGACTGACGGAAGGCAGATATGTGGTCAGGAGCATGACCGGAATATAGCCCACCAGGAACAGGCCGACATAGGGGAGAATGTCCACAAAGTTGACCTTGCCGATTCTGATGCCAAGATAGAGCAGACTGGCGTAGGGAGGCGTCAGGCTGCCGATTGCGAGGTTGACGCCAAAGATGGCGGCGTACTGAATGGGATCGAGACCGATGGCCTTGGCGAGCGGCAGCAGCAGCGGGGCCACCAGGATGATCCCGGTGGTGTCATTCACAATCATGCCGACAAACAGCAGGATGAGGTTGATCAGCAGCAAGATGAGGAAGCTGTTGTCCGTGACACTGAACACGCTCTGAACAATGGCCTGCGGGATTTGCAGCACCACATAAGTCTGGCTCAGCATCATACTGCAGAAAATCATGATCATGATGCTGCCTACAGAGACGGCGGAATCCTTGGTGCAGACAAAGGCGTTGCGCAGGTTCAGCCCCTTGTAGACGAAGAAGCCGACAGGCAGCGCATAGATGACGGCCACGGCGGCGGCTTCGGTGGGGGTCATGGCGCCGGAATAAATGCCGCCAAGAATGAGCACGGGCATCATCAGTGCCGGAATGGCCTTCCAGCCGCGCACGACAATCTGGCGCCGTTTTTCGCTTTTGGAGAGAGGCGGCAGAAGCTTGAGGTCAAAGCGGCGGCTGAGGATCATGTTGATGCCGCAGAAGATGATAACGGTGACAATGCCGGGGCCTACTGTGGACAAAAAGCAGGCCAGCACGTTGGTTCCTGTGACCCAGCCGAAGATGATCATGGGGGTGCTTGGCGGGATCAGCACACCGAGGATGGATGAACAGGTGATGAGTGCCGTGGCAAAGGCGCGGGGGTAGCCGCGATTGACCATTTCGGGGATCAGCATGTTGCCGGTGGCGGCAAGCCCGGTGAAGGTGCTGCCGGAAATGGCCCCGAGGATGGCGCAGGTGATGGTGGCCACAAAACCGAGCCCACCGCGGATACGTCCAACAAACACATCAACAAATTCAAGAAGATACTTTGCAATGCCGCTTTCGCTCATGAGCGATCCCGCATAGATGAACAGCGGAATGCACAGCAGCGTGGGGCTGAGAATCTGCTGAAGGCCCCACATCATCATGCCCTTCATGGTGACGTCGCCCACGATGCTCATGAAGGCGAGCGCGCCGCTGAAACAGAATACAATGGGGACGCCGAAGGAAAGCAGAAGCATGAGGATGACAAGGGATATGACGGCAAGCGAAACAGGTTCCATGCTAGGCTCCTTCCTTTTTGACGGGCAGTGATGCGGGCGTATTTTTGTAGAGAATGAGCATGTCGCGCAGTTCCAGCATCGTGTACAGCGTCATGAGCAACATGGAGATGAACACGGTGGCTTCGGCGAAAATCCAGGGCAGATACAGCGTTCCCGTTTCTTTCTGAACCCTGAGCGCATACTTGAGGTAGTCGTATCCCCACCAGGTGAGCCAGATCAGGATGACACTTGAAGCAAGAGCGGCGATGCTGCGCAACAGCAGCGCTGAGCGCTGGCGCTTGCAGAAAATTTCAAGAACGCGTGCCACCAGCTGGCCACGCTCGGAAGAGGCTTTGACGGCGGCAAACAGATACAGCCAGACCGTTGGGAAATAGCACAGCTCCTCAATGCCCATGAGCGGCATTTTGAACACATAGCGCAGAACAACCTGCACAAACATGAGCAAAGCCACGCTCAGCAGGCTGAACACGTTGATCCAGTCAATCATCCTGTCCAGTATGGAGAAAGGTTTGGGTCTCTTCGGCTCTTCCACGGTCTTCTCCTTATCCTTGTGAAAGGTTCCTGATAGGCGTATGCTGTCAGACAGCATACAAGAAAAAAAGATTGTTGTCAGCAGGAAAGGCAGTGACTTCCCCAAAAAAAGCAAGGAATGCTTTTTTATCCTTGTATTTCATAAAATTAGATGGATTTCAGATGTAGATACGGGGAGGATCTCCTCGATTTGTAAAACAGCAGAAAGAACTTCTGACCTGTGTGGAAAGCGCCGTGGTGCAGCGTTCAGATCGATCTGGCGACTTTTTTTAAGGTTGAGAAGGCGCGCCTGTCATGCGGCGTTGGCGTTCCGGCGGATGTGCAACGAGTTTGTTTTGAATGCCGCAAAGATATACACCCAAGGTGTGCGGCCGGCGCAGTCCGGCCATTTGTGATTTCCCGGCAGGTCCGCGGTGTTGCCGTATCCGCGTTTGGGGAAGGCAGGGCGAGAAAGGCGTTAGAGGCATAAGATCTGGGCGGCTGCGGCAACGGACGTGCCCGCGGAGCCGGCGTGTGGGAGAGAATGACGGGAATTTGTTGGACAAGACAAAGGGGCAGGGCTATAGGATGTCGGGCAGCGTGCTGCACGCAGGCATGGCAAGGCGGTTTGCCCGCATGACGGCGCTGTCCGTGTACAGGGCGCAAGGCTGCGTTTTGGGGAGATGGGCAGCCGTCTGCTTTTGTGCTTGTTTTGGGGAAGGGCAATCATGATTTTTCTGCTCATCAAAGCGTGTACCACGCCAGCGCTCATTTTGGGGTCCTCACTGGCGGCCAGGCGCTGGGGGCCGCTTGTTGGAGGCGGCCTTGCCGGGCTGCCGTTCATTTCCGGTCCGGCGTCGCTGTTCATCGCCATCCAGTATGGAACGTCCTTTGCGTCCAGTGCCGCGTCGGCGTCGCTGCTTGGCGCAGTGGCCTCCTGCTGTTACTGCCTTGCCTACGCGCACAGTGCGCGCCGGTTCGGCTGGGCTTTATCGCTGAGCATTGCTCTGGCGGCCTTTTTTGCCATTGCTGTTCTGTTGACCAGGCTGCCATACAGTCTGCTTGCTGCGGGGCTGCTGGGGATTGGCGTGCCTGCCGGGTGCCTTCGTCTGTTGCCGAATATCCCCGGCAAGGTGGACATGCACCGGGTGCAGCCGCCGTGGCGTTTGCCGGTGCAGATGATCCTCGGCGGACTGAGCGTTCTGTTTCTTACGGAACTGGCAGGCATTGTCGGCGAACAGTGGAGCGGCATTTTGCTGACATTTCCAATTATCAGCTCGATCCTGACTCCCTTTGTGCATATTTCTTTTGGAGCCAGGGCTGCCGTTCTGACCATACGCGGACTCTTGGTGGGGTTTATCGGCACGTCCTGCTTTATTATCATTATTGCTGCGGGGCTGGAGTCACTGGGTGTCTTCGCAGGGTATTGCCTTGCCTCGCTGGGCGCGGTAGTGACAAGTTTTCTCATCATCTTTTATTTGAATAGACAACACTAATCGGCCACCTGCCGGAAAACGCCATTGTGGAGTTTTTGTGAACAACCTGTTCAAACCCATTGCCCGAGTCAACCTTCACAGCGAGGTCATGCAGCAGATTACCGCCGCCATTCAGAGCGGACGGTGGAAGCCCGGCAGCAAGCTGCCGGGGGAAATCGCGTTGGCCGAGATGTTCCATGTCAGCCGTACCTGTATCAGGGAAGTATTGAAGGCACTGGCCTATTCTGGTGTGGTGGAGTCGCGTTCCGGCGTGGGCACCTTTCTTAAGGAAACGCCTTCCGGAGGGCCTGCAGCTGTTATGGATTTGCTGAGCAGCACGGACTATGCAGAGGTGCTTGAAATGCGCAAGCTCCTTGAAGGTCAGGCTGCATACTGGGCTACAGAACGGGCCACGGCTGAAGAAATTGCCGAACTTGAAGATATTTTGCGCCGGGAAGACGCTTCGTTAAAAGAAATTCACACCGCCTTCCATAACAGGGTCACTCTCCTTTCCAAAAATCTGATACTGATTCATATCCTCACGGAGTTTGAAGAGCAGTTCAAAAAACACCGTGAACTCAATTTTGTAATTCTTCCGGATGCGGACCGGCTCGAGCATTGGAAAGTCATGGAGGCCATCAAATCGGGTTCGCCTGCAAAGGCCCGCAAAGCCATGCACCAACATATCGATTACATATGGAAGAAGTTCCCCAACGCCTTTTCCTCGTCAGGCAAATCAAGGAAAGCGTGATACCGGAGGCACCGCGTTTCTGGTGCCCGTCTCCTTTGCGTCTGCCGCTTTCGGATAGAGTCCGCCTGTACGGCGCTTTTGCGGCGCCGTCGGCGGCCGGAAAAACGGAGCCATGACCGGGCAGAGGCGCAAAACACCCTGAGGCGCGTTCTGGAGCGGATTCGGTGGAAAGCTGCGTTATGGGGCAGTGTTGACCGGAAGACGCAAGGGGCATGGACGTGTGCTTTTTGCAGCACGTCTTTTTCTGAATGGGTGGTGTTGCAGACCGCTGCCGGTTCTGCGTCCGAATGGGAGGACAGCAGTTTCTGCCGGCTGTCTGCCGTCAGATGCAGGGTGCAAGGCCTTGCATGTCCGGTCACTTCCCGTGCGGCCCGGCTGTTTTTTTCTCTCCTTTCTCTGTCTTTTGTATGCGTGCTGCGGCGCTTGGCGCCTAAAAAAAGCTTGTGTCCGGAACGTATCCACCATCAGTGGTTGTTTCGGCGGGCTCGTGCCGCTGTCACAAACGCGCAGCGCATCGTCATGATTTCCGCAGGTTATTTGGGTAGCCGGTAATGGCACAGTTTTTTGGATTGTCCTGGGTAACTTCATGGGGCAGCTGACAACGCACCGCAGCCGGATAAACGGCTCAGGCATGCAACTTGCATGGTGGATCCGTGCGGGCAAGGCCCTTTTTTTGAACGGCACAGGGCTTGGGGCAGAACTGTTTGAGCTGAGGGGCACTGCCGGTTGTGGCAGCATTAGCGCGATTCTCTTTGAAGTGGCAGGACAGTCCGTATCCGGGGGAACAGATATGCCAACGATGTTGTCAGTCAAAGGCAACCGTTGATCCGTCTGTGTTGCCATGCTATGCCATAAAAGTCATGCTATTGTGGCATACAGCAAATAATGTGAGGTTGTTATGGATTTCTATACCAACATGGCCTTGCTGTTGAAAGGCTTTGGCCAGCGCATCGGACTTGACTTGTCCGAACTTGATTTGTCTGATGATTATTTTGGTCTGGCTGTCAACAAGTCAAAGGTGTTGGATATCATTCTGCTGCCGCAGCGCCTGGGCTGCGTGTTTCACATGGCATTTCAGCGTCCGGCGGCCTGCCTGCAAACGGATGACCCCGCTGAACTGTCACACCGTCTGGCGTTTCTGCTGGGCGCAAACGTCATGCTTTTAGGTGCGGCGGGCGCGGCCCTTGGTTATGAAGAAGAGTCTGGAACGGTCAGTTTGTCCATGAATTATGACCTGCCGGAAGTGGTGAATGAACTGGCCCTGGAAACGTTTGTCAGCCGTATAGAGACATTTCTGGACACCTTTGACCGCTGGTCCCAGTATGTGGAGCAGGAGCCTAGCGTGTCGGTGGATCTACACAGTATGCTTAACGTATAACGGACGATTGTGTAGGGTGTTTGCACCCGGCTGCCATAGCGTGCAGAACGCTTGTGCCCCTTAGGCAGTTTTTCGTTGTTGTGATCGTAATGTGTTGTGAAGGGGAAGAAGTATGCCGAACGTCGTTGTCAATGTGGGGCAAAGAGCTATTCAGGTGGATATTCAAGATCTGAGTCACAGATCAGGGACGTTGTATCTTAAGAATGGCGCCATTAAAGAATCAAAATTTTCTTTAGGTCGCGCCTTTCTGGCGCGGTTCAGTGCAGGGATCCGAGCCGAGCAGGCCAATGCCGCCAGGGTGATCCAAGCAGCCCTTAAGCAGGCCTACGAAGTCGATTTTGCTGGTGTGGGTCCAAAGCTGAGTGGCAGGGATGTGGCCCGCCTTAGCCAGCGGGCCAGCGCTGCAAACCTGCAGCGCTGCAATCAGGCCATGCAGGCGCTTACAGTCAAGTATGGCATTTTTGCGAACGCGGCACTCAATGCAATGAGACAGGGACCGGAGTATGCCAGCGGTACGGTTTCCCAGCAGGCGCTTGAAGGGATGGCGCGTGCTGCCAAGCTTGGCAAGCAGCTGGGCCTGCAGATGCTGGGGAACGATGTCCGCCAGGTGGAGGAAGGCCGTGCTCCCATGACCGGCGCCCAGTTAATGAGCCGTCTGCGCGAATTTCCCAACCTGGCCGAGCTGCTGGACAAGCCCAATACGGTAGGAGGGAGCATCGGCCAGCACACGCAGGCTGTTCTGGATCAGATGGACGATCAGAAAGGCTTTTACAACCTTTCTGGCGTGCAGGCGCAGCTTAACGGCGTCCCAGGATTTGAGCACACCAACGTGGAACAGTTTATGAAGGTTGTGCTGGCCTTTCATGACATCGGCAAGGGGATCGGCGGCACGGCGGAACAGCACGAACATACGCTGCCCATCCTGCAGAAGGCCATGAAGGCAATGGGGTTTAACGAGCAGGAAGTTCGACTGGCCTCCAACCTGGTCAATAATGATTTGCTTGGCGAATGGCAGACCGGCAAAACGCACGATCTTGTCGAGACGCGGTCGCGCCTGAGGACTCTGGCTCAGGACAGTGGTGTCCCCATGAATGCCTATATTGCCATGCAAAAGCTGTTCTATATCAGCGATGCCAGTTCCTATCCGCATATTCAGAGTATCTTCATGCAGAAGGACGCTGCGGGCAAACTGCATTTCAAGCCCACCGACGGCGCACAGTCGTCCAATCTGGAACGGTTGCTTGGCGGCCTTGAAGAAGGCATCCGGGCCGATGTCGGACAGCGTGTGCAGGATGCCCTGCTCAGCGAAGGCGCCCCTCTGGAAGAAGGCCGGTATCCCTTGTCTTTGTTCAAAGACGATTTTGCCGGCAAGGCTTACAATGTGTATGACCTGGCGGATGCGGTGCTGGCTTCCAAGGACGAAATCCGCGCTAAAATCATGCAAATGCCGGACAGTGCGGCTGAGGTGCGGGCTCTCAAACTGGCACGCCTGGATCAGGCCGTGGAAATGGCGACCATGGCCGCTGACATGAAGGCCGATCGCTGGACGGCCGAGCATACCCGCGGGGTTATAGAAGCCAGGTTGAGCATTCGCGCCGCAGGTATCAGCGATGCGATCCCAACAGAGCTGGGCATTGGTAAAGATATGGAATCCGTGTTTCTGGGAGAGTTCACCAGCGTGGATGAACTGCGCAAGCCTGGAGGTGTCTCCGACCGGTTTTTTGAACTGGTGGACAGGCAGGGTGGCAGTTCCCGGCTGCTCAACGCCGTGGGCCAGATTCAGGTGGCGTCTTCCTGGTCCCCGACCAGCATGGCCGTGAAAGGGTATCTGGAAAAGAACCGGGCTGTAGATGCCGATGCCCACTTCTACCACGCGCAACATGATCAGCAACAATCACAGTTTGAACGTAAGGTGAGCGATCAATATGAGAAGTTTGCCCATGCTCCGGCGGCGTACTGGGACGGACTGGCGGAATCGCTCAATGCGAGTGCTCAACAGCGAATTGATGTTCTTTTCAACGGGTATCGCAGTACTGACCGTGTGACTTTTGACCAGAAGACGCCGGACACCACACTGTTTGACAAATCCATCCAGTATCAGATGGCCATGCAGATGGAATTGCTGTCACATATGGCATTCCCCGGCAACGATCAGGCTCACCGGGAGGTCGTCCTTTATCGCACGGATTCACCGGAGGTCGCCGTACTGAATGGATTTACGGCTAATGATCGCACAAGACCCATGTTTCGCGGTTCTGCCGAGTCCGCTTCCATCTTGTACCCCACTATGGTTGGCGGGAATTTCCTTACCGGTCAGCGTGTTCCGTATCACCGGGTGATCAACAGCTTCATGCTGGCAGGCCAGCATTCCGGTCCCAATGTCCAGGATACGGCTCGCGGAGCCATAGCCTCTAACGAGTTCAGAGAGGTTCTGTTTATGTCCGACGGACTGCAGTCAACCGCCATTACCACTTCGCCAGGCTCGATGCAGAGGGAGCATATGGGAAAGATACCTCTGCTGGAGTTTAATATGTAGAGAAAGGTGCACCCTGCCGTGAAGAGATCCCGTTTCGTCAGCGAGTGAGCCAAGATTTGTTTTGTGGGTGGAACACCTTTAACCGGCTGTTTGCGAAACACAAGATGCTTGTAACAGCAAGCAGGTATCCGGGCAGGGCTTGCCTGGTTGACAGCTGTCTTGTCAGCATGGAGTGCAACAGGATTTTTTGCTTTGTCCTGGATTTTTCTGCCTCTGTTATGAAAAAGCCGTTATCTTCCTTTGAATGACGCGGTATGTCAGTGCATCGGGCCTGTTGGGGAACAATACGGAGCGGAGATCTCTGAGGGAAAACTCATCGTATTGACGAACAAGACGTTTTGCGAATCATAAGAATCATCCCCGCGGGAAGTGCAGACCGGATCTGCCCTTGCAAAGCAAGCATGGCAGTAACGCCCGCCATAGGGACAGCGTATAAACAACTATGGAGACCATCATGCTGGAATTGCAATCAGCTCAGTACGCACTGCTTATGGGCAAGCCGGCGGTGCGCCTGCAAATAGACGGCAAGGAAGCATACCTGTGCGACATGCGCAGGCCTCTGCTTGATAAGGGATATGTATATCTGATCAGTCTGGCGGCAGAGTATGACTGGGAGGATCTGCTCCCACCGGTGGTGGTCCCGCCGCTGCCCGGCCTGACCAATGAACCCATGCGGTTGCGCGGTGTTACCGACGATGCCGCCATTTTGCGCATTGCCCGGATTTTCCAGCAGACGTTGGAGGAAAAAACGGAACGCTTCCAGGAAGGCAAGGACGTGGAGGCAGACGCCTGATGGTATCGGCACGGTCTTCTGCCGTCAGATGAGAGGGGCGACGAACCATCCCACGGGCGTCTCCTTTAAAAGGGTGCCTGATCGCATGCAGAGATTGTGCCCGCAAAAAAGCTTTCGCTGTGTGCAAGGAGAACGCTGTTTGGAAGCATGCGTTTTAATGCATAGCCCTTGATTCTAAGCTGCCTTGGGTTTGCTTTTGATTGATGTATAACTGTGCTTAATTGGTTATAACGCTCAGAGCGGTTTTACCAGTAAGGTAAAACCGCTCTGAGCATTTTTGCGATAACTGAAACAATAAGCGTATATTTTAAAAACCATAACCGATTCTTGCTCCCA
>DVMI01000087.1 GCA_018715085.1 Candidatus Avidesulfovibrio excrementigallinarum | reverse complement strand
CGGAGAAAGCTCCCTGCGCAGCAGGGTCTTGTGCCAGTCGTGCATGATGCGTTCCCGGCAGGCCCTGTCGCTGCCGGGGCGAACCGTGAGCACAATCTGGCGGGGCATGACCGCAATGTCGGGGCCGCTCTCGTCTTCCTCCACCACCAGAAGATAACGCCGTCCCCAGAGGTAATGACTTTCGCGGGTGATGAAATCAAGTTCGCCCTGCCGTGGCTGGGCCAGAAATTCCGCCTGTCTGGCCTTGATCCAGCCCAGTTTTGTGAGTGCGAAGGCCCGGATGACTTCGCTGCGTCTGCCGAGGGGCGCGGAAATGCACACATACCCGTCCGGAGGATAGACGGCGATGTGTACATGCTTGATGTTCTTGCGCCTGACGGGAATGTTCAAGTCGCCGACGGCAATGAATTCCGTACTGCTACACATAGTAGAACGGACCGGCCTTGATGATGCCGAACAGGGCGCGTGTGGCCTGTTCGTCGTTGTTCAACAACGGATAGAGCAACCCCTGAATGATACTCTCCCGGGTGGGCACACCGCGCCATGCGCTTGGTGCGCCCTTGTCCATAGCCTTTTTTATGCTCAGGGCCAGCGTGGCCTTTTCTTCTGGATCGGAAGGACAGACAAAGGAACCGCCGTTCAAGGATGCCAGGGAGTTGTACACCATCACGGCAAAAGGATGCGCTTTGAGCCTTTCGGGCATGCCCTGGGAACTGGTGTCGCCGGAAGCAACCTTCTGCGCCAGCTCTTCCATTTTTTTCAGGAATTCCTCATAGTCCAGGGCTCCCCGCCTCTGTTCTTCCAGAAGATCGCTCAAAAGCTTCGACATGGCTTCGTAAAATTTCGGGTCGGTTTCCTTTTTGTCGTTGACCGCCTTGCGCAGGTTGTTGACGATGCCGTCAGCTATGGAGTTGCGCGAGGTTTTTTTCTGCCACTTTTGGGCGATGGCCTCGTGCATGCCGCTTTTGACGATAAGGTCGATGAGGGAATAATCCTGAAGCGAGCCCTGAACATGAGGTTCATCGGCGCGTATGTACATGTCGATGAGGTGGCGCATGTCCCTTTCATAGGGTTTGAGGTCGAGCTCCTCACCGGCGTGCTTTTTAACAGCTTCCCGCAGTTCGGCAAAAAAACGGCAGTCGGCTTCTATCTCCTGTATGTCGGCTGGGGAATAGCCCGCTTCCGTCAGATTCTGGGCGATGTCGCCGTAGAAGCGCAGAAGGCGCGCGGTCAGAACGTACAGGCTGTCGCGCAGCGTGGCCGTGTCTGCAAGCGCTTTTGGGGAAGAGGCGTCACCGCAGAAGAAGGCCAGAAAGTTTTCCAGCTCACGGGGCTGCGGCACGGGCTCGCAAAGCTGCTTCAGGGCCTGCCGGGTTTCGTCGAGCTGCTTTCTGCCTTCCTTGAGCCAGTCATGCAGAAAGACGTTGTCGTCGTTGGTGGAAGAACCGGGGGAAGGCTCAAGCTCGTCGGCACTGTATACGGCGACGGATTCCTGCACGGCCCTGAACTGTTCCTTGTAGTCCACGACATAGCCAAAATCCTTGTCGTCTCCGTCCAGCCTGTTGGTTCGGGTAATGGCCTGAAAGAGCGCGTGATCCTGGAGTTTTTTGTCCAGGTAGATGTAGCTGCACGACGGCGCGTCAAAACCGACAAGCAGCTTGCTCACAACAATGAGCAGTTTGCAGCGTGCCGGTTCTTTAATAAAACGCCGTTTCATTTCCTTTTCGTATTTGGTGACGGTGGAGAGCTCGGCGTTCAGGATAAATTTGTTGTAGGTTTCGTTTTTGTACTGCTCTTCACCTTTTTCCGGTTCGCGGGAAACGTCCGCGGCCGACGGTTCATAAGAGCTTATCACGCCGCATTTTCCCTGCAGGGGGGTGTCGTTTTCAAACAGGCGGAAATACTGGCAGGCGTCATAGATGGAATCCGTCACCAGCAGGGCCGTACCCCGCTCGCTGGAAAGGCGCGGCTTGAGATCAAAGTCCATGCAGATGTCCCGGACAATTTTTTCCTTTCTCCCCTTGGAGCTCAGGATTTTTTCCATGGTCCCCCAGCGGCGGCGCAACAGGGCCTTCTGATAGGCAGAAAGCCCGACGGTTTTTGCGGTGAACCAGGCATCCACCTTTTCCTTTGAACTCAGTTCCTGAGGGATAGTGCGGGCCTCATACTTCAAATCGAGGATGACGCGGTCGGCCACGGCTTCAGGGAACTTGTAGGTATGGATGTAGGTGCCAAACAGCGCCCGCGTGGATTTGGCATTGACCTTCAGCAACGGCGTGCCGGTAAAGCCGATGAAAATGGCGTTGGGGAGCCATTCCTTCATTTTTGTATGCAGGTCGCCGCTCTGGGTGCGGTGGCATTCATCCACAAGCACGCAGAAATCGCCGTACACATCGGGGGCGGGCTCGTTGCCAAGGTCAAATTTGTGTATCAGGGCGCACAAAAGACGCGGAGAAGCGGCAGACAGCTTCTCTTTAAAGGCCTGGCGGGACGACACAAGAGAGTCTTTAGGCTTTCCGTCCGTGGCTCCGGTTTTTTCCATGACGCCGCTTGCCTGCGTGTCAAGTTCCGTGCGATCGGTAACGATGAGCACGCGGCCCCTGGGATTGTATTCAGCAATCCATTTGGCCAGCATGACCATGAGAATGGTCTTGCCCGAGCCCTGCGTGTGCCAGATAACGCCGCCTTCACGGCGGCGTATGCGCTCCTGCGCCGCCTTGAAGCCGAAATACTGATGCGGACGCGGAACCTTTTTGATGCCGCCGTCGAAAATGACGCAGTCGTGCAGCCAGTCCAGCAGGCGGGATTTTTCGCACATCTGGGAAAGGGGCACGTCCAGATGGCAGCCGGGGGCGGTGGAAGGCTGCGCCTGCTCCTCCTTCCAGCGGACAAAGAACTGTTCTCTGGTCAGACAGGTGCCGTAGTGGAGGCCCTCCGTATCGTTGCCGGCAAAGACCAGCTGGGTGGCCACGAAGAAATAGGGATTGTCCTGCTGGTTGGTGATGAGCTGGCGGATGCCGTCGCCCACGTTGACGGACGAGCGCTTGAGCTCGATGACGCCCACGGCAAAGCCGTTGAGGTAGAGCACAAGATCGGGGCGCCTTACGTCGCCGCCCTGGTCAAGCGTGACTTCTTCGGCAATGGCAAAGTCGTTGTTTTCCGGGTGCTCCCAGTCGATGAGATGAACCGTTTCGGCCGGCTGGCCGACGGCCGTGGAAACCTGCACGCCGTACCGGAGAAGTTCGTACACCCGGCGGTTGGCTTCATAGAGCGATTGATGCAGCACGGCAAGGGCCTGATTGATTTTTGTCTGTACGGCGGAAATCCGGTCTGCTGTCACGCCGCTGCGCCTGAGAAACGCCTCCAGCTGCGCAAACTCCACGGCGCTGTTTCCGTGACGGTCTTTCCAGTTGCCGAGGTAGCCGTAGCCCAGCGATCGAAACAGCCTGATAACGCGGTTCTGCGTGTCGCGCTCCGAACGAAGTCTGTCCGTCATGCCGTTGCCCCCGTGCTGACAAGTCTGGTTCTTCCGGTAAGCAGTTCCTGCATCATGCCTGTTTTGATGTTCTGCACCTTGTCGCGCCGCGCCTCCAACTCCTCGATTTCGGCATCCATGTCGGAAAGCACCGAGGCTATGGCCTGTTGTTCGGCAAGGGAGGGAGTGGCAATAGATATTTTTTTTAATAAGTCAATAGAAACTCCCTGAACTGTACTTCCACTTCCTAGAGACTGAATATTT
>DVMI01000086.1 GCA_018715085.1 Candidatus Avidesulfovibrio excrementigallinarum | reverse complement strand
AAGGGGGGTGCGGGGGGAAGGGGGGCAACCTTTTTGCAAAAAGGTTCCCGCCTTCCCCCCGGTGCGGCCTGTTCCGGTCTTGTCAGCATACGCGCAGGGGCTTGCGTGCGGGCAGGGGGTCAAAGCGGGCGGCGGCCGGGGTTGCAAAGCCTGTGGCGGCGTAGCGGAAGGCGTCTGCGCCGTGGCTTGTCCAGTCGTGCAGGGGGGAGGTTTTGAAGCAGGATCGGGCGTCGTCGTATTCGCGTTGGTATCCCCACAGGCAGGCAAGGCCTTTGCCGCAGGCCTGCTTGTCAAACCAGGCTGCGGCCAGCACCTGGCGGGCGGCTTCGATGCCGTCCACGACCGGGAGGTTTCGGGCGATGGTGAAGTTGAGTCCGAGGCCGCGGGCTGTTTCGATACGGCTTTTTCCAGAGCCCAGTTCGCGCACGGCCAGGTCGTGCGGTCCGATGTGCTGCCCGTAGCGGTAGCCTTTTTGGGCAAGGACGGCGGCATAATGGGCCAGTCCTTCGCCGCTTGCCTCGTAATAGTCCACAAAGCGCCATTCGCCAAAGCGTCCGGCGGGCAGGTACTGAAAAAACCATATGGCCGTGGAGTCCGAGACGCCCAGGTCCCAGGCCGTGTGCACAAGCAGGTTGGGTTCTACCGGCACGCGGCCGATGCGGCCTTCGCTGTCGGCGGCCTGCAGCAGTTTGCCGTAGTACGAGCCTTCGGCGACGAGTCGGGGGTTGCCTTCCCAGATCCAGTCGTACTTGGCCGGATCGGCGCGCAGGCAGTCCAGGCGTTCCTGATTGAGCACGGCGGGAAACCAGGGGTTGTCCTGCCAGCCCACCTTGCGCACATAGCTGCCCGTGGGCGGCGTGTTGACCACAAAGCGCTGCCACACGGGCGCATGGATGCGATCCGGGTTGAAGCTGATCCATATTTCGGAGCCTTCTTCGCGGATGGTGGGGCCGATGATGTCCAGGGAGCGTTCCGAAACGGTTTCGGCCTCTTCGATCCAGCAGTGCGTGACGCCTTTGAACGACTTGAGCGACTCCACATTGATGCGCAGGCCCGAGAAGATGAAGGTCGTGCCGTTGGCGCCGCGGATTTCCATTTTTGTGGAGGTATAGAAGCCGCGCAGGCCGAGGCGGTCGATTTCGTCTTCAAGGAGCTGCTTGACCGACTCGTCGATGGATTTTTGAATTTCGCGCGCGCACAGCACCCGGATTTTGCGCTGACGGCCAAGCATCAGCAGGGCAATGGCAAAGCTCTGGCTTTTGGCGCCGCCCCGGCCGCCGTAAAACACCTTGTAGCGGTGCGGCCTGAACAGTTCCCTGAACGCGTCGGGAAGCTGCGCTTCAATCATGCTGCGCCCGCACAAAGGTGATTACCAGTTCTTCCTGCACGGCTCCGCCGCCGGGGCCGGAAACCTCGGTCCGCAGGCGTTCCGTATAAAAACCGGCCGCCCTGCCGCGGCTGATTTCGGCCTGAATGGCCGAGCCGTATTTTTCTGCTTCCAGGGCCAGATCCCGCAGTTCCTCCAGTTTGGCAATGTGCGCTTCAAGGGTGAAGGTCCCGACGCCGCCGGGAGCAGGGACCGCGGACGCGGGGTTTACGGCGGTGGCGTTCGTGGTTGTGGCGCTTACGGCGGTGCCGCTTACGGCTTTGGCGTGTGCGGGTGACGGCGCGACAGGGGCGGTTGCGGCGGCGCGCAGCGCGTCAAGGCGCGCGGCAACGGCGTCTTTTGCCAGCAGGGCGCGTGCCCGGCCTTCAACCGCGCGGGGGCTCAGTCCGTCTGTCGCGTACGCGCGGCGGTAGGCCTCCAAAACGTCGCCACAGTGCGCCAGTGCGATGCAGAACGTTTCCTGTTTGTGCGTCAGGCTCATCTGTCAGTCCTTTGTTGCGGGACGCGGCCGGGGAACGCCCCGGCGTTGTCCTTGTTGAGCAGGTTGGGAATCGTGTTCAAGGTTGCGCGGTGGCCGCCGGAGAGCCGCCGGGCCGCCTGTTTTCCTTTTTTGGCGCCTGCCGGGAGGCGCGCGGATCGAAAGCGCCGGCGCTGCCCGGGACGGACGCACCGCGGATGGCCGCAGCGCACTGCCCGCGGGTGCCGGAGACTTCCGGCAGGTCCCCCCCGGGTTCCTTCTGGAAAAGCCCCCCGGAAAATTGCGGCCGGAAAGGGCGGCGGTGCCCTCCGGCGTGTTCTGCCGCAGCGCACCTGCCGGAAGGCCGGGCAGAGGGCCGTTTGCCGGGTTCCCGGGTTATCCGGCCCGGGACGCCGCCCGGACGGGAGCCCTGACAGCGGCGCATCCTTGCGCAGCCGCAGAGGGCGGCGCGCATTCGTCGTGCCGGAAGGGGCAGCAGGCCGCGTGACGCCGCCGGGTTTCGGGATCCATGGTCTGACGGATTTCGTTGATGTCGTCAGGGTTCATGAGATCAACCACCGAGAGGCCCAGCTTGTGCAGCAGCCACTGTTTGACGGTCTCGCCGCCAAGCCCGCTGAGAACGACCGCCGCGGCCACCTGCATTTCCAGCGTCATGCCGGGCACGGCCAGCGGCATGAGCAGCGCGCAGCCCACGGCCAGCGAAGAGGTCAGCAGCGAGTTGAGCAACACCGTGGCCGCGCGCTGGGCAAGCGTGCGCTGCTTGTAGCCGCGCCGGAGCTGCCGCAGCGCGGACGCCGTGGCAATGGCCCAGGCCAGGGCCGCCAGCGGCCATGTGTTTGTGACCGCGCCCAGATATTCCACGGCGCGGCCTTCCTGTCCCAGCTGATGCATCCTGTGTTCCTTGCTTTGCGTTACGGGCCTGAATGACGGCGTGGCAGCACCGGCCCTGTCCGGCTCCTGCCGTCAGCCTGTCCCCTGGCCGCTGCCCCGCGGTCCCAGACTGCACAGTCACGGACTGTAAAGTCCCAGACCGGCGGCCGTTGCGTGATTGAGCCGCCTGCCCGGCCATGGAGCAATGCCCTGCCTGCCGCACGCGCGGTCCCGGGGACTGCCCGGCGTTGCGCCAGCCGCACGCGGCAGGATGAAAGGCCGGCGTCATCTGACGGCATGGCTGTTGGCGGGGGTGCCGCTGGCATTATTGCCACTGACGGTGCGGCCGTTTCCCGCGCTGTCGCTGACGGCGTTGCCGGCGGCGTTGCCGCCTTCGCCGGTCAGGTCATACACCCATACGGCCAGGCGTCCTGCGTCGGATTCATCCATCCACACGCCCGGCGTCCCGTCCAGCGTGACGCGTTGCAGGCTGGCCAGCACTGGCAGCGTCGGAACCCGCGCCGGGATTGAACTGGCCGAGCAGCATCCCCACGCCGTCACAAGCAGCGCGACGGCGAAACTCAAGAGCACGTTCCGCATCCAGCCGTTCCAGCAGGCGCAGGCCCAGCTGAAGCAGCGCGGCCACAAGCATCGCCCAGGTCTGCACATCAGGCCGCCTGTTTTTGGGCCGCGTCGTCGGCGTTTGTCGCGTGGCCCACGTTTGCAGCCAACAGATTGAGCGCCTTGTACACAAGACGGTAGACGGCGCTGCCGTCCTGCGCCGGGGCCGGCAGCAGCGCAGCCACGGCCGCACACACGCCCATGACAGACAACACAAGCCCGGCATAAGAGCCAAACAGATCTGTAACCAAGTCTTCCATACACAAACCTCCTTACTTGCCCCGGATCATACCCGCACGGTTTGCGCGGCACAGCCGTCCGCCGCGCCGCCATCCTGCCGCGGCCAGGCGTCCAGCGCCGCATGCTTCACCCGGTCGCGCTCCTCGGCGCGCTTGGCGTTGTTGAAACGGTCGGTCGTGCCCACCAGATACCCCGTAATGCGCCGGATGCGCTCAAACCGCACGCCGGCGCCAACAAGTTTTGATGACGCCTCCATAAAAGATGCTCCTCTTCGGGACAAAACCCGCCTGACGGCACGGACGTCTGCCCGCACAGGGCCGGCCGGAGGGAAGAGGGAAACCTTTTTGAAAAAAGGTTCTCCCCCTTCCCCCCGGACCCCCCATCCGCCTTCCAAAAACTGTTGTATGGCACAACGCGGGGCCGCAGCAGACAGACCGTGTCCCGCACAACCCGCAACAGACAGCAACCCCGGTCCGCGCCGCCCCAATCCTCAAACGCCGCGCCCCTCCTGCCGCCCGGCCCTTGCCGCGCCTGCCCTATGCCGCGCCACGCCGCCCGGAAGGCACGCGGCGCGACCCGGCCAGCGGATCGGCGTCAAGCAGCGACAGCGCCCACGCCGTGTCCGTATCCCACAGCTCGCCGCGCTCCCACGGATCCGTCATGCGCACGGGCCTGACCATGCGCACGGAAGCGGCGTTGAGACGATCCAGCCGCCGCTGCCGGTCCTGGGCTTTCCGGCGGCAACGCTCACAGCAGTACACCCGGCGCGCAGTGGAATCTGAAGGCAGCGCCCGCCCGCAATACGCACAGACTCCCGCCACGTTGCGGGACTCTCCCGCGTGCTCGTGCGCCGCACAAAAGGCCCGCGCCCGCGGTTGTGCCGCATGAGGCTGTGCCGTCTGCGGTCGTGCCGCGTGGGATTGCGCCGTATGAGGTTTTACCGTGTGCGGTTTCGCGACCGGCGGCGGCAGACCGCGCAGCAGTGCCGTCCGGGACGGTGCCGCGTGGGGTTGTACAGCATGGGATTGCGCTGTCTGGGGCTGTGCCGTCTGCAGTTGTGCCGCGTGGGGTTGTGCCTCGTGGGGTTTTACCGTGTGGAGCGCAAAGCCCGCCGTAATCGCACAGGGCGCGGCAATCACAGGGCCCCCTTGAGCAGCGCCGATTCCAGCGCGTCCACGCGGTTGATCCAGCCGTCCAGAAATACCGCCTGGGAGGGGTTCCCCTCGGCCAGTTGACGGTAAAACCGGCGGCGTTCCTTGAGCATGGCTTTGATGATGGTGTCTGTGTCGGCGGCCAGCGCGGCGCGGCTGTGCGGGCCAAGCCGCCCGTCCACCACAAGTTTCACGCCATACGGGCCCACGCAGCTGTTGTAGCCGCGCTGGGCAATGCGCACCGACTGCGCCGGACCGCAGTTGACGGCCGCGTCATACAGCACGCAGGCCGGACGCAGCGGCAGATCGTCCAGGTTCAGGCGATCCCAGAATTCGTGCCGGAACAACGTCGCCGCCTGACGAGCCGTAAGCGCCCGCACCGACGCCGCCGTCACAGGCAGGCGCACGCCCGTGCGGCGCAACAGGGCGCGGCCGTCCGCCGTGCGTTCAAGCTGGCGGACAAAGGCCAGCGACGCGCCATACATGGTCACGCCGCCGGTATCGGCCGGATGATCCGAAAAGCCGCCTTCCCACCTGGCCGTAAACGCGTGGGCGCGGTCAAAGTGACTGTCCATAAACTGCCTCCCTGAATGGGGTTGCGGGGTACACGCCGCGCCCGGACACCGCCGGTTTGCGCCGCGTCAGCGCCGGACCGCAGCCGTTTTGAGAAGGCCGCGCCACACCGTGCGCCTACAGGCAAGTATAGCCGAAAAAGAGACTGAACACTTTGAATTAGTTGTAAAAAGTTGTTAAATGACGTTCAACGGCGTGCAATCTTGTCAAACGCTCCCAACCGGGTTGCCTGTTGCGAGGTTGAGAAAGCCGCCGGAGACGCCCCCGGTTGAATTGTCTGCCGCCTTGCCGGAAGAGCCGCCGGGAATACTCCAGGCCGGGTTGCCTGTTGCGTTGTGAAAAACTCCGTGCGTGCCAGCTGCCCGCACAGGTCCGCCCATGGTCTGGGGGGCACAGCGCCAGGAAAGAGCCTGCGGGCGCGGCAGGGAGGGGCAGCGTGCCGGTTTTGGGCGCGGCCGCCTTTCGGGGTATATATATTACTGCGTAATATAATATATATACCCGTTCGCTGACGGCGGGGAGCTGTTTGGGTCAGTGTGTATGATCTCAAGAGGTTGGCGAAGGCGTTCCCGGGTGCGATCCTGGCTGGGGACGGGTTTTCGGGAACGGATCCTGAAGGGGGCATGATGGGTGTCACGGTGTGTATCCTCATGGTGTAAAGCGTTGATCGGGGGCGCTGCGGTGCAGGGCCTGCGGCGCGGGGTTTTGGGGGCGGCGGGCTGTCCGGCGTTGCCGGAGCGCCTGCGACAGCCTGGCGGCCGGCCGGGTTACGGGGCGTTGGATCTGGGCCGTCCGCCCTTGTGGATCATGGCGCGCTGCCAGTCTGGTTCAAACGTGCCTGTGCCGGAGGCAAAGGGGCCGTCGGGCGCGTCCAGCCAGCGCGTTGCGCTGCGGCCGGCGGAACAGGCCGTCACAAGGTGCGCGTCCACGGCGTCTTGCAGCAGGGCTTCCAGTTTGTTGCGGGCCAGGGCGCGCAAATCGTCCGGCAGTTCTTCGCGGCGGGCGTACAGGCCGGTCTGTCCGGACTTGGTGTAGGGCCTGCCGGCTTTGGCTGCGGCGGCAATGGCGGCGGCCAGCAGTTTGCCGGGTTCCGGCCGCGGCGTTCTGCCGGGCTGCCCGGCGCGTGCCACGGCCACAAGCAGGCCGGAGGGCTGGCGTTGCAGCACGCGCACGGTGCGGTCGGCGGGCGCGTTGCTTTTGACCACGGCGGCCTCAAAGGTTTCGATGCCGGACCGCAGAGCGCGCCGCGCGTCTTTGGCGTCGTCAGCCGGCCATATGGCCACGGCGCAGCGCGCGCCGTCCACCAGCGCGGTGGTGCCGCGGATGGCTTCGCGGGCCGTGTCGGCGTTCATTCTGCCGTCTCTGCCTGTTTTGGCCATGTGGTGCGCGGCCAGCACCGTGGCGCCGGTTTCTTCGGCCAGGCTGGCCAGCAGGCCCTGCACATACTGCCCGGCCTGCGGATCCTTGTTGATGTCCAGCCCCACAAAGCAGGCCAGCGGATCGATGACCAGAAGCCGCAAATCGGCAATCTGCCTGAGCTGACGGCGCAAATCGGCAAACGCCGGCGTCACGCCGAACGCGCCGTGCGTCTGGGCAACCGCCAGGGTGACGGGACCGCCTGCGCTGGGCAGCGGCACCACGGCCAGCCTGCCTGCTGCCGCCGCCCGGCGCGAGCCGTCGGGATCAAGGGCGCACAGGCGCTGATGGATGGCCTCGCGGCTGTCTTCGGCGGCCAGGATGACGGCCGTGCCGCGCGCCATGACAGGATGGCCGAGCCACTGGGGCCTTTCCGGCGCGGGTTGCGCCGGTTCGCAAAAATCCTGCCGGCCGTCCGGCAGGTCCGGACGCGCCGGTCTGGCAGAGGGCAGCCCTCCGGCCACGCTCAACCCCAGATCGAGCAGCAGCAGCCCCTTGCCCGTGCCGCCCGCCGCAGCCAGCAGACAGGGCACGCCCAGCGGCAGTGTCTGATCCACAAGCCAGCGCTGGGGCCTGGCCTGACCGGCAAAGGCCCCCACGTCCCAGTCGTCCAGACAGGGCCCGCACACGGGGCCTGCCGCCTGACGGCGCACGGCGTGCAACCCCTCCAGCCGGTGCAGATCGTTAAAGTCCGAGCCCGGCGCGTTCGGATTGGCAAATTCGGGCCAGACAAGCCGCGCCCCGGCAGCGGCCGCCGCCTTGCGGGCGTGTTCAAGACCGGTGTTCCAGAGGGTCCCGTCCGGCCGGCGCGTTTGGCGGTCGTTGTCGGCCGCAACAACCAGCGTCCCTGCAGGCAGGGTTTCGCGCACGGCGCGCGCGACCGGTTCCAGGTTGCCCGCGTCAAAGGCCACAATGACGGTGCAGCCGGTGGCCATGTGCAGGCTTGCGCCGGTGGCGTAGCCTTCGCAGACGTACACGGTGTCCCCGTCGCCCCCGATGCGGTGGAACAGGCCGGTTTTGGCCGTGCCGCGCACAAAACGCTTGGTCCCGTCGGCAAAGATGCGCTGCAGCCCGCGCAGCCGCCCCTGCACGTCCCGCATGGGCACCAGCAGCGCGCCGCCCGCCTGACGCAGGCCAAAAACGCCCACCTGCCTGGCCCGCAGATAGGGATGCGCAACGTCTGCCGCCCCGGCAGCAGCCCACAATCCGGCCGCAGCACGGGCAGCCGCCCCGGCCTCGGCCTCGCGGGCCGCTTCGCGCAGGCGTCTGGCCCGCTCCATGCGCCGTTGCAGTTCGTCGCGCTCCGCAGCGGTCAGCGTGTCGGCGCGCCGGGCGCTCCAGCGGCGCGGTTCGCCTTCGCGCCAGGAACCGAACGCACCGGCCGGAACGCCGTCTGTAAACAGGCAGTACCAGCCTGTTTTTTCGCCGCGGCGATCCCCGGGCAGCGCAAAGCGGTGCAGGCTGCCGTCGGCAATGACGTCGGGACAGCCCAGCCCGGCTTCGGCAATGGCACGCTGAAACGCCGTCACACAGCCGGCCGCCTCGGAAACGGCGCTGCTGCGGACGTGACGGACCGGCGCAACGCCGGCCGTGCCGCGCGCGGGCGTACTGCATGCGGTTATGCCGGGTGTGGTTGCGCTGCATGCGGTTTCACCGTGTGCGGTTGTGCCGTATGCGGCGTTGCTGCGCCGGGCGGGCATGGTTGCGGAGGGGGTGCCTTCCGGGCGCGCCGGTTGCCGCGGCCTTTGCAGGGCGCAACGATCAGCGTTCATGCAGGCCTGCCTTTTGCGGACAGTGCGGGCCGCAAGGCCGGACGTTGCTGTCAGGCATGATCTCCCCCGTCAGAATGTTTTTGGGCCGGCCACAGGTCAGGCCGCAGCACGGCACGGGGAATGCCCAGCCGCCGTTCGTAGCGCAGCGCCGCCTCGGCGCTGACGCCGCGCCAGCCGCGGACGTGTTGATAGATGGTCCAGTACGAAATGCCGCTCAGACGGGCGGCGTCTGCCGTGGACAGCCCCAGCCGGGACAGGGCGGCAGCGAGTGTGGTAAATGTTTTCATATGAAAAATTATAATGTTCATACGAACATATATTCAAGGATTTTTTTATTCAGAGAGTGTTTGTCAAACGCACAAGAATAAGGTATCTTCTGAAGAAGAATCCTGTTTTGGAGTCTCATATGAAGACGACGTTTTATGACAACGCCATGGGGGAGCTGAGGCGCTATATCGAAAACCGTTGCGGCGGCAACGTGACGCGCGCGGCCGAGGAGCTGGGCATCAAGCCCGTAGTGCTGCATCAGTGGATGAAGGGCACGCGTTCGCCTGGGTTTTCGGGCATCAGTGTGGCGTTTGACGCCATGGGCGCGCGGTTTGCGCCGCCGGATGAAGAGTTGGAAGCCTATGATTTTGTGCCCAAAACCACGGCGCGCGCCGGGGCGGGTTCGTCGCTCATTACCGAGGACGAAACACAGGGCCTGTATGCGTTCCGCAAGGATTTTTTTGCCTCGCAACGCATTTCGTCCACCAGAAGCGTTCTTATTGACGTGATGGGCGATTCCATGTCGCCCACACTGCAAGACGGCGACACCATCCTGATCGACAAGTCCGACACGCAGATTGTCGACGGCCGCATTTACCTGGTGACGCTGGGCGACAACCTGCTGATCAAGCGTATTTTTATGGCGGCCAGGGGGCTTGTGCTGCATTCGGACAACCCCGCCTACATGGACACGCCCATTGGACAGGAAGATCTTGACGCCTTCCGGGTGCACGGCAGACTGCGCTGGGCAGGCAAATGCTTCTGAACGGCTGAGACGCCGGACCGGCCCGCAGCCCTCCCGGCGTCCTGCCCTCCTGCTCTCCTGCTGTTGCCCGGCTGAGGGCTAAAGCCCGTTACGCCCGCCAGATCTGCCAAACCTTCCGCATTCCGCACAGATTGGCAGCCGTACCCTCCGGCGTCCTGCATTCCGCATCAACCGGCAGGCCGCGGGCCTTGTCTGCCGCCGCGCAACAGGGATTGCCCCGCGCTTCTCCTTGTGCCTGGCTCACGCGCCGTGCCGTGCGGGGTGCGCCTTTTAAGTCGGATGGCGGCCGGGTGCGGCCGGGATGCCGCCGGGGTGCCGGTCCGGCCTTTTGGCGGCCCGTGTGCCCGGCGTCCTGCCCGAACCCGGCTTTTCCTCCTCGTTGCGGCGGTCTGCCGGGGCGCGGCCTTGTCTGCCGCCGCGCGTGTGCGTGCTCTCTCTCTCTCTCTCTCTCTCCTCCTTTCTTTGCCCGCCGTCTCTCGCCCTTGCTCTGCGTTGCGCCGCATTCCTGTCATGCGCATACTAAAAAATATGCAATCGAAACACGGCATTGGCGAAAATAATATTCAATTGATAACAAAAAGCCTTGACTTGAATATTCAATTGAACAAGAATAGGGCCAACAGCGCAACGCCCACAAGGCGAACACGGCGCAGGCACGTTTGCCGCGTCAGTACCCGGAAAGGCGCAAGCGGGTTCTCCCCACAAGTACCGAGCTCGGCAAGCCGCAAGCGACCGTCCAGGGCGGATGCAGCGGGAAGGCATAGCGACGGCAGGGAAGGGGAGTGGCAACAGGCGGGGCGTCAGCGCCGGCCGCAGGCAGAAAAAGGCGTGCGGCAGGATTGCCCGGGGCCCTGGGACAGCCGGACAGCCCGGACAGAGGGGGGGCGGCGCGGGGGAGCCGCCCGGTCCGGCGCAAAAGCGGCGCATGACGCCAGGCGGCGCGCCATAAACAGCGCCGATCCGGCAGACCGGCGCGGCATACCATGCCAGGGGAACGCCGGTCTGCCGTTTGCGAAGGCCCGGTCAGGATCATCCGGCCCCCGGCGGACTGCCTGCGGAGCTGTGCGCGACCTGGCCTCAGCACGCCTGCAACCGTCCGGCGGTTCAGACATGCCCGGATCCGCCTGCGGTCCGTCCGCAGCGCCGCGGTCCGGCGGACTGCCTGCGGAGCTGTGCGCGACCCGCCCGGATCCGTCCGGATTTTCAAGCGGTTCAGACATGCCCGGATCCGCCCGGATTTTCGGGATTTTTCAGGATGTTCAGGATTGCCCGGACGGCCGCAGCGCCGGGAGGGGGCATACACGCATACACACATACAGACAGAACGCACACAGTCCCGGCTGTGCGCCGGGTGCTGGGAGAGGGGAGCCATGGACGCAAACGGACTTATCAGGCACGGCATGCAGTTGCGCGCGCAGATTGCCGCGCTGAAAGGGGAACTTGAGGAAGTGAATCTGGCGCTTGCCAGCCAGGCGCGGTTTGAGCCGGGCAAGGCAACGGCCTATGTGGAGGGCGACGGCTGCCGGGCCAGGGTTGTGGCCAGAAGTTACGAGAAGTGGGATCAGGGCAAGCTCAACGCGGCCCGTGCCGCCATGGGCGACAGGGCGTTCATGAGTTTGTTCAAGTACGTCTGGGAGCCGGTGTCGCGGCGATCGCTTTCCGGATTTTTGGACAACGCGCCGGGGGAGCAGGTCGCGCTGGTGCGCGCCGCGCTGACCACGCGCACGGTGCCGGTTGTGACCTTTGAGGAGGACGCCCATCATGCTGACGCTTGACGCCATTGCTTCATCGGCAGGGTTTCCGCCGCAGCGAATCCTTATTTACGGTCCGCACGGCCTTGGCAAGACGACATTTGGCTGCACCTTTGCCGCGCCCGTGCTGCTCCGCACCGAAGACGGGGCCAGCGCGCTGGACGTGCCGACGTTTCCGCTGGCGCGCACCTTCCGGGACGTGATTGACGCGCTGTCTGCGCTGCACGGCGAGCACGCTTACCGCACGCTGGTTCTGGACTCGCTGGACTGGCTGGAACCGCTGGTGTTTGCCCAGACCTGTGCCAGAATGCGCGTCGGCTCCATCGAGCGCCTGGAGTACGGCAAGGGCTATGTGGAGGCAGACGCCGAATGGAATGCGATCATGGCCCGGCTGGACAGCCTGCGCCGCAACCGGGGCATGGATATCGTGCTCGTTGCGCACAGCGAAATCAGGACGTTCACGCCGCCCAGCGGTCCGGCCTGGGATCGCTATCAAATCAAGCTGCACCGGCGCGCGTGGGGACGCTGGCAGGAATGGGCCGACATGGTGCTGTTTTGCGCCTACGAACAGCTTGCGCCGGATGTGGAGCGGGAGCCTGCCGGTCAGACCGGGGCGCGCGTCGTCCATACCGAGGAGCGCCCCGCATGGCTGGCCAAGAACCGCTGGGGACTGCCGCCTTCAATCCGCATTGGCCACGACAGAAGTTGGAGCGCCTTTCACACCGCCCTTGTGGCCGCTTCCGGCGGCCGCTACCGGCCCGCGCCCCCGCATACGGACGACGCCGGCGCGCCGCAGCCTCCGGCAGGGAATACGCCATGATCGATCTCAACAACGCGCCGCAACAGCCCCAACAGCTCATTCCGCCGGGGAGCCGCGTGCTTGTGCGGCTTGGCATTGTCTATCCGGACGGCGGCCGCCTTGGCGGCACATACCCGCTGACGGCGTCCTGCACCTCTTCGCTGGAGTCGCTGGCCTGCACGCTCAAGGTTTTGTCTCCCCGCTTCCAGGGGCAGACGTTCCGGCACAGCTTTTGCGTGTGCGGCGCGTCAACGCCCGAACAGCACAGGACTGTGGACGCCGCCCGCCGCCAGATCCGCGCGCTGATTGAAGCCGCCTGCCGCATCCACCCCGGCGACGGCAGCCCGCGGGCCGTTCAGACGCGCATTCTGCACGCGTGGACGGATATCGACGGCCTGGAATTCCCCGCGGTGGTGGGTGTTGCGACGTTGCCCGGACCCGGCGGCCGTGCCCGCATGACCAACACGCTCAAAGCCGTCATCACCATGGAAGAACCCGACTACGCGCGGATCCGCAACGGCGGGGAGTGGATCAGCAACCTTCCCGCAGCGGACGTTGCGCCGCGTTGCGGTGTGACAGGCGCGTGCTGCCCGCAGGAACCCGGGGCCGGAACCCTTGCCAGACCGGCTGCCAGACCGGCCCCTGCCGGAGCAGCCCCCGCCACAACGGGAGCCGCCACAACGGTGACTACCGGGACGCCTGCCGGGAGCGGGCCTGACGCCGGAGCGTCCCATGCCGGAACGAAACAGGGCAGGGCGCCTTTGTTCAGCCGTCTTTTTGCCCCGCGCCGCCAAAGCGGACCTGACGGCGGCGTGATGTCCGCGAGAACGCCATGTTCTGACGCGGCACAGTGCGCAGCAGGCACGGACGTTCCGGCTGCGGGAGGTCTCTGCGGGAACGGGCCTGCGCCTTCAGCCTGTGCGCCGTGTGCGGGGACCCCGTGTGCGGACCCGTTGCCGCCGGAAGCGCCATTGGCCGGACAAATCCGGTCTGAAGCGCGCAACAGCGCTGCCGTATGGCCCGCGGAAGGGCTGCCCCGAGCGGACGCGCCGCCGCTTCCCGCGCCGCCGCCCGCGCCACCCGCGCCACCCGCGCCACCCGCGCCGGTACCTCCCGCACCGTCAAAGGCGTTGTTCTGCGGCCGTCCGGTGCGTCGTTTTGAGCGAATCAGCCGGGAGGTGTCCTGAGCGGCCTGTGAACGCCGGGCAGCCGGGACGCAGGAAAAGACGCGGACCCACGCCACCCGCACCATCCGTGCCGCCGCCCGCACCCGCGCCCGCCGTCCTGTCCGCACTGCTGCCTGACACGGCACCGCAACCCCCGCCGGGCGCAGCGGAGGCCATGAAAAGTTTCGGGAAGGTGGATGGGGGGTGCGGGGGGAAGGCGGAAAGCCCCTTTACAAAGGGGTTTCTGCCTTCCCCCTGCAATCTTTCTTCCGCCGTGTTGCCCTGTGCTGCCAGCGCGGGGGAGGGGAGGTCAGGGCAGGGGTTCTTCGTCTTCGGGGGCGCCGTGTTCGCAATCGTCTTCCAAGGGGGGCTGGTCCATGCGGGCCTCGGCCTGGCGTGCGGTTTCCCGGATGGCGTCGGCGTGGCCGCTCAGGGCGGCGAAGGGCGCGAACTGGGCGGCGCGGGCGGCGCGGGGCATGCGCGGGTATTTGGAGGCCGGGCGGGGCAGGTCAATGATGTCGTCGTAGCGCCGTGTCATGCCTTGTGCCCTCCGATAAGCTGGTTGCGTTCCCGGGTTGTGGCGCCGTCTTCCAGGTTCAGGCCCTTGAGCAGGGCGTTTTTGCCGTAGCGCTGGCGGATTTTCAGGATAGCTTCCTGCCGCCGGCGTTCCTTATGCAGATCGCGCTGTTCCTGGCGTGCGCGTCGGGTTTCGGCCGCATAATCGGTAAGCAGATCGAGCTGACGGGGGGCGGCCGTCTGGCAAAGCTGGCTTTCGGGCAGCACGCGCCCGGCCGCGAGGCTGACGCGCCGGACCAGCAGGGCGGTATCCACAATGCGGTCAAACAGCTCCAGCACGGCCCGGGTCAGCCGCCTGCCTGAAGACGTGGGGCGTTCCAGGGTCGTGGTGCCGTGGGCATGCCGGGGGATCAGCCGCCCGTAGGCGTCGGCAACCACCTCGCCGGTGTAGCCCCGTTCCGGGTCCAGGCTTGCTTTGTCGTAGCCCACAGTCAACACCAGCTGATCTGTCGCCAGGCGTTTTTCCACCAGTTCCAGAGCCAGCAGATCCGCCATTTCCCAAACCACCAGACGGGCTCTGGGCACGTCATAGGGGGTGTGCAGCACCTGGCCCGAACCAAGACTGCGGGACGCCGGCTGATAGGTCTTGATGTCCGCCATGGTGCACGGTTCACAGCCCCAGGCGTGATCAATGAGCAGTTCCGCGTTCACGCCGAACAGGCGGAACAGCAGGTCCTCGCCGTGGAGGGAATGCCGGGCCAGATCGCCCATGGTGCGGATGCCGTAGCGTTCGAGCTTGCTGGCATAGCCCTTGCCCACGCGCCAGAAATCCCGCAACGGCGTGTGATCCCACAGCTGCCTGCGATAGGCCGCCTCGTCAAGGAAGGCGATGCGCACGCCGTGCTCGTCGGGCGTGACCTTTTTGGCCATGATGTCCATGGCCACCTTGGCCAGGTACAGATTGGTGCCGATGCCGGCCGCCGCAGTCACGCCGGTGGCGCGCAGCACAGCCAGGATGACGGCCCGGGTCAGTTCGTGTGCGGTCAGCCTGGTGTGTTTCAGGTAGGCTGTTGCGTCTATGAACACTTCGTCAATGGAATAGACGTGGATGTCGTCGGGCGAAAAAAAATTCAGATAGATGTCGTAAATCCTGGCGCTGTATTCGATATACAGCGCCATGCGCGGCACGGCCGTGATCATGTCAAGCGACAGGGACGGGTCGGCGGCCAGCCGGAGGGCGTCGCAGCAGGCCGCGCTGAACTGCCTGCCGGGCGCGCACAGGCGGCGTTGGGCATTGATGGCCTCCACCTGGCGGAGCACCTCAAAATAACGGGGCCGCCCGGAGATGCCGCAGGCTTTCAGCGAAGGGGACACGGCCAGGCAGATCGTCTTGTCTGTCCGGCTGGGATCGGCCACCACAAGGTGCGTGGTCAACGGATCAAGCCCGCGTTCCACGCATTCTACAGACGCATAGAACGACTTGAGATCAATGGCGAAGTAGCAGCGTTCTGGCATGGACGGCCCGGATGTTGACGTTTGCCGGCAAAACACGCGCCGGCAGGCGGCCCCGGGGAAACGCGCTTTCCCCGCAACGCGCCTTGTGCCAAGCCGCCGTAAAACCTCGCCCTTCGGGGCGGGGAGACAAGGCGCGCCTTACGTTGTGCGCTCCGGTCGCAGGAGCGGACGCAGAGGGGGCCGCCGCAACGGCCGCCCTGAACCGGTTCTGGCAAACATGCGCGCCGCCGTCAAGCGCCCGGGCGCGGAGGCCCTGTGCAGGGCGGGCCGGCGGCTGGTGTGGAACGTGGTGGAACAGGGCCGGCCTGTTTCAGGCCGCTGCCGGGGGCGTGTGCCAGACAAAGCCGAAAGGGGCAGCGTTCATTCGGCAAAGGCAGGGGGCGGGCATAAAACGCGCCATGCCCGCCCTTTTGACTGAGGCTGTGTCTGAGCGCCTTTTCAGTTTGCAACGCGTTGCGTTTCAAACCATACGGTCTGCCGTTTCACGGAAAAGGCGCGGTTTTTCCGCTCACGCCGGGCCGGGCGGCGCTGTGCCGCCGTCTCGCGTTCTGCCTTTTTTAAAGGCAGAACGCTCTATCAAGTGTGGAACCTAGAACTTCCACTGAAGCTGGATGGTTCCGGAAACGCCCTCACGCTTGCCCACATAGCCCTGCACGCCAAGGTCGAGGCTGACGGGAATGGTGGCCGAGGGGGTAAGGGTGATGCCCAGTTCGCCCATGCCGGTGCT
>DVMI01000085.1 GCA_018715085.1 Candidatus Avidesulfovibrio excrementigallinarum | reverse complement strand
GTGTTCACTCCTTTGTGAAGTGTACCGACAGGTCGGGTTCCAGGGGCTTAAAACTTGAGATCCTTCCAGTTATCAGGCCGGCCGGAAATTTTGTCGCGGGCGGTCAGAAAACGGTAAAATCCGAGGATCAGAACAAGACTAAGTCCCATCAGGATATACGTCCAGCTTTTGGTATAAACCATAAAGCTATAGAGCGTGGGAAATTCCATATATGCCTCCGGATATGTCGGCAAGGTGATTAGTGATGCTCGTCCTTAAACGCAGGATCTTCGTGTAGCAGAGGCATCTTGCAGGCCATGAAACGGTAAGCCGTGACGATGCAGGTGACAATGAAGATCGAGAGCATGATTTCCATAATGCTCGGGAAATAACGCTCTGCGGACGGCAGCTGCCAGTTAAAGGCCACCAGGCAGACGTTGAAGCGGTTGATCACAATGCCCAGCACGCACAAGGCAGAGGCCCAGCGCATATACGAGGTTTTGCGTTCGCGGGCGCCCATGGCATAGAGCAGGCAGGGCAGGGCAATGAAGCCAAGCATTTCGACCAGGAACCATACCCCGTAGCCGCTGGCGATGTAGTGCCAGTCGTTGTCCATGGTGATGTCCATGACACGCATCATGAAGTAGCCGGCCAATACGACGGAACAAGAGCGGCCGAGGCCGAGGACGACACCGTCAGATTCCTTGAGGTGCGTTTCATCCATCTTGTCGTGCAGAGCCTTGTGAGCCAGCGAGCCTTCAAAAATGACCATTGAAAGGCCCGCAGTGATCGACGAGACAAAGAAGAACACCGGGAGGAAGGGTGAGTACCACAGCGGATGAAGCTTGCTCGGGGCAATCAGGAACAGGCCGCCCAAAGAGGACTGATGCAGGGTGGACAGCACCACGCCCAGCACAGTCAGAGGAATGGTGATGTACAGCACTGCCTTACGGATGCGACGCAGAAGCGGGCGGATCTTGGTAAGGAACTTGATAAGGTCAGGATGTGCGTTGTCCTTGATGCCAATCAGCCATTCAAGGGCCACAGGAGACCATTCAATGAACAGAACCGTCAGGTAGAGACCGACGCACAGACCCACTTCAAACAGCAGCGAAGTGGTGCCGAAGGAGATGGTCAGAGGATAAGGCAGACGCCAGGGCCGGCCCACATCGTAGACGAGGGCGATAACCACAAACAGGTAACCGAGGAACGCCGTGGCAATGGCCGGGCGTACAGCGGAATGATAGCGTTTGAGGCCGAAAAGATAGCACGCTGCAGAGCAGGTGTATCCGCCGGCAGCCAGAGCAACGCCGCAGAGCAGATCAAAGCCGATCCAGATCCCCCACGGGTTGGAGTCGTCAAGGTTGGTCACCGTGCCAAGACCGCAGGTAAAGCGCAGAATCGTAATCACTGCACCGATGATCAAGATAGCGGCGGTCAGGACGTTGCCCGGCGTTCTTGGGAAGGCAAGGGCGCGCCGCACCAGATCGCGGCAGATGTCAGCCACGGAGGCAAAGATGCTTTTGATGTTTTCCTTCATGGGTTATGCCCCCTTCTCTTCACCGGATTTTTTGCCGGAACGATCGCCGGCTTTCCGGTTTACAGCCTGCTTCATTTCTGCAATGGCGGCTTCGCGGGCTTCCTTTCTGGCGGCTTCCACAGCCTTTTCCAGTTCTTTGACCGCCTGCTCACTGGCCTGCCTGGCAGCCGTTTCGCAGCGCTCACGCTCGGCCGCAACAGCCTGTTCCAGCGAGGAAGCTGCTTCGGCCCGTGCTTCTTCAATGGCAGCCTCGCGGGCTTCCTTTCTGGCCGTTTCTACCGCTTGTTCCAGCGAAGAGGCCGCTTCTGCCTGCGCTTCTTCGATAGCGGCTTCGCGAGCTTCCTTCTTTGCTGTTTCTACAGCTTTTTCCAGTTCTTTGGCTGCAGCTTTGGCAGCCTTGTCGCTGGCCTGCTTGGCAGCGGTTTCGCAGCGTTCGCGCTCGGTCGCAATGGCTGAGGCGACAGCTTCGGCTTGTTCTTCAGCGGCAATTTCTTCTTTGCGCTTGGTGATGAAGTAGGCACCGCCAAGGAGTACGGGCCAGAAGCCTACTACCATAGGCACCACGCCAAGAATGCCGGCCGTGTATTCGCCGGCGGCCTTGCTGCCAAGGTCTTCGCGCAGACCCACTTCCTCAAAGCGCACGTTGGAGATGGTCAGCCATGCGGTGCCGCCCATTTCACGTTCGCCGTACACATGATCGACATAGCGCTCGGGATGTTCGTTAATGCGCTGATGAGCGATTTTGAGCAGGTCCTTGCGTTTGCCAAACAGCAGTGCACCGGTGGGGCAGGCTTCGACGCAACCGGGGATCAGTCCCTGCTGCTGGCGATCGTGGCACATGGTGCACTTCTGAACGACAGGGGCCAGAACCTTGTTGTAGGTATATCCCGGAATGTTGAAGGGGCAGGCTACCATGCAGTAACGGCAACCTACGCACAACGAAGCGTCGTAGGTGACGGATCCATCGGGATTTTTGGTGAAGGCCTTAACAAAGCAGGCGCTGGCGCAAGCAGGCTCAAGGCAGTGCATGCACTGGGTTTTGCGGTACAAAACGCCGCTGTCGTCGCCATAACGGTTGACGACAGTCCAGGCCACCGCTGACGGGCGGCGGACGGTGTTCATGACGCTGGCGTCGTCTACCGGTGCCGGAGCAGGCAGATGATTCACCTTGGCGCACGCCTCTTCGCAGCGGCGGCAGCCAATGCATTTGGTAACATCAGTAAGAACGCCGTTGCTGTCCGGGTAGCCAGGGAACTCGCCGCCGGCGGCCCGCGCCACCGAAGGTGCGAGCATGGAGGCCGCTCCCGCAGCGCCAGTGCCTGTCAGCATGGAAAGAAAGGCTCTGCGTTTCATTATTTTACCTCCTGTCCACCGGTCGTCTTAAGGGCGTGGCAGCCGGTGCAGTCCGTGGCGACAGGCTTGACGTTCATGCGTTCATGGCAGGTCATGCACTGCTTATGATACGCAATCTTGAGGGACGGAATGTAATGGCTGGACTGGGCAATGCCAGGCTGGCCGGTATGGCAGGACGCACACTTAGGCGGATTTTTCAGGTCGCCGGCCGGCACGTTGTGGTGGCAGCCTCCACAAGTCGTCTCGGGAGACACATGGAAGGCCTTGGCCATGTCATTGTCGGCAATGCGTTTGGCCAGTGCTTCATAAATCTGCCGATGCGGCATGGTTGCAGGGGCGTATTCGTTGGAGAGCGATCCGATGACGACCGTCCTTGGAATTTCGTCCAGCGACAGGGCCGGAGTCTGAGACGCCGCCTGTGCCTTTTCGTCAGGCATGCCGGTATGGCAGACATTGCAGGTGTTCTGGCTGACGGGCTTCAGATCGGCGTGGCACATGACACAGTTCTTTTCCGTCATGAGATACTGCTGGTGACATCCCACGCACGAATGATTGCTGTTGGCATCGTGCATGGCGTCATACCAGGACGTATAATTGCTGTCGGCAGAGCCGGCCAGAGTATGGCAGGTCTGACAGCCTTCGTTCTTGAAGCCCTTATGATGGCAGGTCGAGCAGGATTCGACAACAGTTTCGTGCAGCTTGTGATTGAACACAACAAGCGGCAAGCCTTTGGCTGCTTCGGGCGAAACGGCGCCTTCAGCCGCTTTGGGGCCCATCTGCTCCATCACTACGCTGTCCTTCTGACCGCGCATCAGGCGGAATTCCTTGTCGCCCTTGGGGAAGGCCTGCTGACCGGCAAGACTGTGGCAGTCAGCACAGTCCACGGGAAGCTTTTCGAGCTTCTGTCCAGTCGCGGTCGCCATCTCCATGCTCTGCAGGTGGCAGGTGATGCACTGGGCGTGGGAAGCTTCGCGCAGCGAGAGCACCTTGCCTTCCGTTTGCTCCAGATGGCAGGACGCGCAGGGCTCTTCCTGGCCGGCGATGTACACCAGGTTGCCACTGGCTTCATCAAGCTCGTGGTGGCATGCACCGCAATTTTGCAGAGGGGAAGGAGAAGGCGTTCCGGGAAGGGGCTGCACGGGGGCGATGAACTTGGAATTCACATGCACGGCGTGCATAGAACGGTCAAAAACGACCGGCAGGGTTTCCGCACTCTTAGGAGCCTTACTGTCGTGACAGGTGTGACATTCGGCGGCCTGGGGTCCCTGACCCTTTTCCGTGTGACAAGCCAGGCAGGTGCTGTGCCAGTCGTCCTTGTCCTTCGGGTGGGCAACGAAGCGGAAGGGATCAACACCGGTCTGGGTTTTGCCTTCTACGGCTTTCAGCTCGGCGTGACACGTCACACAGCCTGCGTCGCCCGCAGCCTTAACGTGAACGTCGTGCCGAAATGCCGCCGGAGGCATTTCGGGGGTTGCACCCTGGGCTGCATCCAGAAGGATGAGAGCCTGGGGAGAGGCCTCGGGCTGTTCAGAAGTCGCGGCTTGTGAACAGCTACAGGCGATGACGAGAGCTGCGATGGGAATCCAGAAAAAAATTCCCATCTTGTGCAGTGCAACAGGAGTTCCTTGTT
>DVMI01000084.1 GCA_018715085.1 Candidatus Avidesulfovibrio excrementigallinarum | reverse complement strand
ACACAACATTCTCACGTCAGAAACGCGCACCAGGAAAGCACAGGAAAGTTTTTGAATAAACCTCCTCTCTTCATAAACGGTTTTGTCCTCAGACGCACCTCCTCGTCCACACGCCTGACTGACGGTGTGTTTTACACATCCTCTTCCTAAGGCCTTGACGCCTCAAGCCGGAATCGGATGGGAATCTCCGTCCAGCAGGACATTGCCTTTCCAAACGGAGCATAGGGAGCAAAAACGGCGTTGCGCACAGCAGCGCATGCTGAGCGACTCAACCTGTCGTCAGCGCTGCTTATGACCTCAATACGATCTGCCCTGCCTTCAGCGCTGATTCGCACGCGAAGCAGCACCAGTCCAGAAATTCCCTGACGGCGGGCTGCAGCAGGATATTCAGGCGGGCTGAAGCGAACAAAGGAAGGTCCTGTATCCATGCCAAAACGCACACGATCTGGCTCGCCCATACCGTTTCCCTGACTGCTGCCAATCCCTGAAGCCTGCCCAGCCGACATGCCCGTCAAACCTCCGCCGGGATCCGTACGGCTCACTTTCTGCTGCCTGTGGCTGGCTGCCTCCTCTTTGCGTTTATCGGGAACAGCTTCTTGCCGCACTGACGTGGTTACAGAAACAGCACGCTGCTTGGCATACGGCTTGCTCGCTGGCTTCTGGCGGGTCGTATCAACCCTGACCACATCGGCTTCAGGCGCTGGATGCTTTTTTACCGCCTTGCTCTGATTCAAAGACGATGCTTCCACACGGGCAGTATCCACCAAAGGCTTCCCGGGGGCTTGATCGTTTGGCGGCGTCTTTACAGCCATGGTCTGCTGTATTGGTTCAGACAGAGCCTCGGGAGTATGCGGCGCGTCGTGTTTTTTATCTGTTCGAGCTGCTGCCTCTTCCGTGGATATGGAATTTTCAGCAGTGCCATATCCGGCCACCAAAAACACCTCTGTTCCTTTGCCGCCTTGCAGATCCAAACAAGCTGACTCCACTCGATCATGCCAGAGCACGCCGCCAACGACAACGCTGTGCGCCAGAACGGAGAGGAAAAACCCTGCCTTCAGGGCTGCCCTGCCGGACTTCAGCGGTGCAGCGGCGATAATGGGGAGAGTGTGATTCTTGGCACTGGCGCACATGGGTGTTTGTCAACGATAAAAGGACAGTGATATATCGCCTCAAGCCGTGCGGCAGTCAGCACGTCAAACGGCAGTCCCTGAGCGGCGCACTGGCCATGGCTGAACAGCAGTAAACGGTGCGCATACATGGCCGCGAGGTTAAGATCGTGGGTGACCATGATAACGGCCAGCCCGCGTGAAGTGCAAAGAGCCGTCAGTGTCTCCATAATCCGAATCTGCTGCCCATAATCTTGGGCAGAGGTCGGCTCATCCAGCAGCATCAGTTGCGGCGTCTGACACAGGACACGGGCCAGCAGCACACGCTGCTTTTCCCCGCCACTCAGCTCATCAACGCGGCAGTCTGCCAGCGATGCAACATCCAGCAGCTCCATGGCGTGTTGCGTCAAATTCCGGTCATTTTCACAGGCGCACCCATAAAAAGCCTGCCATGGCGCTCGCCCAAAGAGAACTGTTTCCCGCACGCTGAAGGGATTCTCTGCCGAGTTTTCCTGCGGCAAAAAAGCCATGAAGCGGGCCCGTTCCCTGGGCGCATACGCTGCCAGCGGCCGCAGTGGACGGCCGATACACACCTTCCCGGCGTCCAGCGGCGTAATTCCGGCTAACACGCGCAACAACGTACTTTTTCCCGAACCACTGGGGCCGGCCACCATGACCAGCTCTCCAGGAGCCGCAGTAAGACTGATCCCGTCCAATATGGTTACAGACCCGCGGCGTCGTCTGCGCGCCAGAACAGTGGTGCCTTCTGCAGACAATACCGGGAGATTCACGACATCCTCCGCAGCAGCACGATAAACAGCGGCGCGCCTATCAGCGCCGTCATGACTCCCGCCGGCAAATCCCCTTGTGTTGGTAAACTGCGGGAAAACGTGTCGCATACAACCATAAAGGCTGCTCCCAGCAGCAGACAGCCTGGCGCTAACCGCCGGTGATCATAGCCCCATATCCGTCTTAGCGCCTGAGGGACAACAAGGCCTACAAAACCAATTGGTCCGGCCATGGCTACAATAAAACCCGCCATGAGCGAAACCAGACCAAGAAGCCCGAAACAAATTCCGCGCACAGGAACGCCAAGACTCCAGGCGGTTTCGTCGCCCAGCAGGATGAGGTTCATTGTTTGTCCACAACACACCATCACGGCATAGCATGGCAGCAGCAACAGGGATGTCAGGAAAACCTCGTCAGCTGCGGCGCTGCCAAGATCGCCCATGAACCAGAAGTATACGGTCCCTGCGTCAGCCTGCGGCGCAAGAGACAGCAAAAAAAGGATGATGGCCCCACAAAAGGCATTGAGCATGACGCCCGAAAGCAGCATACCCGTGACATGACGACGTGCCCCAAGCAGACAAACAATCACCAGCGCGCACAGTCCTCCGCCCAGCGCTCCCAGGCGAAAACTCCAGGCTGCGGCGCCGCCAACCAGCACCACGCTGAGAACGCCGACCGCCGCGCCACTGGAAACCCCCAGGATATACGGCTCAGCCAAGGGGTTGCGCAACACTGTTTGCATGGCCAGTCCGCTCAGGGACAGTGCTGCACCGGCATTAGCTGCCAGCAGGATACGGGGCAGACGTATTTCTCCCAAAACCGTCTGTACGTGCGCCGGGGCAGTGCCGCGCAGCCAATCCAGCACATCGGCCGGTGCCATCTCTGCCGAACCACACACCAAGGCCGCGCCCATAGCCAGCAGCAGTGCCACTCCTCCCCAGAACCAGACAACGCCCGCGCTGCCGGCAATGTTGCGAAAACGACCGAAAACGGGGCGTGTCATACAGTTCTCGTTAATCAATGAGCTATCAGTAACTATAGGTGAACCCTACACAAACAGTTCTTCCGGGCATAGGATAATCCAACGTATAGGCGTACTGCTTGTCCGTGAGATTTGACACATCCAGGTAAAGAGCAAGCTGCTTCGTCGGCCGCACAGTCAGACGTGTATTCCAGGTGGCAAAACTTCCCATTTTGGTCACTTCATAGGTCGTAAAATTATCCTGGTACTGATCGCCGGTAAACCGACCGTTCACATCTAGCCATAGCATGCCGTAGCCAAGTCCTATGCCGCTCACCGCACTGTACTTTGGCACATACATGGCTACGGATGTGGCGCCATCCCGGTTGTGCCGCTCCGTAAAGAATTCGCCGTTGCCATACACCGAACATTCAAAAGGCTTATCCAAGCCAATGTCAAATGAATCCCGGTAATTCAGTGAGACATTAACCCCGGCAAGGCGCTGGTCACCCACGTTGCTCCATGTGTAACTGTAGTCAGGCAGCATCTGGGTGACGATACGATCCTGATACTTTGTATAGAAATACGCGACGCTACCCCGGACTGTGCCAAAATCAAGCTCTACACCGATCTCACCAGTCAGGCTTTTTTCGGGATTCAGATCCGGATTGCCGACATAATGCGTGCCCCAGGCGCCACTAGTCCAGAAATCACCAGCAAGGTTCTTTGCCGTAGGGGGCACATACGCTGTAGCTGCAGAAGCGCGCAACCCCAGCCAGTCAAGCGCCCACCAGGTTGCCCCGGCGCTCCAGCTCAAGTGATTGAACGTATGGCTGTCGGCATTGACGGGCCCCAACCCCGCAGTATCCTTAATACGCTCTCTGTAGATGTCGTAGCGCAACCCCCAGGTAACGGTCAGATCGTCATACGGCACAAACCGGTGCTCTGCAAACACCCCTGCCACATCATAGGCCGCATTGGGCTGAGAGACCGAAGATCCGTAAGCCTCTTCGCGCATGTAATTGTATTCTGCTCCCACAGAAAGCCGCCCAAGGAAACCTATCGGCAATCCTGCCACAACCCGTCCGCCAAGCATATCAGCACGGTAGGTTGAGTTCCCTGCCCCCCAGTCCCCATCCCAGGCATAGTCGTACCGGTTGCGGTTGCCATACAGGCTTGCACGCAGGGTGACATCATTATCCAGCCTGGTGTCGTACTCAAGCGCTGTATAATTAAAGGTGTTGCGGACCTTGTCGTCAGGTGTCAGGCCATATGCATACCACCCGCCGGGACTGCCCGTATCGAAGATGGACTGATGCGCTGCAACCAGCGACACATCGGTCACGGCATCCGGGCGAAAGGTCAGCGAACCGCCGATTGAGCCGTTATGATAGCCGGAATTTTTATAGCGTTTTCCGTCGCCATCCTTATATGCGCTCGAGGCATTGCCCCTTACGCCGACCGAGTATCCCCAGCGATCGTTGTCCAGGCCGCCGGCTATCGAGGCTTCGGCAGAACGTTTGTCCCAAGTCCCGTAGCTTGCGCCAACCGTTCCAGAAGCAGGCCCTTTGCCCCGTCTGGAGATCAGGTTGACAACCCCGCCCATGGCCGATCCGCCATACAAAACCGAAGAGGGGCCGCGAACGATCTCAATGCGTTCTACGTTACTCAGAGGGATCGCCACTGCATTGCCTATGCCGGCACGATGTCCGTCAATCAAAATCAGGACACGATCGCCAAGACTGCTGCTGGAACTCTGGTTTGACCGGAAACCGCGCATGCCAATGGCGGCATACCCGCCGGGCTGCAGGGTCCCCGTGCCCGGAACATACCGCTCAAGGACCTGATCCAGCGTTGTAAGGCCTGATCGCTCAATTTGTTCGGAAGAAATAACCTGTACGGTTGCGGGAAGATCCCGAATTCTGGAAGGCTCCGCAGTGGCCGTAACAACCACTTCAGGCAATGCAGGAACCATGGCAGAATCGGCCTCAGACAACGCTTCCGCTGCCTGTGCCAAGGACACTGAGGCGGAAACACAGAGCGGAACGAGAAGCAAACGCCAATAAAGGGTCATGCCACCTCCAAACCCGGCCACGCGGGTGGAATTGCGAACCCCGGCCGACCTGGTTTCGTCCCCTCGCAGTCCACACCAGACTACAAACCGCCCTCACGGCGATTCGGAAGACGCACCAGACACCTGCCACGGGCTCTGGTTGCCCTCTCCAGGCTGGCTTCCCGGCTCAAGGATCTTCCTGCGTCCACGCCTTCCCAGGATCACAAATCCCAGTGGCATTGTGCGGACTCGTCCCCTTTCACGGTTGCGGGCCAGCGTCGGTTTCAAACCGAACTTTCCAATTCTCTCGTTCTGTAAACAAAACGAGCACCTGGAGAAGATGAAAAATGTACCTTGCCCCAAAGGGCACCTGAATGCAACGCACCTTCAGGGCTATAGCTCGACAACGCTCCCCGCACCGGCCCACTGCACGTCGTCAAAGCGACGGGCCAGCGCAGCCGCAGCAGCAAAACCCGTGCAGTGATTGGGACGCCAGTGACGCACATTGAATGCTCCCAGCGCTTCAATGCAGGCCTCCAGCCTGGGGCCGGAAAATGCGGAAAGGTGAGTGCCTCCGATAACTGTATGCAGCGCATTGACGCCAAAATGATCCCGCACATAACCCAGAATGTTGGGCAGGCCTGCATGCGCACAACCAAGCAAAAGCGACATGCCTTGCGGACCTTCCACCAGCAAAGACAAATCGTCGGCAAACGAATCATGCTGCGGAGCCTGGCCAGGCAGGACTTCCCACAGGGTATCGGCATAAACAAACGCCGGATCGCGCGCTGCCTCAGGAACGACAAAAGCCGTAACTCCGGGCACTATTGTCGCCTCTGGCTCCACACGGTTGAGCACAGACAGGGCAAGAAAAAGACCGCCGCCATCAACGCGTTCTGCAGCAGTACCCGCCCGTCTTTCACGCGGCAAGCTTGGAGCTCCCCACACCTGCGCCTGCGGCGCACTGGCAAGAACGTCAGCCAGCCCGCATACATGATCAAAATGTCCATGACTGAGCGCCACGGCACGGACGTTGCTCCAGTCAACGCCCAGGATGGCGGCGTTGTGCAACAGGATGTGCCCATGACCGCCGGTATCAAGCAGAACATCGCCTTCCGAGGTTGCCAGATGCAGTGCGTATCCCCATTCTGCCAGCAAATGCAGCCGGCAACTCATATTATCGACCAGCACCGTACATTTCATACATGACCTCCCGCGGCCTTATGGTCTGTCTTTTCTGTGCTGCCGGCTGTGCTTCCCGCTCATGCCGCCCAAAAGGTGCACCACTCCGCAAGGGCACAGGCCAAGGCGGACAGCCCTCTCTCCGATCAATTGACAAAGTATGGCAACATGGCAAAATTACGCTCAGTCGACACCTGCAAAAATAACCTCTCTGACACGGCATTACGCATAAGGAGATTCCATGAGCGTCACAATCACCTGGTACGGACATTCCTGCTTCCGGATAGCCGAAGGCAATGTCGCCGCCATCATCGATCCTTTTATCAGCGGCAACCCAAGCTGTCCTGTTGGCGTGGCAGACATTCCTCCTGTGGATTTCGTGCTGGTCACGCACGATCATGGCGATCACGCCGGAGACGCCGTCAGCTTGTGCAAGACATATAACGCGCCTTGCGCATGCGTGGTTGGCACCGCACAGGCTCTTGCAGGCCGCGGTCTGCCCGCCTCGCTGATTCCTGGAGGCTCTGGATTCAATATCGGCGGCAGCATTGCCCACAAAGGCATGACTGCTGTCATGACACAGGCCTTTCATACCAGTGAATCCGGCACACCGGTCGGCTATGTGCTGACTATGCCCAGCGGCTTCACCATCTACCATGCCGGGGACACAGGCCTGTTTGGCGATATGTCACTGATAGGCGAGCTGTACCCCTTGAACCTGGCACTACTGCCCTGCGGCGGATTCTACACTATGGATGCACGCCAGGCCGCACAGGCCTGCAAGCTGCTCAAAACACCAGCTGTCATCCCCATGCACTGGGGAACGTTCCCTGTTCTTGCCCAGTCGTTGACCGAGATGGAAGCCGAACTGGCACTGCGGGCTCCCTCCTGCAAGATGCTGGCCATGAAGCCCGGACAAAGCATTGAATTGTAGGCATAAGCCAAGGTGGAGGGAGGCCTCCTCTCTCCACCAATTCTGCGGAACCCTAAATTTACTTCAAGCGGGGCGAAACTACTCCGCCACAGGCACATGGCATAACGCGTCCTTGATGACGCCGCCGTCCTCGGCCCGTGCCATGGCGCCAAGCTCTGCACTGCCGCCAGAGCACACAAACTCCCCATCTTTCAACACAACGTATCCTGCGCCCAAAACGCGGCCATACGGCAGCTGATCCCGCATATCAGCGTGATCCACCCGATCGGGAAACAGAAAAGGTATCGGTTGTCCGGCAAAATCTTCAACGACCAGATATTTCATGGCATCCTCCTCAACTCGGGCAAAAGCATAGGCGAGATTGCAGGAAAAAGCCAGAGCCTCCCGGCCTCAGCAGCGAAAAGGCCACAGCCTTTCCCAAGGGCCGGCGCCGGATATACCGGCATGCCCGGTCTCTGTTTCCAAAAGATCCGAAAATCGTGCACCGGACATGAAAACACTCTCAACCGTGCAAAAAGCCTGATACGCTTTGCCGGTGTTTGCGTTTTCCTCAATCCCCCCCGGCCGGCCACCAGGCATCACCCTGGCGACCACCCTTTTCACTCAGCTGCGGACCTCCGTTCTTACATTTGCCGATATGCATCTGCACGCCGCCCTTTCCCGGCTTACCGCTCAAAGCCGCTTTTGCCATTGTCCGGCGTAGACAACCGACCGCAGAATCCAGAAGCTTTTTCTGGTGGGCGTTCACTTCCTTGAGGCCCGTAGCGTCATTGCGACAGGCACGGCCTTACTGTCTTTCGCACTATGTCGATACGTTCCAAAAGCGTTGTAAAGCGAGCGGCCATTCCATGCGGCCATCTGCCCGGCACGCGCTCTGTCACTCTGAAATTTTCTTTAATGTCCGCTAGATGTTGCCTGTTGCCCTAAAATATCCTTCTCTCTTCGATGCCATCTAAAA
>DVMI01000083.1 GCA_018715085.1 Candidatus Avidesulfovibrio excrementigallinarum | reverse complement strand
AGCCTTATATGAATGATACTATAAGACAAATAATAAAATATTTCGTATTGAAAGGCTAGCGTTGCATGGCTATGCACTACAAATGCTATGTCCATACATTTCTTTCAGTTGCTGTCTCTAATGAGTTTTGCCCCCGGCGTGGGCCTTGACGCCGGATTGCTGTTCAATGCCGGTTACAGCGTGCCGGCAGGCATCCTGATGCCCATGCAGAATACCAGCAGCGCAAAGGCGGTGTTGAGCGTGCGCAAGGGGATCCGTCTGGCGAGATGTACGCCCAGCGGGGCAGCCAGCGCGCTGACGATTGCAATGCCGGTAAGCGCGGGCAGGGAGATGTATCCAAGGGATTCTGAGGGCAGGCCGGGAACGCCGTACCCGCTGACAAGGTAACCCAGGCCGCCGGCCAGGGCTGTGGGAAAGCCCGGTACTGCGGACGTGCCCACGGCGCGCAGCATGGCGAGACCGTGCCATGTCAGATAGGGAATGATGACCGTGCCGCCTCCGTCGCCGAAAAGATCGGCCAGCAGGCCGACCGCGGCGCCAATGGCGCAATAAAAGAAGACAAGGTTGAACATAAAACCTCCCGGAATGATGGGCGGTGGCAAAACGGGGCAGGATCTGCCGGCACCGCGGCAGTGCTGTGCGGAAAGCCGGACGCGGCCTGATCCGGCAGGAAGGATACGGGTTCCCGGGGCGGGAGGCCCTTATTTTATGCGTGCAGGAGCTGAGAGAAAAACGGGTGCAGGCTGACTGGCGGCCAAAGGAAGAAAGGGACGCCTTTGAACGGGCAGAGACGGGCGTTCCCCGGTTGTTCCGCAACACCGGCGCGTTGCAGGAAGAGCCGGAGGGCTGGCAGAACCGGACCGCAGGAAAGAAGAAAGCAGAAGAGGTCTTAAGGCCCGGCCCCAGCCTGCAGGACGCAGAGAAAAGCGGCGGGGGAAGCAGCCGCCAGCTGCGCCGCCAGCAGTTTTGGCGGTTTGTGGGGACCCGGCCTTTTGGGTGCCATGCGTCAAAGGGGAGCAGGGCCGCGTTGCCGGAAGAGGGCGCATTGGCACAATCCCCTGCCCAGCTTGACAAAAGATTGTCGAATAGGTACGTTTTCAAACAGCCGGGCGGCGGCAGCGCCGCCAACCCCGCCAGGTTCGAAAGAAAGCAACGGTAACGGTTGATGCCGGGTGTCCGGCTACCTGGAAGCACAAGGGCGTCGTACCCTTGTGCTTTTTTCTATCAGAAAATCAGAGAGGATGTCATGAACAGACTTCGCAGTTCCAACATGACGCAGGGGCTGGAAAAAGCGCCGCATCGCTCGCTCCTGTACGCCCTGGGGCTGACCCGTGAAGAAATGGAACGCCCGCTGGTAGGCGTGGTGTGCGCCGCCAACGAGGTCGTGCCGGGACATATGCATCTTGGTCAGATCGCCGAAGCCGTCAAGGCAGGGATCCGGGTTGCCGGGGGCACCCCCATGACGTTTCCGGCCATTGCTGTGTGCGACGGCCTTGCCATGAACCACGAAGGCATGCGCTTTTCACTGCCGTCGCGGGAAATCATCGCCGACTCCATTGAAATTATGGCCACCGCGCATCCGTTTGACGCGCTGGTTTTCATCCCCAACTGCGACAAAATCGTGCCCGGCATGCTCATGGCCATGCTGCGCCTCAATGTGCCGTCCATCCTTGTGAGCGGCGGCCCCATGCTGGCCGGCCGCAACAACACCGACCTGATTAAGGTGTTTGAAGGGGTGGGCAAGGCGGCCCGCGGCGAAATGTCGGATGAGGAACTCGAGGATCTGACTGAGCACGCCTGCCCCGGCTGCGGTTCCTGTTCGGGCATGTACACTGCCAATACCATGAACTGTCTTGCCGAGGCCATCGGTCTGGCTCTGCCCGGCAACGGGACCATCCCGGCCGTCATGGCCGAACGCCTCCGCCTGGCCAAGCGTTCCGGCATGCAGGTCATGACGCTGCTCGAACGCAACCTGCGCCCCCGCGACATCGTGACGGCCGACGCTGTGCGCAATGCGGTCGCTACCGACATGGCTCTGGGCGGATCGACCAATACCGTGCTGCATCTGCCCGCTATTTTCCGCGAAGCCGGGCTCAACCTTACGCTGGACATTTTTGATGAAGTGAGCCGCGTCACGCCGAACATGTGCAAACTGTCGCCCGCCGGCACGCAGCACATCGAAGAGCTTCACCTGGCCGGCGGTATCCCGGCGGTGATGTCTGTGCTGCGCGATAAGGGGTTGCTGCGCGACACGCCGATGACGGTGACCGGACGCACCGTGGCTGAAAACTTGCGCGACCTCAAAGCCCGCGTCCTCAACCCCGACGTCATCCGGGCCGACAACCCCTATGCGGCCGAAGGCGGCATTGCTATCCTGTACGGCTCGCTCGCCCCGCAGGGTGCGGTTGTCAAGCAGTCTGCCGTGGCGCCTGAAATGATGGTCAGAACCGTGACTGCCCGCGTCTTCAACAGCGAAGAGGAAGGCGTGGAAGCCATCCTGGGCGGCAAGATCAAAAAGGACGACGCCGTCGTCATCCGCTATGAAGGCCCCCGTGGCGGGCCGGGCATGCGCGAAATGCTGACCCCCACTTCCGCGATTGTGGGCATGGGGCTTGGCGCTGATGTGGCGCTCATCACGGATGGCCGGTTCAGCGGCGGCAGCCGCGGTGCAGCCATCGGACACGTTTCGCCTGAAGCGGCGGACGGCGGTCCTATTGCTCTGGTTGAGGAAGGGGACAAGATCCTGATCGACATCCCCGCACGCAAGCTTGAACTGCTGGTGGATGAAGCCGAACTGGCCAGCCGCCGCGAACGGCTGGTGATGCCGAAGAAGGAAATCACATCGCCGTTCCTGCGCCGCTACGCAAAGCTGGTTACTTCGGCCGCGACCGGCGGCGTGTATAAGGACTAGCACGCAACAGTGTTGTTGACGTCCCCGGGGGAAGAAGGTGCCCTTCTTCCCCCGCCTTCTCAGTCTTTCTTCCTAAAACATTTGCTGGACTTGCCCGCGGCGCCGTTACGAGCAAAAGACGCACTGCGGAAGGTTCAGCCGCAACCTCTCTGACGTGCAAAATCTTTTTCAATCTCCCGCATTCACAAACATTGTTAGAACTTGGCGCGGGCTGTTTTCTGTGAGGCACGTCGCAAACAAACCACTCCGGCGGGCGTGAGGTCCGCTGGCAAGGCAGATCCACGCTGTTTTTTGGACGTTGAGTGCACATCGGGGAAGATGGGCGATGTCCGGCAGTGGATGCGGATCGTTCCCAGGTGGTATATAACATAAGGTTTGGCCACGCATTGTCCTGGCGGACGCGGGGGCGTCACGCCGGTGAGCTGTGGCAGGCAAGCACAGCGCATTTTTTGCAGCACGCGGGCGAAGAGTTCGCCTGCGGCGCGTTTGGAACTGGCTGCGTCGTTCGTGCGGGGGGCTTGTTCACGACGGTCTTGCCAAGTGTCGCCGCTGTATTATGGTAACGGCAATACGATATGCCGGCCGGCCTGTTGTGCCGGCCGTCGGAGTCTTCTGTCTGTGTCCGGCTGCGTGGTGGCGGGCTTTGCCTCAGCAAGAGCTGCCTCGCGCGGACCCTTCCGGACAGTTCCCGCCTCCGGGCGGATTATCAAGGAGAATGTATGACCAGTCAGTTCAAGACCGCCATGCTTCTGGCGTTACTGTCGGGCTTGCTTATTGTGCTTGGCGGTGCGCTTGGCGGACGGGGAGGCATTGTCGTCGCCCTGGCCTTTGCTCTGTTTATGAACGTCGGAGCCTATTGGTATTCTGACAAGATCGTGCTGCGCATGTACGGGGCCCGCGAGGTTGACGAGTCCAGCGCGCCAGGGCTGCACGCCATGGTGGCCGAACTTGCCGCCAACGCCGGCGTGCCCAAGCCCCGCATTGCCGTCATCCCGGAAGAGGCCCCCAACGCCTTTGCTACGGGGCGCAATCCCGAACATGCGGTGGTGGCCGTGACCGACGGCATCATGCGCCTGCTTTCCCCCGAAGAGCTGCGGGGCGTGCTGGCCCACGAGATGGCCCATGTGGCTCATCGCGATATCCTGATTCAGAGTGTGGCCGGCGTGATTGGATCGGCCATCACGGCCCTGGCGAACTTTTTGCAGTTTGCGGCCATCTTTGGCGGTTCGCGCGACGAGGAAGGCGGCTCGAACCCGCTGGCGATGTTTGTCATGGCGATGCTCGCGCCTATAGCGGCCGGCCTCATCCAGATGGCCATTTCCCGCTCGCGGGAGTATCTTGCCGATGAAGGCGGCGCGCGCTACAGTGGTCAGCCACTCATGCTCGCTTCGGCGCTTGAGAAGCTCCAGGCATGGAATCAGCGCATTCCCATGCAGCAGGGCAATCCGACAACCGAGCAGATGTTCATTGTCGCGCCCCTGTTCGGCGGCGGATTTACGAAGTTGTTCAGCACCCATCCGCCCATTGAGGATCGTGTGGCGCGGCTTCGTCAGATGGCGTCCACTGGCCGCTATTAGAATGCCCCTGCCAGAAGGCGGCCTGTTTTGAAAATTCCCCCTGTTCCCGCATCGTCCAGAGCGGGAACAGCGGGCTTGCGCGTACAGGCGGGGAACACACAGCAGCGGGAGCCTGGCGCACAGCAGGCGCGGACCGCATGGCCACAGGGCTTGGATTTTTGTAGTGCCGGCCGGCACGGCGCTCCGGGCCGTCCTGCCGTCATTGACCGGGGGACGTCCCCGGGCGATTTTTTGTATCTGCGGGCAGTTTGTCCGCATTTGCCGGAGTGAGAGCCTGGCCTGGGCAGATCGCTCCGGCTCTGGCAACGATCCCTTGCGCCGCACAGCCGCCGGCGCGGATACGAACCTGTTTGCTGACCGCCTCCGCATGTGGCGGTCGATCACCTGAGAGGAATATATGACGCAGCAAGCGCACCGTTTTGGCTGGGTGGCTCTCATGGGGCCGCCCAACGCCGGAAAGTCGACCCTGACCAACGCTCTTGTGGGGCACAAGGTCGCCATTGTCACGGCCAAACCTCAGACCACCCGCAACCGCATTACCGGGATTCTGACTTGCCCCGAGGGGCAGGCGGTGTTTGTGGATACTCCCGGCATTCAGTCTTTACGGGGCCATACGCGCGGGCAGCTGGGCAAGCTCATGTCCCAGTCCGCGTGGCAGACGTTGTCAGCCGTGGACGCCATCCTGCTGGTGGCTGACGCTGACCTGTATCTCCGGCATGAGGATTTTCTCGAAAAGGATCTCGCCCCGCTGCTCAGGGCGCTGGCTGAAGAAGAGCGGCCGGTGATCGTGGCGGTGAACAAGGTGGACCTGTTCCACGACAAGTCACGGATGTTGCCGCTTTTGACAAGGCTGTCGGAGCTGTTGCCCAAGGCTGACATTTTCCCGCTGTCCGCGCTGCGCCGGGATGGCGTGACCGAACTGCGCCGCCTGATCCTCAGCAAGCTTCCCGAAGGCGCGGCTCAGTTCCCCGAAGATCAGATTTCCACTGTCCCCATGCGGTTTATGGCGGCAGAAATCATCCGTGAGCAGCTGTTCGAGCGGCTGTATCAGGAGGTGCCGTACTCGGTTGCCGTGGAAATCGAACAGTGGGACGAAGAGGAAGGGCGCGATCAGGTGATCATTCACGCCAGCATCTATGTGGCCCGTCCGTCGCACAAGGCCATGGTCATTGGCCGGGCCGGTGCGGGGATCAAGGAGATCGGCACGGCGGCCCGCAAACAGCTGGTGGAACTTATTGGCAAGAAAGTGCATCTGGAACTGTGGGTCAAGGTGCGGGAAGACTGGGTGGAAGACGCCCGTTTTCTGCATGAACTGGGCTTTGGCGCAGAAAGTGGAGACATGTTGTGAGCACGACAGACGGTCCCGATTTTGCGGAACGGCTTGCCGGCGTCCAGCAGCGCATTGCGGACGCGGCAGCCCGCTCGGGCCGCACGGCGTCCGATGTGACGCTGGTGGCGGTATCCAAGTTTCATCCTGCCGAGGCGGTGCGCGAAGCGCTGGCCTGCGGGCAGCTGTGCTTTGGCGAGAATTATGTGCAGGAAGCGCTGGCCAAGCAGCAAAGCCTGCTGGACGCCTCGCCTGCCCCGCACTGGCATTTTATTGGCCATGTGCAGACCAACAAGGCCAAGGATGTGGCCGGCCGTTTTGAACTCATTCATACGGTGGATGACATTCGTCTGGCAGAAGGACTGAACCGCCGCCTGCCTGAAACGGTTCCTTTCCAGAAGGTGCTGCTTCAGGTCAATCTGGGGCACGAACCGCAGAAATCCGGTGTGGAGGACGACGATTTGCCCCGCCTGGCCGAAGCGGTCATGCAGCTGCCAAAAATCCGTGTGCTGGGACTTATGGGCATGCCGCCGTTTTTTGACAACGGCGAGGCGGCCCGGCCTTACTTCGCGCACTTGCGCGAACTGCGCGACGCGCTGGCGGTCCGGCTTGGCTGCGCGCTGCCGGTGCTGTCCATGGGCATGTCCGGCGATTTTGAGCAGGCCATCGAAGAAGGGGCAACCCTGATCCGTGTGGGCACCACGCTGTTTGGCCCCCGTCCTGTCCGGAACTGACATGGGCAAGCACAAGAAAAACATTGAACGTCCCCTGCCCGAAACGCTGGGGCTGCCGCGCACGGGGGTCGATGCGCACGCGCATCTCGATCCCCTTGGCGATGAAGGCCCCGGACTTTCGCAGGATGTGCCTGGTGTGCTGGAGCGCGCCGCACGCGCCGGGCTTTCGGCTGTCGGGCAGGTTTTTTTAAGCCCCGAAGCCTATGAGGCAGGCAAAGAGCGTTTTGCCGGCGCGCCGGTGGAGGTGTTTTTCCTCCTGGCCATTCACCCGTGCGAGGCCATGCGCTGCACAGGCGCGACCCTTGACGCCATGAAAAAGGCGTTTGTGGCAGACAGCCGGTTGCGTGCCGTGGGCGAGACAGGGCTGGATTTTTATTGGCAGGACTGTCCGCACCTCATCCAGGAGGAAGCCCTGCGCCTGCACCTGGCCCTGGCAAAAGAGGTCGGACGGCCTGTGGCCATCCACTGCCGCGATGCGGCGGCCGACACGCTGCGTATTCTCGAAGCCGAAGGCATGGCGGGACATCCCCTAGTCTGGCACTGTTTCAGCGGTGACGCCGTGGCGCATGCAGACAGAATTCTGGCCAACGGATGGCATGTGTCTGTGGCCGGACCGGTCAGTTATCCGGCCAACAGCGAGCTGCGTGCGGTACTGCGGTCTATTCCCGCTGACAGGCTCCTGCTGGAGACCGACAGCCCCTATCTGGCGCCGCTGCCCTGGCGTGGCAAACCCAATGAACCGGCTTTTTGCGCTTTCACAGGGGCGGCAGTGGCAGAGGCGCTGGGCGAGGATGCCGCCGTTGTCTGGACGCGCTGCGGCGACAACGCAAGGCGTTTTTACGGGCTCGCTCCAAGGCCTGGCGCGGCGTAGTCCGGTTGGTGCGACTGGAGCTTTGGCCTGCGGGCCTTCACAGCTGTCAGAGTGCGAAGCGGGAAGGAGCGCCAGCCGGTGCAAGAACGGCCTGGCGTTCTGGTGCGGGCGGCAGCCCGTGTTTTTTTGATTCATGTGGGCTGCGGAGTCCATGAGGCGGGACGCCTTCCGGCAGCACGCGTTTTCTGGCGCAGGAACGGCGTCAGCCCCGGCAAGGGAGTTGTGCGGATCTCCCATGGAGGAGGCCGCCGGACGGCTGGGCGTCACGCGTGCAGGGCAAAGGGTTTCTCCGGGATTGTGCAACATAAGGAAGCAGTCATGATAGCACAGAACATGCTGGAACTGGTAGGCCGGACGCCGCTGGTGCGTCTGAACCGCGTTTGCCCTTCTGACGGCGCGGAGGTGGTGGTCAAGCTGGAAAGCCGCAACCCCTCTGGCTCGGTCAAGGATCGCGCTGCGTGGGCGATGCTGATGGCCGCCGAAGATCGGATTGGCCCTGATACGCTGCTTGTGGAGCCCACCAGCGGCAACACGGGCATTGGTCTGGCGTTTGTGTGCGCGGTGCGCGGCTGGCGGCTGATTCTGGTAATGCCCGAGAACATGAGCCTTGAACGGCGTGCGCTGCTTAAAGGCATGGGCGCTGAGCTGGTGTTGACGCCTGCCGCAGAAGGCATGGGCGGTTCTGTCCGCCGGGCCGAAGCCATTGTGCAAGAAAATCCCGGAGCTATCCTTGTTGGGCAGTTTGACAATCCGGCCAACCAGGAAGTCCATCGCCGGACCACAGCCGAAGAAATCTGGGCAGATACAGAGGGGCGTGTGGATGCGTTTGTGGCGGGCGTCGGATCCGGCGGCACGGTCTGTGGCACAGGAGCCCGCCTGAAGGAGCTGAATCCTGCTGTACGGATCGTCGCCGTGGAGCCGGCCGAGTCTCCGCTGCTTTCCGAAGGGCAGGCCGGACCGCATGGCATTCAAGGAATTGGCGCCAATTTTGTGCCCGGCAACTATGACAGCACGGTGGTGGACGAGGTGCTTACGGTCGGCACCCAGGATGCGCTGTCCATGGCCCGCCGCCTGATGCGCGAGGAAGGCATTCTGGCAGGCATTTCCTCGGGGGCCAATGTGGCGGCTGCAGTACGGCTGGCGGCCCGTCCGGACATGAAAGGCCGGCGCATTGTGACGATCATCTGCGACAGCGCAGACAGGTACGTCAGCACACCGCTGTTCCAGGAACAGTGACGCGCAGGCTGCCATAGCGATGGATTTGGCACGCGGCCGGTTCGGAGGAACCCGGGAAAGCGCCGTTCCCCTCTGCGGGCGGCGCGGGGACGGGCCTCCGGATGCGCCGCGTGCTGTTATTTTCAGGTTCTCAGTGGTCCGGGGGAACCGGGTACTCTGCAAAGCGCTGTGGCACTGACTCCGCCAGGCTGTCCGCAGGGGTACGCGGCAGGCTCCGGCGTCTGTTCTGACGTGGGGTCATGTTCAGCTTACGCCCTTCGGCAAGGCGCTTAGGGACAAAAAGAGGGCCTTTCTGTGGCGGAAAGCAGTGCGCCGGTTCCCAGCCTTGCGCCGGTGCACGTCTCTTCGGGCGGGAGGGAAAGTGCGCCCAACAGCGCGCGGGGGAAAGCCTCGGGCTCAGGATGGCCGCCCGGTGATCTCTTGTTTTTGGTGGCAAAGACGGGTATGCCGGGGAGGAAAACTGGAGCGCTGGTGAAGCGGCCGGAATGTCAGGCGCAGCAACTTCTTAAAAGAAGTTCACCGCAAAAGCCGGGCTGCCTGCGCACGTCTGAAAAGCGTTTTTGTCCTCGTGGCCGGGGCCTGTGCAGCGTCGTTCCGCCTGGGCGGCGTGTGTTGAATGTGGCGCCGTTTCAGGAGAGGGGAGTGCCTGAGCTTTGACGGGGATACGCCCCGCCAGAGGTGGCGGCAGAACGTTGCCAGCACCGGCCGTGCGGCGTTTTTCCGCTTTGCGCGCTGCCTTGAGTCATGACGATGTGAAGCGGCTCCAACCAAGCCAACAGGGTGGGTGTATGAAAGAATTGACCATTAAGGCAGATCGCATCGCAGAAGTCGATGCCGTTGTGGATGCCCTTTGCCATCCGGATTCCTACAAGGCTGTATCCCATACGCCGTTGCACGGCGAGGACATGCCTTCGCGCGAGAAGCTGGCCGAGATCATGCAGCGCCTGCGCGCCGCGTTGTTCCCTGGATTTTACGGGCCTACACAGGTGCGTCTGGAGTCGATGCGCTACCATCTGGCGGCCAACCTTGATAGCATCACGCACATGCTGGCAGCCCAGATTCGGGCCGGAGCCTGTTTTTCCTGTGCGGATTTTGCCCAGGACTGTAACACCTGCGCCAGAACAGCGCGGGACATGGCCATCGAGTTCATTCAGAAGCTGCCGGAGATCCGTTCCCTTCTGGCTTCTGACGTACAGGCCGCCTACGAGGGAGACCCGGCAGCACGCAACCCCGGTGAAACCATCTTCTGCTATCCGAGCATTACCACGATGATCAACCATCGGGTGGCGCACGAGCTCTACATGATCGGCGTGCCGCTCATTCCGCGCATCATCAGCGAGATGGCGCACTCGGCCACGGGAATCGACATCCATCCCGGCGCGACGATCGGACGGCATTTTTTCATTGACCACGGCACGGGCGTGGTGATTGGTGAAACGTGCATCATTGGCGACAACTGCCAGCTCTATCAGGGGGTCACGCTCGGGGCCCTGTCGTTCCCCAAAGAGGCTGACGGCACACTTGTCAAGGGAATTCCGCGCCATCCCATTCTCGAAGACAACGTCACCGTTTACGCCGGAGCCACCGTGCTCGGGCGCATCACCATTGGAGAAGGTTCCGTCATTGGCGGCAACGTCTGGGTTACGCACGACGTGCCGCCGTTCAGCAAGGTCATGCAGCGCTCATGAGAGGCAATCCTGTACCGCGCGTGGCGGCTATCCACGACATGTCCGGTTTTGGGAGGACATCCCTGACTGTGGCCATTCCGACACTTTCGGCCATGGGGGTGCAGGTGTGTCCGCTCCCTACGGCCATTCTGTCGACCCATACGGTGGAATACACCGACTTTACCCTGCTGGATCTGACCGACGAAATGGTGCGGATCCTGGATCACTGGGAACGGTTGGGCCTGACCTTTGATGCGGTGTATTCCGGCTTTACGGCGTGCACCGCGCAGATGGATCATGTGGCCCGCTGCATTGAGAGGTGTCTTGCTCCTCACGGCATAGCCGTAATCGACCCTGTTCTGGGCGACAACGGGATTCTTGATCAGACCATGACGCCGGACATGGTCCGGCGCATGCGCTGGCTGATTGAGCGTGCGGATGTGATCACGCCCAACTTTACCGAGGCGGCGTTTTTGCTTGACGAGCCCTGCCGCAGAAGCGTTGACGTGGCGACGTTGCGCGACTGGCTCCAGCGTCTTGCCGCTATCGGGCCCCGCTGTGTGGTGATTACCAGCGTGCCGCTGCATCCGTCCAACAGGCTTGAAGGCAACGGGACGGATCGCCGCCTGTCGGTGGTGGCCTACGATTCGGAATCGCACCGTTTCTGGAGAGTGGATGCGCCCTTGTTACCCGCGCATTACCCGGGAACGGGAGACGCCTTTGCCAGCGTGCTGACCGGGAGCCTGCTGCAGGGCGACTGTTTGCCCATAGCGGTGGACAGGGCCGCGCAGTTTGCCACGCTTTGCATCCAGGCGACGTTCGGGTACACCATGCCCAGCCGCGAAGGCGTGCTGCTTGAGCGCGTGCTGCCCACGCTGCGCACGCCCTATACCAGTACCTACCGGCTGCTTGAAGATGGAGAGCCAAGCCATGACTGACACGCGACAGCCCGTGGGGGTGTTTGATTCGGGTGTCGGAGGCTTGACAGTGTTCAGGGCGATCCGGCGGCGTCTTCCGGCCGAACACCTGCTCTATTTGGGGGACAACGCCCGGGTTCCCTATGGGAGCAAAAGCCGCGAGACCATCATCCGGTATACTGAAGAGTGTGCTGCCAATCTGGTGGAGCAGGGCGTCAAGTGCCTTGTCGTTGCCTGCAATACCATGTCGGCGGTAGCTCTGCCCACGTTGCAGCGCCGTTTCCCCGGCATTCCCGTCCTGGGCGTGGTGGAGCCTGGGGCTCTGGCAGCCTGCCGGGCTTCGGCCAGCGGGCGCATTGCAGTCATTGCCACACGGTCCACGGTGAATGGCGGCGCGTATGCTGCGGCCATCCGCCGCTACAGGCCAGACGCGCAGGTCGTCAGCGAGGCCTGCCCCCTGTTTGTGCCTCTGGCGGAAGAAGGGTGGTTTGACGGGCCGCTTGTAGAAGCAATTGTGGCGCGTTATCTTGCACCTTTGTTTGCTGCAGAGCCTGCACCAGACTGCCTGGTGCTGGGTTGCACGCACTATCCGTTGCTGTCGGGTGTCATCCGTCAGGTCATCGGCCCGGAACCGGCCATGGTCGATTCGGCCGAAACGACGGCTCAGGTGCTTGCCGCCATGCTGGCGGAACGCGGCCTGCTCAACACGGCAGGCCAGGACGGCAGCAATCAGTTTTTGACGACGGACGATGCCGCCTGCTTTGCGCAGATAGGCGCCCGTTTTCTCGGTACGGACGTCTGCCGCGACAACGTGTCGCATATCAGTTTGTAAGGAGATTCGCCTTGATGCATTATGCCCCTATTCCCATGGTTCCCGGGCCGGTAAGCCTGCACCCCGATGTTATCGATGCGCTGAACCACGACTACGGTTCCGGTTTGATTGAGCCCGATTATATGGCCCTGTATGAGGCCACGACCCGCAATCTTGCCGCGCTCATGAACACCCGCAGCGATGTGGTGCTCATGACCGGTGAGGGCATGCTCGCGCTTTGGGGCGCGCTGAAAAGCTGCCTCAAGCCCGGCGACGGCGTGGTTTGCGTGGGCACGGGCGTCTTTGGCGACGGAACCGCCGACATGGCGCGCTCGTTCGGCTGCCGTGTCGAATCGGTGTCTCTGCCATATGACAGGACGATCTGTGACGACGATCTGAACGTCATTGCAGACGCCATCCGCAAAATCCGGCCTGTCATGATCACGGCAGTGCACTGCGAAACGCCGTCCGGGACGCTCAACCCCTTAAAGGCACTGGGACAGCTCAAACAGGATCTTGGGGTTCCGCTGTTTTATGTGGACGCCGTGGCCAGTCTGGGCGGTACGCCCGTGTATGCCGACGACTGGCATGTCGATCTGTTGCTGGGTGGCGCACAGAAATGCCTGTCTGCACCGCCGTCCATGTGCATGGTGGGCGTGAGCGATGCGGCCTGGGAGCGGGTCGACGCCGTGCAGTATCAGGGCTATGACGCGCTGGGGCAGTTCCGGCATATCCGCACGGAAGGCGCGCCCTATACGCCATACTGGCATGGCCTCGCCGCGCTGCATGTCGCAACGCAGGCCCTGTTCCGCGAAGGGCTGGACAACGTGTTTGCCAGGCACGAACGGGTCGCAGCCAGATGCAGGGCCGGATTGGCCGAACTGGGTGTCAAACTCTGGACGGCGCCTCAGGCCGTCAATTCGCCCACTGTGACCGCCGCGCGCATCCCCGAAGGCTTGACGGAAGAAGTCTGGCAGGCCAGGCTTCGCGCCCAGGGGCTGATCTGCTGCGGCAGTTACGGTCCCATGAAGGGCAAAGTCTTCCGCCTTGGTCATATGGGCGTACAGGCGCAGGATTATCTGATGGGGCAGGCCCTGCGGGCCGTAGCCGCGGCGCTGTAGCCGCCCGGAGACCTGTTGCCCGGGGCTCGCGTCATGCAAGGCCCCTGTTTGGCAGACGCGACAGGCCGTTCAATGCCGTTATGTGATTCAGGGGCCTTTGCCTTCCTGCCGGAAGGCAAAGGCCCTGCTGCTGTTCGGAAGGCGCTTGCCGTTTTGGCTGTAGGATGCTCGGTTCACGAGACCAGGTTTGACGCATCGTGCGGACAAACAGGCAGCGCGTTGCATGGGCCATACGCACAGGGCAAGCAGAAGGCTTGGGGGAACAGGGGAAGCGTTTTTTTGCAAAGAGAGGCGTTTTCTCTTGCGCGCTCTGGCACACGGCAGACACTCCTGTTCGGATTTTCCCTGAGGAGAGAGACCAGATATGGGCATCACGACAACACAAAAAATGGGTATTGCCGCCCTGATCATGGCAGTCAGCGTCTTTTTGTCGCGCATCATGGGGCTGGTCCGGGATAAGGTGGTCTCGTGGCAGTATGGCGCGGGTGCGGAGACGGACGTATACTTTACGGCGTTCGTGGTGCCTGATTACATCAATCATCTGCTGGCAGGCGCGTACATTTCCATCACGCTCATTCCGCTGTTGTCCGCGTGCTTCAGTCAGGACGAGGAGGATGGGTGGCGGTTTTTCAGCACGGTGTTCACCTGGGCTGTGGCGGGCATTACCGTTCTGACGGTGATCGCCTGGATTGGCGCGCCCTGGCTTGCGCCGCTGGTGGGCCCCGGCTTTGATGCTGAAGGGCAGGCCCGTCTGGTCACGTTCCTGCGGATCATCCTTCCGGCTCAGATGTTTTTTTTGCCGGGCGCGTGCCTCAGTGCCATCCTGTATATCCGGCGGCAGTTCTGGGCGCCGGCGCTGACCCCCCTTATTTATAACGGCGGCATTATTCTTGGCGGGCTGCTCATGCCGGCACGGGGCATGGAGGGCTTTTGCTGGGGGGTGCTCGGCGGGGCGGCCCTGGGGGCTTTTTTCCTGCCTCTTTGGGCTGTGCGGCGCGGCGGCCTGCGGCTTGCCGTCCGCTGGTCGCATCCGCTGCTGCGCAAGCTTGTTCTGCTGGCGCTGCCGCTGATGCTCGGGCTGTCCATCACGGCGCTGGATGAGCAGTTTGTCCGGCTGTTTGGTTCTATGGCAGGGGAGGGGGCCGTGAGCCTGCTCAATTATGCCCGGCGCATCATGATGGTGCCTGTGGGCGTGGTGGCGCAGGCTGCAGGCGTGGCTTCATTTCCTTTTCTTGCGGCACTGGCTGCCCGGGGTGAAGAAGACGCCTTTGACGAAACATTGCGCGTGGCGCTGCGCGGCAGCATGTATGTGGTGTTTCCTCTGTGCGGCCTGCTGGCGCTGCTCAGCATGCCGGTTCTGGGCTTTTTGTTCGAGGGCGGCCGTTTTTCACCGGAGCATACGGTGCTGGCCGCGCCGCTGTTGCAAATCATGCTGCTGGCGGTGCCTTTCTGGACGGTACAGCAGGTGGTGGGCCGTGCATTCTATGCCCGTCAGAATACCCTGACCCCGGCACTGGTCGGCACGGGCGCCACGGTCGTGGCCTTGTGTCTGTACCCTGAAGCCGCCCGCACGTTTGGAGCGACCGGAGTGGCCGTGATGGCGTCGGCGTCGGTGATCGCCTATACGCTGGCGCTGTGTCTTGTCTGGCGGCGCAAGCGCAACGCCGCGGTGTTTGAGGGGCTGCTGCGGCCTTGTTTATCGGGGCTGCTGCTGACAGCGGCGGCGGCCGCCGCCGGCTGGTGGCTGCTGGATGCCCTGTCCGCCTGGAATGCGACGACGGCTTCCTGGCTGGCTTCCTGGCTGCCAGTTTCGTCCAACCTTGCCCGGCATGGGCTGTGCCTGGCCGAAGGCGGCAGTGCCTTCGTACTGGTCTATGTGGCGCTGGCGGCGGTCTGCTGTCCGGAAGCGCTGCACCTGCGCCGGCGCCGTCGCTGACGGGTAACGCCTGCGGCAGGCACTCTGACAGCGTTCCGGGAGGAAGAGGACGTCTTTTGGCGTAAGCGTTTTTCCTCCCGGTTTTTTTGCCATCTTTTCCAAGGCTGCTGGAACAGGGAGAACGGCCACACCGCAAAGCGGGGGGCGCGCCTGAACGCCGGCAATGGCCGCCTGGCGTTTCTTTGCACACAGGGCAGCAGCAGGACGATTCACTGCCAGGCTGCTGCGTCAAGCAGGCCTTGCAGCAGGAAGCGAGCTGATGGCGGGCGCATGCATGACGCGTGTTGCGACAGTGTTTCTGGCAACAAGACGTCCTTCCGTCATCTTTTGTAGTTCAAAAGACATGACGCGCCGGCATATTTTTCTGGCAGGCGCCATGCCTGCAAGCGGCAGAAGCCTTTCTGCAGGGAGCCGGGCCGATCGCATAAGCCCCGGGCACTGCCAGCCGTTTTTTTGCATGTAGAATGCCGTTGCATGGCATGATGCCTGTTTGCCATTCAAAAACCGTGTCTGATATGGCTGGCTGTGCAGGAACGCAGCCAACCAGACGCGTGCCTTTGACAAGACAGCAAAAAAAGGGTTGACGAAGTCCCCGCTTTTGTGTAGTGAATGTGGCTGCCACTTCCATGAGGTGGCTCCCTGTGCGGCAGGGAAGGACAGCACAAACGCATAAGCTACAGCATTTAGGAAATGATCTAGGGCTGTTGCAACTTCTTGCTTAACGTTTTTTAAGCTGTTCTGCTTTGCCGGCTTTCCGTAAGGAAGCCGGTTTTGACATTTTGCAGGCGTCACCGATGCCGAAAGGATGTCAGGAATTTCCGAAACGACGGAGCCGTCGTTTCAGGAGAGGCTTGAAGAGGCCGATGGCCTCAGGGTGACCCCTGCGGGACCACCTGTCACTATTGGATGTTGTCCAATATGGGTCAGGCGGCGAGACATGGGTTGACTTCATGCCCCCTTGCAGTGTTGTGCCGAGGGGCGAAGGAAGCAAGGACCGGGTTGCGCCGCCAGATGGACGCATTCGCATCTTACGAGTCCCAATCTTCCGCAAAGCATCATGAAGTCAGCACCGTTCGCGCACAAGCGCGCAGAGCGTTGTTGTCTCGTATCCGACCCACTGCCTGGGTCTGTCGAAGCCCTCGGCTTCGGCGCCGGCCGTCGTGATCCGGCGGCCCGTTTGTGGAACTCCGGAACCGTTCATCAATAAGGATGGCAAGGCCGGAGTATGTGTTGCGAGAAGAACGGAGTAAACACAATGACGACAGTGAGCAGTGATCGTATCCGTATAAAGCTCAAGGCTTACGATTACCGCATCCTTGACAAGGCTGTGGCGGAAATCGTCGATACGGCGCGGAACACGGGCGCTGGAGTGGCCGGACCCATCCCGCTGCCGACCAGCATCAACAAATTTACCGTGAACCGCTCGGTGCACGTGGACAAGAAGTCTCGTGAGCAGTTTGAAATGCGTATTCACAAGAGGCTCATGGACATCCTGGAACCCACGCAGCAGACCGTGGACGCGTTGAGCAAGCTCAGCCTGCCCGCCGGTGTGGATGTGGAAATCAAGCTCTAGCGAGGAATGTCATGGCTGAGAAAATGGGAATTCTGGGTCGGAAGCTTGGCATGACCCGCATCTTCGCCAGTAACGGCGCCGCTGTGGCCGTGACTGTGATTCAGGCCGGTCCCTGTGCGGTGACGCAGGTGAAGACCGTTGAATCCGACGGCTACAATGCCATCCAGATCGGCTTCAACGAAGCCAAGGAAAAGCATGTGACCAAACCCATGCAGGGGCATTTTGCCAAGGCCGGCACGGCCCTGTACCGCACCCTGCGTGAAATCCGCCTGAACGACGCGCCGACCGCCGAAGTGGGCCAGCTGCTCACCGCCGAAGTGTTTGCGACGGGCGATAAGGTCAAAGTGACCGGGACCAGCATCGGTAAGGGCTATCAGGGCCGTATGCGCCGCTGGAACTTCAGGGGTTCCAAGGACACCCATGGTTGCGAAAAGGTTCATCGCAACAACGGTTCCATTGGTAACAACACCTTCCCCGGGCATGTGTTCAAGGGCAAAAAGATGGCCGGTCACTGGGGTAACGAAGTTGTGACCGAACTCAATCTTGAAGTCGTGGATGTGCGTCCCGAGGACAACGTGATCCTGGTTCGCGGTGCCGTTCCTGGCCCCAAGAACGGCGTTGTCCTGGTGCGTAAGCAGTAGGTAGGGAGAGAGAACAATGGCTGTCGTGAAAGTATACGATCAGAACAAGGCCGAACAGGGCGAAATCACCCTGTCCGCTGACGTGTTCGAGGTCGCGGTGAGGCCGGAGATTCTCCACCTCGTGGTGCGTGCGCAGCTGGCTGCGAAGCGTGCGGGAACGCACGCTGCCAAGACCCGCGCGGCCGTCTCCGGTGGGGGCGTCAAGCCGTGGCGTCAGAAGGGCACAGGCCGTGCCCGTTCCGGCTCCAACCGTTCGCCCGTGTGGCGCGGCGGTGCGGTGATTTTTGGACCCCAGCCCCGCAACTACGCCTTCAAGGTCAACAAGAAAGTCAAAAAGCTCGCCCTGCGCATGGCGCTGTCGTCCAAACTGGCTGGCGAGTCCTTGATGGTGGTGAAGAACATCGAGCTGGAAGAACCCAAGACCAAGCTGTTTGCCGGCGTTGCCGACAAGCTCGGTCTGAAGAAGGCGCTCATCATTGCGCCCGAAATCACTCGCAACGTGGCTCTTGCGGCGCGCAACCTTCCTGGTTTCAGCCTGGCCACGCCCGAGCAGCTCAGTGTGTACGAAATCCTGAAGCACCCCCATGTCGTGCTGCTGGAAGGCGCCGTGGAACCCGTTGAAACGCGGCTGAAGTAAGAGGCTCATCATGGATTATACCCAGATTCTCCTGCGGCCCGTGGTGACGGAAAAGGCGACCGCTCTGCGCGACGCCAACCAGGTTGCGTTTTTCGTCCACCCCGATGCCAACAAGATCGAAATCAAGAAGGCTGTGGAAGCCGCTTTCAGCGTCAAGGTGGTCGATGTCAACGTCGTCACCCGGAAGGCCGGCGAAAAGATTAGGAACCGTAAGGTTGTTCATGTCCCCGGCTGGCGCAAGGCCTATGTGACCCTTGCCGCCGGTGAAAAGATCGAGTTCTTTGAGGGAGTGTAAGTCATGGCTGTGCGCAAACTCAAACCCACCTCGGCGGGACGTCGTTTCCAGACCGTTTCCGACTTTGAGGAAATCACGCGGACTACGCCTGAAAAATCCCTCACCGAAGGGCTTTCCAAGAAGGCCGGCCGCAACAATCAGGGCCACGTTACCAGCCGTCGCCGTGGCGGCGGTGTGAAGCGTCTGTACCGGATTATCGATTTCAAGCGCAACAAGGCTGGCATCCCGGCCACGGTTGCCCATATTGAATACGATCCCAACCGCACGGCGCGCATCGCGCTTTTGCACTATGCCGATGGCGAAAAGCGCTACATTCTGGCGCCCAACGGCATCAAGCAGGGCGACGCCGTGATTTCCGGTGACAACGTGGATATCAAGCCCGGCAATGCCCTGCCCATGCAGCGCATTCCCGTGGGCACCAACCTGCACAACATCGAGCTGTACCCCGGCCGTGGCGGCCAGCTGTGCCGTTCCGCCGGTACCTACGCCCAGCTCGTGGCCAAGGAAGGCACCTACGCGCTGCTGCGTCTGCCCTCCGGTGAAGTGCGCAAGGTGCTGGCCGTGTGCCTGGCTACTGTGGGCCAGGTGGGCAACATCCAGCACGAAAACATTTCCCTCGGCAAGGCCGGTCGCAACCGCTGGCTGAACCGCCGCCCGAAGGTCCGCGGCGTGGCCATGAACCCCATCGACCACCCGCTGGGTGGTGGTGAAGGCAGAAGCTCCGGCGGACGTCATCCTGTTTCGCCGTGGGGTATGCCGGCCAAGGGTTACAAGACCCGTGACAAGAAGAAGCCTTCCTCGCGGCTCATCGTCAAGCGCCGCGGTCAGAAGTAGGAGCGAATATGCCCAGATCGCTGAAAAAGGGTCCCTTTGTGGACGATCATCTTATGAAGAAGGTGGAGGCGGCAGTGGCCAGCAACGACCACCGGGTCCTCAAGACCTGGTCCCGCCGCTCCACGGTGTTGCCTGAAATGGTAGGCCTCACGTTTGCCGTGCATAACGGGAAGAAGTTCCTCCCCGTGTTCGTGACGGAAAACATGGTCGGCCATAAACTCGGCGAATTCTCGCCCACCCGCACCTTCCATGGGC
>DVMI01000082.1 GCA_018715085.1 Candidatus Avidesulfovibrio excrementigallinarum | reverse complement strand
TGAAGGGCGTTCCGCGTCTTTTATAGAGCACGCAGTCAATGCAGGGGATCAGCGCAAAGCTGATATTGCGCCTGGCAGCGCGATTGTGCAGTCAGGGTGCGTGATGGCCGCCAGCTCAGAGTAAGCGGTTGGATATGTCTGTTTTTTGCGGCGCAGCGTGAAGATCCCCACTCTGGTGTGCCTGATGGCCGTTGTTTTATCAGGAGGACTTGATCCGGCAGAAAAAACCGTGCTGTGGCTGGCGCCTGATGCGTATTGGGGCTTTTGGGCAGAGGCGCAAAGGGACAGGTTCCTACAGCTCGCTCTGAACTGTCATTGATGATTGGGGAGTGCAGGCATACACAATAAAAAATAAGGAGCTATCCGGACAATAAAATAATCGGCAAAATGCGCAGAGGCTGCGCTGAAGAACGCCGTTGCAGAAGTTCCGACGAGGGGGCCGGCAGTGTGGTGTCAGAAGTCTCCCTCCGTACGCATGTTCTCTGGTCCTTGAAAAAGCTGTTGCGCCCGCTGCCGGTGCGGATGCCGCGCGGAAGGTTGCCGGCTGTTTTTGAAAACGGCCCCCTGTGGAAACAGGCGGAAAGGGGGCGCCGCCCGTAAAGGCGACGCCCCCTTCAGACCTGTGTGCTGGCAGTGTTTAGTTCTGCATCAGTTTGGTGCCTGCCTTGAAAGCGGCGTAGTTGAGGGTCCAGATGGCGGGTTTGGGCGAAACCTGCTTCAGTGCGCCAAGCCAGACATTTTCGGGCAGAGTGTTGAAGGGCGCCAGGGTGCTCAGCGCGCCGAGCATGACCACGTTGGCACAGCGGCCGGAGGTATCGCCGAGCTTGAGGGCGATGTCGAGCACGTTGACGTGGATGACGTTGTAGCCCTCAAGCGCCGCCTCAAGCGTGGCCGCATCAGGATAGTCCGAAGGCTTCATGGCCTGCGAGAAAATGCGGGTGTCGGCCAGCAGAACGGTGCCGCCCGGGCGGAGCAGATCCAGGAAGCCGGGACGCAGCACTTCGCTTTGTTCCATGACGATCAGCGCGTCGGCCGTGCCAGGGACGAGCTCCGGAGACGCCACGTCGCCACAGCCGAAGGTGCTGATGACCGGGCCGCCCATTTGCGCCATGCCGTGGGTTTCGCCCTTCATGATGTTGCTGTCGCCGTATCCGGCGAGGAAGGCCACCTGGGCCAGGGCCTTGCCAAAGAAAAGGTTGCCCTGTCCGCCGACGCCACGGATGGCCACAGCCAGCCGCGAGGGACGCTGTGCGGCGTCAAGCGCGGGCACGTCGACGGTTTCGGGTGCGGCAGGCAGCTCGACGCTGGTGCCGCCCTGACTTGTCTTTGTGCGGGGACCCCAGCTGATGGCTCCGAAAGCGCACATCTGCGCACAGGCGGGGGTCTGCGACACACAGCCCGAGCAGAGATTGTTCCAGCGCGGAGTGTGATCGGCCGTTGCTTCAATACCGGGGCAGATCAGGCAGTTGCCGCAGCGCTTGCATTTGTCGGTGTCCACGGTGAGCACCTGATTGAAGGCGCTGGCCGGGAGCTTGCGGATACAAGTCCCGCGGACCACAAGCGTGACAAAGGTGCCGTGCTTGGCCGCGTCGAGCGCGTCGCGCAGGGCTGTGCGGATTTCCTTGAGGTTGTAAGCGTCAACGCTGACAACGTTGGCGCCCTGGGCACGCAGGGACTCTTCAAGGCTGAAATGGGTGGGCTGGCCGGCCAGGTTGCACGGCGAAGCGGGGCTGGGCTGTCCGCCGGTCATGGCAACCCAGTGGTTGTCGAGCACGATCTTGACGCCCGGCACGTTGCGGAACACGGCGTTGCGCGTGGCATCCATGCCGCTGTGGCATTCGGTGCCGTCCCCGAGGAGGCTGACGCATTTGGAAACGGATTCGGGCTTGGAGAGCACATAGCCTGTGCGGATGCTTTCAGAAGCGCCCATGGCCAGGCCGGTGTCGAGCGCGCCCATGAAATAGAGCAGCGTGTTACAGCCGATATCGCCAAAAATGGCTTCGATTTCACCGCGTTTTCTCATGCGGGCCAGGACGTCGCCAATCAGGCGGTAGGGGCACCCTGCACAGATCATGGGCGGACGGGGCACGCTGACGGTAGCGGGCCGGGGCGCAGGCAGGCTTGCGCCAAGGAACTTGGCCACGGCGGACGGCGACCATTCGGTCAGGGCGCTGAATTCGCCTTTGCCCTTCACTTCCATGCCGGCCATCATGCAGGCTTCTTCAAGATAGCGGTAGCCGTCTTCCAGCACATACACTTCCCCGCCGTTGGCACGGATTTCGTCGTAGAAAGCGCGGATGCGCTTGAGGGGCAGCGGATTGGTGAAGGCCAGCGACAGAACGTCCAGATCGGGTTCAAAGCGGGCACGGTATTCGGCCAGATGGATGGCGCCGGATCCCATGGTGATGACGCCTTTTTTGCCGGCTCCCCGGATGTGCATGTTGAGGGGGCTGTTTTCAACAAACTCGGTGATCGCCGGCATGCGTTCGGCCATGACCCGGTCGTAGGCCTTGCGGGTCTGGAAGGGAAGCGAATTGAGCTCCTTCAGCGGGGCGACGTCGGCCAGGGGACGGGTGCTCTTTTCGGTCAGGCGGACAAGGCCTTCGCTGTGGCAGAGCAGGCCGCTTGCCTGTACCACGACAGCCGTGTTGAAGCGGCGGCTGATATCGGCGGCAATGCGCGGCGCTTCGTGCATTTCCTGGTGGTTGCGCGGTTCAAAGACGGGGACGAAACAGCTCTTGTACAGATAGCGGGGATCGATGACGTGCTGCGTTGAGCTGGGCGTGAAGTCGCTGGCCACATAGAAGACCAGTGCGCCGCGCGGGACCGGGTACAGGGCGATGCTGGTGAAGATGTCGCCCGCCTGGAACAGGCCGGGGATTTTCATGGTCACGACGGTGTCGCGGCCTGCATAGGTGTGTCCGATGCCAACGCCTGCGGCTACGGCCTCGTTGACAGACCAGCCCACGTTGATGCGATCCTGAACCTGGGAAAGTCCTTTGTCGATGACTTCTGTGCTGGGCGTGCCGGGATACCCGTCGGCGGCATGGATGCCTGCACGCACGCATCCCACGGCAAAGGCGATATTGCCTTGAAGAACTTCGGCTTTGCCGGTATCGGCGTCGCAAAGCTGCTCGATTTTGTTCATGGTAACAAATGACCTCATTGTCTTTGATGGAGTCGTGGTGGGGAAGCGATGATACGAAGTTGCGAGGGGTTAATCAAGGGAGCAGTGTCCTGATGTCCTGGTTTTATTGCAAAGCCTCCTGCTGTCGGGATGGTGCAGGCTTTTTGAACGCGCGTCTGCTGCTGGCACTCCGGCGTGTAAACGCGCGCCTTATGCCGGCTTGCCGCTCCTGCCGCGTCGTGAACCTTGTTGAAGAAGGGCTGTGACGCGGCTTTGCAAGTGTTGGGTTCTGTTCTGGAGGATAGGTGAGCGCCGCACGCCGGAATGGAGGACAAGCCGTACCGTTGCCGCCGCAGGAGCGGGCGGCATGCTCTGACGTATCGCGCAAGTGCAGGAGCGCTCCAGCGGGCGCAGCGGTACAGATACCGCAGCGTGCGCAGATGCCAGATGTCCGATGGCAGGGAGGCGCTGCGTTCTGAGTGCATCCCCGGCCGCATGGCGCTGTACGGCGTTTTGCAAAAGCTCGTGATTGGCGTGCCGGCAAGCGGTGCGCAGGAGAGTGCCCATGCCTGAGATATCCTCCGGAGGCTTGCGTAAGCCGGACAGATAGCGTAGTGGAGGATTGTCGCGAGAGTGGCGGAACTGGCAGACGCACTGGACTTAGGATCCAGCGGGATTCCGTGCGGGTTCAACTCCCGCCTCTCGCACCATGCAGTTTATCAGGGCGGTTGCAGTCATGCAGCCGCCCTGTTTTGGTTTTGGGTGTGCCGGTGGCGTAAAGCATGCGCTACGATGCAGCACGGGCGGTTCGGGTCTGTAACGTTTGCCAGAGCGCTGTGCACAGGTGCCTGTTGCGGACCGGGCACGTCTGAGAGCGGGGCAAAGCCCTTTCCAACGAAAAAAGGACTTATGGGGGATACCCATAAGTCCTTGAACTTTCTGGAGCCTTTGAGCAGAATTGAACTGCTGACCTCATCCTTACCAAGGATGCGCTCTACCTACTGAGCTACAAAGGCTTATCTGTCGCAGCAAACTGCAACGGAGGCTGTATATCGAATTAGTGAGGAGCCGTCAAGTGATCAGGCCTCACTTTTTTCAGATCCGATTGCTTTTTCCACAGGGCAAATGCCGCGCTGGCTTGTACGAACAAAGTCCACAAACTGCGCAACTTCCTTGATGTTGCCGTATTCGTTCATGATTTTATCCAGAGCGTCCGCGCGCAGCAGGCCTGACCACCAAAGTGTTCTGAATGCGTACTTTATGCCTGCAACGGCCTCGCGCGAAGCCCCGGCACGGCGCAGACCAACGATATTGGGCCCGCGCACGGAACCACGGCTGCCGGCAACGAGCATCCATGGCGGCACGTCCTGCGGCACGCCGGTCACACCGCCCACAAAGGCGTGGGTGCCGATGCGCACAAACTGGTGTACCGCCGACAGCCCGCCGATAATGGCGTAATCGGCAACAGTCACATGGCCGGCCAGCGTGGCGTTGTTGGACATGATGATCCCGTTGCCGAGCTGGCAGTCATGCGCCACATGGGTATAGGCCATAAGCAGGTTGTTGTTCCCAACGCGCGTCACGCCGCCGCCGCCTTCGGTTCCCCGATGGAGCGTGGCAAACTCGCGAATGCGGTTGTCGTCGCCGATTTCAAGCCACGACTCCTCGCCATGATATTTCAAATCTTGCGGATCGCCGCCTACAAGCGCATGGGAATGCACATGATTGCGCGCGCCCAGGCGGGTGTTGGATTTGATGATTGCATGCGAATCGATGCGGCAATCGTCACCGATGGTTACGGCATCTTCAATAATGGCGAAGGGTCCTACGACGACGTTTTGCCCCAGCACAGCGCCGGGGGCGACAATGGCGGTCGGGTGGATGGACACTAGATTTCGCTCCTGTCGGTCACAGCGGCGGTAAGTTGTGCTTCTGCGGCAAGCTGTCCGTCAACATACGCATGGCAGTCCATTTTCCACAGCTTGAGCTTATGGCGGATCAGCGTGGCTTCCATATCCAGTCGATCACCGGGATATACCGGCCTGCGGAAGCGGACCTTTTCGATGCCGGTGAACAGGAACAGTTTGCTCTTGCGGACTTCGGCCGACATGCTTGGCGAGCTGAGCACGATAAAGCCGCTTGTCTGGGCCATGGCTTCGATGATCAGCACGCCGGGCATGACCGGCAGATCCGGAAAGTGCCCTTGAAAGAACGGTTCGTTAAAACTGACACACTTGTAGGCTTTGACAGAGACCTGGGGAACAAGTTCTGTGACCCTGTCCACCAGCAGAAAAGGATAACGATGAGGCAGCAGTTCCAGAATATTCTGGATGTTGAGCTGCATGGGAAGTTCGGGGGACGACATGAAAGGGACTCCTCGCGCGCAGGCTTTCAAGGCGCGCGTTTCGTTATGATCAGGCGCGGCATGCCACCGCGCAGAACTCAGTCGGCAGGTTTGGTCCCGACAAGCTTTTCCAGAAGTTTTTCTACTTTGGACAGGCGCTTGAACAGCTCTGGAAAACGCGGCATGAGCGCCAGAGTGCGCATATAGGTGCTCTGCGGCACGGCCGGAGAACCGCCCATAACGGTGTTGGACGGAATGTCCTGTGCCACGCCGGACTGGGGACCCAGAGTCACATTGTCGCCAATGTGCAGATGTCCGGCCACGCCGACCTGTCCGGCGAGCGTGCAGCCGTTGCCGATGTGTGTGGATCCTGCAACGCCCACCTGTGAGACGATAAAGCATTCGCGTCCCACAGTGACATTGTGCCCCAGCTGAACCAGGTTATCAATTTTGGTGTCGTCGCCCACTTCGGTCTTGGCGAGCACTGCGCGGTCGATGGCGGCGTTGGCACCCACTTCAACCCTGTCGCCGAGGCAGACAGATCCGGTCTGAGGAATTTTTTGAATGCCGGAGGGCGTTCTGGTAAAGCCAAAGCCTTCAGCGCCGAGCACCGCACCGGGGTGCAGGATGCAGCCGTCGCCCAGCGTGGTGCCCGCCATGAGCACCGCATTGGGATACAGCGTGCAGCGCGCGCCAATCTTGCAGTGTTCTCCGACATACACGCCGGGAAACAGCGTTGAACCGTCCCCGACAGACGTTGCAGGACCGATGTAGACAAAGGGGTACACGGTCACGCCCTGGCCCAGTTGCGCGTCAGGATGAACAAAGGCCCGATCGCTGATTCCGGTAAAGCTGCCCTGACGGACAGCAAACAGAGCCAGAGCCCGGCCAAAGTCCTGATACGGCGAGGCACTGACCAGCGCGCAGGCAACCTGATCGGCATGTTCCGGGCTGACGATGACCGCCGTGGCCCTGGTGGTAGCGAGCTTGTGCGTGTATTTGGGGTTGGCCAGAAAGCTCACTTCGCCGGGAACGGCGTCGTCAAGCGTGTTGATCCCGGTGATGTCGGGATCAACACCCTGGCCGCCGCGGACGGTAAGCCCCAGCGTGGCGGCCAGGGCGGAGAGCTTGTAGACAGCCATTACTTATTGCTCTTCTTTTCCGCAGCCGGGAACTTGCTGCCCATGGACTTCCAGATCTTGTTGACTTCCTTGATCATGTCGTCCGTCAAATCCATGGAGGAATCGGCATACATGATCACGCCGGCGTTGGCATCAAGCACCAGGTCGAGCTTCTTGCGCTTGGCCACGTTGGCCGAGGCTTCAAAGAGAATCTTGCCCATGGTCTGGCGGAGATTGGCATCTTCGCGTTCCACACGGAGGGCGAAATCGCGGCGCTTTTCTTCAAACTCGCGACTCTTGCGCAAAATTTCGATCTGCTTTTCTTCGCGGGCCTTCTGAGACAGGGTCGCAGCCTGCTTCTGGAACGATTCGTACTGGTTTTGCAGGGCTTTTTCCTGTTTTTCCATCTGCGAGCGTTCGCTGCCGAACTTGCTTTGCAGCAGTTTTTGCGCGGCTTTGGACGGTTCGGTCTGCGAGACAATGGTCTGAGAATTGAAGATGCCGATACCTTCGGCGAAAGCGGGGGTAGCGGACAAAATCAGGGCCGCAGCAACGGCCGTGACGAATTTGAACATGGAAGCGCTCCTTGCAAATAGGGTAAGCCCGCGCATTGATAGAAAGTTATCCCCTGCGCGCGCAATATCGATACATAGTCTCCATGCGGCATGAAGTCAAGATGAAGACAGGTTTTCTGGAATCTGCCCTCAGTGCGGACAGGAAGGTGCGGCTCCCTGCCGTTGCCTGCAGGAAGACTTTATGGGACAGTTGGCAGAACGCAGATTGCAAGGAGTCTTGTTTATGGAGTCGATGGCGCAACTTCCCGTGCTGATGGCCTTGTTTGCGGGCATGATAACCTGGGGATGCACGTCGCTTGGCGCTGCGGCGGTGTATATGGGGGGCAAGGCACTCTCGCGCAGGACGCTGGATGTGCTTTTAGGTTTTGCCGCGGGCGTCATGATCGCCGCGTCATTTTGGTCGTTGCTTGCTCCGGCGCTGGAGGCGTCGTCGCATCTGGGGCGGCTGGCCTGCGTGCCTGTGGCGCTGGGGTTTCTTGGCGGCGCTGCGCTGCTGCGCATGATTGACTGGGTCACCCCGCACCTGCACCCGACGAGCGGCGAGCGGGACGGACTGGCCACGCCGCTGCCGCGCAGTTTTTTGCTGGTGCTTGCCATCACACTGCACAATTTCCCCGAAGGACTTGCCGTGGGAGTGGGCATGGGCGCGTCTCAGGTCGAAGGCTCTCCAGTGGGGATTTCTGATGCGTTGACGCTGATGCTGGGGATAGGCCTGCAAAACCTGCCGGAGGGCATGGCTGTCTCCCTGCCGTTGCTGCGCGACGGGTACTCCAGGGGTAAGGCGTTTTTCATCGGCCAGATTTCGGGATTTGTAGAACCTGTGGCCGCTGTGCTTGGGGCCATGTTTGTCAGCGTGGCACAGCCTGTGCTGCCTGCGGTTCTCAGCTTTGCCGCGGGAGCGATGATCTTTGTGGTTGTGGAGGAAGTCATTCCGGAGTCGCAGTCTTCCGGGCACGGCGATGCCGCCACTGTCGGCTGCATCCTTGGATTTACGCTGATGATGTGCCTTGATACGGCGTTAGGCTAGAAAGCTGGCAGCCGGCGCCCCTTTTCGCGCTGTTTGTGGGGGGGGAGCGCGCACGGCGGCACGCGTCATCCGGGTTGCATGGCAGGAGCGCTGCCCGCGGTAAGCCGGCATGTCAGGCGCGTTGCTGTGCGTGCCCTGCAACCGGTTGACGCGTATCGTCATGCAGTGCGGCAGCCTGCGCACGCACACAAACCTTGTCATCTCAATATAAAATGGCTAGTCTAGCGTACTGGCGGCATTGAGGGCAGAGCTCCTTGCAATGACGTTATTGTAAAAAGACACGCTGGGTTGCACTGGGGGGAGTGCGTTTTTTCTTGTGGCGGAGTGCGGGAATTTTCCCGTGTCCGCGGGGCGGTTTTTTGCAAAAGGAAAAATCGCTCTATCGAACGGAGTAACACATGGGCATAGTCGGAAGGAGCGCCGGGCGCGGCAGAGGGCGGATACTCATTGTCGGCGCCGGGAAAGTGGGCTTTCATACCGCCCGGTTTCTGGCTGAGGAAAACAAGCAGGTCGTTGTCATCGATACCAGTGCCGAGCAGATCCAGCATGTGCAGGAATTGCTGGATGTACAGACGCTCAAAGGTTCTGGAGCCAGCCCGCGGGTTCTGGAGGAGGCGGGCATCCGGGAAGCCGACATTGTGCTTGCCGTGACCGACAACGACGAAATCAATATTATGACATGCCTTTTGGCCAAAGGATTTGCGCCGGACGCCGTCAAAGTGGCGCGAATCCGCAATCCGGACTATGCAACCTATCCGGATTTGTTGGAGCAGGTGCTCGATATCCATCTGCTGATCAATCCGGAAGAAGAAATCGTGCGCAGCATCAGCAGACTGCTGACGCTGTCCGGCGCTGTCGAGTACGGCGAGTTTTCTGATCGGCGTGTCCGGATGGTGGGCATGCGCGTGACGGGCGGACCGCTTGTCGGTCAGTCTCTGGTGCGTTTCCGCAGCATTGTTCAGACCGAAGGGCTCATGGTTGGTGCCATCGTCCGCCATAAAAAGCTCATCGTCCCTTCCGGTCAGGACTGCATCCTCAAGGGTGATATTGTCTATTTCGTTTATCTTGCAGAAACGCTTTCTGCCCTTTTGTCCTGCGTGCACAGCAAACGCAGCTACCTGAAGTCGGTATGCATTTATGGGGGCGGCAACATTGGCCTGCGCCTTGCACAGCTGCTGGATCGGAAAGGCGTCGCGGTCAAGCTCATTGACCATGACATGGCGCGCTGTGCGGAACTTGCGGAATTGCTGCCCAACTGCCTGGTGCTGCATGGCGAAGGCACGGACAAAAGCCTGCTGGAAGAGGAACGTGTAGGCGAAATGGACGCCTTTGTCGCCGTGACGGGCGATGAGGAGTCCAACATTCTTTCTTGCATGCTGGCACGATCACTGGGCGTGGGCGAGACGGTCGTCAGCGTCAACAAGGACGAATATCTGCCCTTGCTTGAAGCGTTTGGCATCGAACACTCGGTGAGCACGCGCATCGCGGCGGTCAGCAGCCTGCTGCACTATGTCCGGCAGGGCGGCGTGTTGGCGTCTTTGACGGTGGGGCGGGAAGCTGCAGAAGCCATAGAAGTGATGATCCGGCCGGAGGCAAAACTGGCCGGGTTGTCTGTCCGGGAAATGGGGCTGCCGCGCGGCGTGCTGCTGCTGGCGGTCATCCGGGAAGAGGCCGTATTTGTGCCTACCGGTCAGACGACGGTCCTGGCCGGGGACCGGATTCTGCTGCTGGCCGAGCGCAAGCGCATTTCGGAAGTTGAGCGGTTGCTGGCCGCTGTCAAGGACGGTTGCGCATGAACGCGTGGGCTGTAGGGCATTTGATGGGAGGGCTGCTCCTTTGCGTCGGTGGCGCGCAAGTCCTGCCGCTTTTGGTCGCGCTGGGATGGCAAGACGCTTCCGCGCCGGGGCTGGCGGCTTCAGTCGGTGTGATTCTGGCCGCAGGGGGCGTGCTGTATATGTGTTGCAGAACGCGCAGGCAGGTCACGTTCACGCTTTGCGAGGCGCTGGCTTCAGTGGGGCTTTGCTGGATTGCGGCAGGCTGTGCGGGGGCCTTGCCATACTGGTTTTGTGGCGTGTTGAACCCGGTTGACGCGTTGTTTGAATCGGTTTCCGGCTTCACGACAACGGGCGCCAGTGTCATTGCCGATGTGGAAGCGCTGCCATACGGTCTTTTGCTGTGGCGAAGCCTGACCCAGTGGCTCGGAGGGATGGGCATCATCGTGCTGTCTCTGGCCGTTCTGCCGCATCTGGGAATCGGCGGCATGCAGCTGTACCGTGCCGAGGTCCCGGGTCCCACACCGGACAAGCTGACACCCCGGGTGAGGGACACTGCCAAAATCCTCTGGGTCGTCTATGGTGTACTGACAGCCGTGCTCATCTTGTTGCTGTATGTAACGGGAATGACCTTTTTTGACGCCGTCAATCACGGGCTGACAACCCTTTCCACAGGCGGCTTTTCCACACGCAACACCTCGCTTATCAACTATCCGGCGGTTGCCCAGTGGCTGATTATCGTGTTTATGGCGCTGGGCGGAATCAACTTCAGCCTGCATTTCAGAGCGCTGCATGGCGACTGGCGGGCATATGGGCAAAATGAGGAATGCCGCGCCTTCTGCTGGATTTTTGTGATTTGCACGCTGATTGTCTGTGTGATTCTGGTGGATCGGGGCACAGTCAGCCTGCACAGCCTTGCCGATCTTGAATACCTTGTCAGAACGGCGTTGTTCCAGATCCTCTCGCTGATGACCACCACCGGCTTTGCTTCTGCCGATTTTGAATTGTGGCCTGTAGGCACTATTCCCGTGCTGCTGCTGGTCATGTTCATCGGGGGCTGTGCAGGGTCGACGTCGGGCGGCTGCAAGGTCATGCGGATTACGATTCTCGGCCGCATGCTGTACCGGGACTTGTTCATGCTGCTGCACCCTCGCGCAGTGCGGAAGGTGGTCTTTCAGGAACAGTCGCTGGATGAAACGGCCATGTCCGGCGTGGTGGGCTTTTTCCTGGTCTATGTTGTTCTGCTGTTCGCGCTGACGTTTGCCGTGATGCTGTTTGACGTGGATTTGACAACGGCCTTTTCCTCGGTACTGACGTCGTTGTCCAACGTGGGACCGGGATTCGGCGGGGTGGGGCCTGTTGATAATTTTGGCTGGCTGCCGGATACGGTAAAGTTCCTGCTGACCTTTGCCATGCTGCTGGGCCGTCTGGAATGCTATGCGCTGCTCATTCTTCTGCTTCCTGCGTTCTGGCGGCGCTGACGCGTCCGGGGAATGCACGGAAGGCGACGCTCTTTTTTGTAACATGAGCCCGTTTGTGCATTGAAACGCTGCCGGACAGCCCTTGGCTGACGCCAAAAAGTCCGCAGAGGGCCTGGTGCGGGGGCTTCGGGGTACTGCACAATAAAGCAACGCCCGCCGATCGGCTGTACGATTGGCGGGCGTTGCGGCATATAAGAACAAGCTCAGTTTCAGGCTGCCGGATGCGGGGCGGTTTCCTTTTGTCCCTCAAGCGTCTTGCGGCGGCGTTCGCGAGCGGCGGCACGCAGGTCGGCCACAGCGTCGCTTTCATCGACAATTTCTCTGCCCAGCATCTCTTCCAGAACGTCTTCCAGCGAGACAACGCCGGCCAGACCGCCGAACTCGTCGAGTACGACGGCAATATGCTGATGGGAATCCAGAAATTCTCTGAGCACACGGTCGACGGTCTGATTTTCAAGCACAAAATGGACAGGCTGCATGAGTTCGCCGAGGGTGCGGCTGTCCTCGTCCTCGGCAAAGCCTTTGACGATCCGCCGGCGCAGGACAAGGCCGACGATGTCTTCGTTGTCGTCGCCATAGACGGGGATGCGGCTGTAGTTCCAGATGCCTGGCAGCGCGTAGGCTTCGGCCACGGTCATTGTTTCGGGCAGAGAAAAGACCATGGTCCTGGGCGTCATGATGTCAGAGACCCGCTTGGAGTCCAGAGTCAGGATGTTGCGGATGGCGTCTTCTTCGTAGGGCTGGATTTGTCCGGCTCTGAGCGAAAGCCGGGCGGCGGCGCGGATGTCGTCTTCCGTGGCGGCAGGTTCCTGTCCTTCGGGTCTGGCGAAAAGGCGCGTCAACAGGCCGGAAAGCCAGATGAAGGGCGCAAAGAGGATGACCAGCGCCTTGAGGGGGCGGGCCATGAGGCTGGCAAGGGGCTTTGCATAGGTGACGCCCACGGTTTTGGGCACAATTTCGCCGAACGCGAGAATGAGCAGTGTCAGCAGGGCCGCAAACCACCCTGTGGACTGCGCGCCAAGAATCGAGCTGGCCAGTGCGCCGGCCAGGGCTGCGCCGGCAGTGTTGGCGATGGTGTTGAGCGTGAGCACCGCTGCAATGGGGCGGTTGATGTTGTTGCGCAGCTCAAACAGGATTTCCCCGCTGCGGGATCCGGATTCGCGCATGGACTCGATATGCGTCCAGGGAACGGAGTAAAGGGCGGCCTCCGTGGTGGAGCAGAGCGCCGAAAGAAGTACCACGGCAGCGACGGTGAGGATAAGCGTGACCATGACGAATCCTTTATGGATGGCAGGTTAGAGAAACGTATGCAGTAGTTGCTGTACAGGATACATGGTTTGTCCCTGAGGAGCAAATGCGTTTGCCGTCTGCAGGAGATCCGCGGCACAACGCATTGTTCCGCAGCCAGGAAAGGCGGCAGGCGCTTCATCCCCGGAAGAACGGTGGTGCAAGAATGCCGGCGAGGCCCCGGTTCAGCGTCTGACGCGCAGGCTCATGGAGTGATCCAAAAGGGCACGCACGCGGGGCAGCGCAAAGGTGCGGAACATGGCCTCTGCCGAGGAATGGGGAATCTCAGCAGGACAGGGGATGTTTTCTTGTGCCACGGCCACAGTGCCCCAGGGGCCGCCAATGCGGGCGATAAGATTGGTGATATTGAACCATGTTGCCTGGTTATAATCAACATAGATGTTGGTCCAGTGCCGGATGAACGGATAATGTCCTGACAGCGGACGCTTGCGCGAGACGGGATCCAGGGTAATGAGCAGATCGACGGGCAGGGAGCGTTTGAGAATGACGGCATGGACGGCGGCGTCAGCGCCCCAGCTGTGGCCGATGAGGATGACGGGCAGTCCCTTGCGGTGGTACAGCCTGAGCAACTCCTGAATGTCGCCGTGTTCCGGATAGTGCCGGTAGAACAGATCGCAGCGGTGGGCGACATCCGGCGGGCAGTTGCGGCAAATGGCATAGGCATGCCCGCGCACGCTGTCCATGAATCCCCCGACAACCAGAAATAGAGGCCGCAGCGCGCCAGCAGGCAGCTGATGAAGTCTGTCCAGAAAACAGCGTTCTGTTTTGCGGCAGGCTACGCGCTCCGCAGAAGAGCCCAGAACTCCTGCCAGGCGGTGCAGCAGGCGTGGAGGATTGCGGAGGTAGGCGTAGTTCATGACAGCCCCGGACTTGTAAGGCGTATGGCGTCCCCTTGGGACACCGCAGATGGTGGATCGGGTCCGTTGTCGGGTGTGGGATCCCGAATGCCGGCAAAAGAACACCGTTGCCGCCCCGATGGCATTACGAGCAGGAAGCGGCAGAATTCGGGCGCTGGCTGCCGCCAATCGCGTCAGGTGCCAGAAAAGGGCGGCGTTGAGGCGAAAGCGGCAGGCAGTCGTCAGGCGCGGCGACAGGGGGCGCCTGTGCCGCGCTGGCAGGACAGCGTCGCGTGGAACGCCATGATCATGCTGCCCTGCCGGACGCGGGAACGGCCCCGCGCCCGAGCATAAAAAACACTGTAGAAAAACACGTTCCTCTGTCGTGCCGGAGCGCAGCCAGATCTGCGCTGCCCGGGCACGGTGCCGTTAGAACGGCAGGCGTTCGTTATAGGCGGCCAGGTGGCGTTCCGAGAAAGCCCGCAGCGAGAAGGCGTGTTCCTGGGTTCCGCTTTGCTCCACGCAGAAACTGGCGCAGGTCGATCCCATGCGTGCCGCCTTGGGCATGTCAAAGCCGAGGATGATGCCCTTGAGCAGGCCTGCCCGGTACGCATCCCCCGCACCGGTGGGATCAACGACCCGGGACGCCTTGACAGAGCTTATGGCGCCGTCCACGCCGTTATTGATGATCGAGCCCTTTTCGCCAAGCGTCGTGATCAGGCAGCCGGTCATTTCGCGGATTTCGGCGCGGGTTCGTCCCGTGCTGCGGCAGATCATCTCCAGTTCATAGTCGTTGGTGACCACAATGTCCGCACCGCTGATGGCGTCGAGCAAATCGCCTCCACTTAACGCGGGGATCTGCTGGCCCGGATCATAAATGTAGGGGATTCCACTTTCACGGAAGCGCCGGGGCAGAGCGCGCATGTCGTCAAGGTTGCCCGGGGAGACGATGGCCCAGTCGCCAGGATGCCCGCCAGGCACGGTGGCGCGGCAGGGATAGTTCATGGCTGCCGGGTGGAACCCGTTGATCTGATTGTTTTCGCGGTCGGTGATCAGATAGCAGGCGGCGGTGTATTCGTTGTCCACCACATGGATGCCGTGCGTCAGTACGCCCATGCCAGTGAGAAAGCGCTTATATTCCATGAAGTCCTGCCCGACCGACGCCAGAACAATGGGCTTTTCATCCAGCAGCGCCAGCGAATAGGCGATGTTGCCTGCGGTGCCGCCGCGCTTGTGATCCAGCTTGTCGATCAGAAAGGAAACGTTGAGAACGTGGAGTTTTTCCGGGAGGATAACATCAGCAAAACTGCCGGGAAACTGCATGATCTTGTCAAAAGCCAGCGAGCCGGAAACATAAATGCTCATGTACTCCTCCAGATAGTAAAGAAGGGTAGGGGCCATTGTTGTCAGACAGAACCGGCCTATGAGCATAGCCCAAACAGCCCCGGACTGCAACGGAAAGAATGACAAGAGGCATTTTCTAAAACTTGCCATCTTGGCGTATCATGCATATACTGAAAGAACTGGATTGGATTATCTTGACACTGCCTGGAGGCATTATGGAAGAACTTCGTCGAACTGAGTCTTTGAGTCGCAGCGCCAGTGTGGCGTCGATTTACATGCGGCATGTGTATAACTGGATGACGCTCGGCCTTATCGTCACGGCGTTGGCCGCGTGGTTTACCGCAGGCAGCGAGACGCTGCTCATGCTGATTTTCGGCAACGGCGTGATCGGCATGATCGTGATGGCTGTGGCCGTTATTGCACTGCCGATGGTCCTGGCTGGCGCCATCCACAAGCTGTCCGCTGCGGCGGCCACCGCGATTTTCCTGGTGTACAGCGTATTGATGGGCATGTTTTTGTCCTCGGTGCTGCTGATTTACACGGGCGCGTCGGTCTTTTCGGCCTTTGCGATCACGGCGGGCACCTTTGCGGGCATGAGCCTTTACGGCACAGTGACCAAGCGCGATCTGAGCGGCATGGGCAGCTTTATGATCATGGGGCTGTGGGGCGTCATCCTCGCTGCCATCGTGAACATCTTTTTGCAGAACACCATGCTGGAGTTTGTGATCAGCGCCCTGAGCGTGATCATCTTCACCGGGCTTACGGCCTATGACACCCAGCGCCTGAGAGCGTTTGGCGAAGGGATGCCCCTGGATGACGGAACGGCCATCCGCCGCGGCGCGCTGCTTGGCGCTCTGGAACTGTATCTGGACTTCATCAACCTGTTCATTGCTATCCTGCGCATTGTTGGCGACCGTCGATAACAACAGTAAAATGCGCCCTGTGCGCGTAAATTGAACAGAAAGGGCGACGCCGGTTTTGGCGTCGCCCTTTGCGTTTGTTGCGTTTAATTTTTGGGTCGGGAGGAGAGACCAGGCAGTGCCTTTGGGCGTGGCAGCGCCGTTTTGCAGACGGCAGACCCCCTATGAGGTGTGCAGGATAGCCAGCCCTCCGGCCAGCAGGACAATGCCCAGCCAGGCAATGGGCTTGAGTTTCTGCCCAAAGAGAAACCAGCCCCCCAGCGAGGTGCCCAGAATGCCGAGCCCGCCCCACATGGCATAAGCCACGGCCAGATCCATGCCGTGGACAGCCACAGCCAGAGCGGAAAAGGCCAGCCCGACCATGACAAGCGCGCTGACTCCCCACAGTTTCCGGCGGAAGCCCTCGGATCGCGCAAGCAGAAGGTTGGCAACAATGTCAAGGACGGCGGCGGCCACAACGGCCAGCAGAGATGTTGCGGCAGGGCTCATGACTGTGCCTCCGCATGTTCTGTGCTGGGGCCGTGCCCCGTGCCCCAGTGGATGCATAAAATCCCTGCCAGAACGGCCAGCAGGGCAAGAATCCGGCGCAGGGTCAGCGTTTCGCCGAGCAGGGTGGCGCACAGGGTGATGAGCGCCAGGCCAAGGCCTTCCCAGCAGGCATAGGCCGCGCCAATAGGGATGCGCTGTGCGGCTTTGGCCAGAAGCCAGTACGAGGCGGTCACGCAAGCGAGCATGACGGCAACGCCTGCCATGGGCCACAGGGAGGCGGCGCTTTGGGTGCCTTTCATGATTGCGGTTCCGGCTACTTCCAGAACAATGGCGCTGATGAGCGCGATCCATGCGCGCAATAGGCTTGCATCAAACACAGTTTCGTCCTCTTTCAAAAAGCGCCGGCGTGTGGAAAGCCGCAGCCGGCCGGCGCGGCGGGATGCGGTACAGACGGGAATCTGACAGAAAGGCTGAGGACGAATTGTTAGAGGAACGCCCGCCAGTAGCGTTCAGCAAGGGACGGCACCGGCGCCAGGCCGTGGATGCCGCAAAGAAGCAGGGACATGACAGTCATGGATGGAGAGTAGGCATAAATCCGTATTTGGGCAAGTCTCAGTGCGTGAGGAGCATGGACTTTTCCGGCAAGCTGCGCTAGAAGACTTCCACACAACGGCATTGGACGTTGCCGGAGCGTGGCGCAGTTTGGTAGCGCACCTGCTTTGGGAGCAGGGGGTCGCTGGTTCGAGTCCAGTCGCTCCGACCACAAGCATGATCGGGCGGTCAGCCAAAAGGGCTGGCCGCTTTTTTGTTTTGCTGGCGGGTTGTTGGGCCGTGACCGCACAGACCTGGAAAGGCGGAGCGCTCAGAAAACAAGGAGGGTTCTGCCTGTGCCGGAAGGGCCTGAGTAAGGCCGCTTTTTTGGACTTCACGCATTCAGCAGCGGCGATGGCGCAGCCCTGGCAGAGCGCCAGCGTGCAAGCCGGCTGCGCATATGCCCCTGTATGGCACGTTCATGCCGCAGCCCTTTGCATGTTGCCAAAAGGCGTGGCGCGCAGAGGCTGTGCGGGCAGCCGTCCCGGCACGGGCGGCCTTTGACGCGTGGCGCCGTGTGCGCATTTCCCATCAAAACACAGCCTGTGGCCGCCTGATATTCCTGTTTTGTCCTTTTCGTTTGGCCTGCAACTGGTGCAAAGCGTGCGGAACGCGTTGTGCGGGTACGGCCTCCCTGCCGTCCGCAAAGGCCTTGGGGGGAGGATCGGACAACGAGTTTTTTGAAATAACGGCAGTGCCGGCCTTTGTTCAGTTCGTTCCGTCCGGGCTGCTTTTATGGCATCCCGGTCCGGTAAGCAGGCTTCTGCCGCCGACTTGCGGAATGACCTGGATTTGCGTGCTGATGCGTTCTTTCAGGGCCGGCACATGCGAAATGACGCCAATGAGTTTGCCGTCCTGCTGCAGGCCGGCGAGGGTTTCCAGAGCAATGTCCAGGGCGTCCTCGTCCAGGGTGCCGAAGCCTTCGTCCAGGAACAGCGAATCCACACGGACATGCCTGCTGGCCATCTGCGACAGGCCCAGGGCCAGAGCCAGACTGACGATGAAGCTTTCTCCGCCGGAAAGGTTCTTGGCAGATCGGATTTCGCCGGCCTGATAACTGTCGACCACGGCCAGTTCCAGGGGCTGCGTTTCATTCCGGGTCAGCAGATACCGATCGGTCATTTTGCGCAGTTGCTGGTTGGCGTGGCCGATCAGGATTTCAAAAGTCAGCCCCTGGGCAAAATTGCGGTATTTTTTGCCGTCTGCGGAGCCGATCAGTTCGTGCAGGGTTTCCCACCTGTGACATTCTGCTTTCCGGACTTCGATGGCGGCCTGCTTTTCTTTGATCCGTTCTTTGGCGGCGGCGTTTTCGGCCAGCTTGAGCTTGAGGCCGGCAATAAGATCGCGCACCGCCTGCAAGGATGCCACGTCATCCTTATGTTGAGCCGCCAGTTCGTCCAGCGGCCTGTCAGTGATTTTCAGGGCTTTTTCCGCAGCCAGACGCGCTGTCCGATCCTGCTGCCTGGCGTTCAGCTCTGTCTGGCGTTCATCCAGCGCCTTGGCCGCAGCCGCCAGTTCGGCCCGGCGTTCAGCGGGGAGGATGGCTGCCAGAAAGGCCTCTTCAGCCGCAAAGCCTGTGGCTGCCAGCGCTGCAGAAAAGTCTTTTTCCAGCTTTTCCAGCTCTGGCTGCCGTTGTCTGAGGCGGTCCCTAAGCGTATCGGCACGGCTTTTTACGGTCAGCCACTGCTGCCTGAGTTCCTGGTAACGTTCTCTGACCTGGCTTTCGGCTTGTTCAGCCGCAGAAAGCGCCGTGTTCAGGCGGCGTTCTTCGTCCTCAGGCTTTTTGTCTCCATAATGCTGAAAACGTTCTGCCTTGCCGGCAGCCAGGTTCTTTTTCAGCTCTTCCAGACGGCCTGTTTTTCCTTCCAGTGCGGCATTGCGGGTCTTGATCACCGCATCCAGCCGTTGCACGTCGGCGTTCAGTGCGTCAAGCCGTTTTTCAAGTTCCCCCCGTATGCGTTCCTGGGCCTGCCACGTCTGCAGGCGTTGCCTGAGAGAATTGAGCAGTGCTGAAAGGTCGTCCGACAGAGCGGTCAGGCCCAGAGGCTGGAGGCTGGCCATGACGGCCTGACGGCGCTCGGCAAAATCGGCTTGGTGTTTTGTCAGCCCTTCCTTTGTTTCGGCAAGGGTTTTTTCAGCCGTGTTTTTGGCATTGGCCGCTTCAGTTTCCTTGCTTTCGGTCTCTGCAAGGCGTTCCCTGGTCAGGCGTACGGCATCCTCAAGCTGCCTGACGGCGGTTTCCTGGTTTTCGGCGTCGGTGATCAGCGCAGTCAGCGCGTCGACACGCTGCTCAAGCTCGTCCAGTGCAGGGACGTTACCCCGCGCATACGGATGTTCGGTTGCGCCGCAGAGGGGGCAGGGCTTGCCGTCTTCCAATTGCGCGCGGTGGGTTTCCAGTTCGGCGATGATGGCCCGGAGGGTTCTTTCGCGCAGCAGCGCGTCTTTTTCGGCCCGGTACTCGCGCAGCAGCCGGGGTCCCAGCAGCCGGCTCAAGGCCTCCTTACCCTGAAGAAGCCGTGCCGTTGTGTCCTCCAGGGCGTGCTTGCGGTTTTCGACGCGTTTGTGACAGCCGGCAAGTACGGCTGCCGCGCGCGCCGCGGCTTCGGTCGCGGCGTGCAAGGCGTTTTCCTGACGGGAGATTTCCTGCTGTCTGGCAAACAGATCGCTGGCGTGCGCCTCAATGCCGGCCAGGCCGCTGATCAGCCAGGCGTCCTGGGCGTGCGCCTTGAGATAGGCGTCTGCAAGTTCCCATTGCTTTTGTGCGCCGGTCATTTTTTCCAATGTTCCGCGGCGTGCCTGTTGATCTGCGGCAATGGCGGCCGCGTCGTTTTGACAGTCCGCAGTCCCTTCTGTTACGGCGGCCGCCATGGCATCGAGACGTTGATCCAGAGCGCGGAGCTGTTGCAGACGCGGTGCGGCCTCGCGCAGGGCCTCTTTGGCCTGCCGGGTCTGGAGTTCCGCGCTGCGCAGCTTGCCGGCGTGTTCTTTGCCGGAAGTTTCCAGATCGCCAAGCGTGTGCTCTTCGCGTTGCAGTGCAGACTGATCGTGCACTTGTTGTTTGCGCGTGGCGTTGAGAGTGGCGTGCAGCCCGTCCAGCGAAGCGGCGCTTAAAGCCAGATTGAGCCTTTCACGCTCGGGCTTGAAGCGCTCGATGTCCTGTTGCAGCCTGTCTGCTTCGTCGGCCAGACTGGCAAGCTCCTTGTTCAGCCCGTCGATGGCGGCAAGCCAGGCAAGGGCTTTTTCGGTCCTGGCGTTCTGGGCGGCCAGGGCGGCTTCTTCCTGCTGCTTTGCCTCAAGGGTTTGTGTGGCTGTTTGTTCCTGCTGCGGATCCAAAAGCACGATACCAGCTGTTTCGGCCTGGAGCAGTTTTAGGGCGTCCTTTTCTTCCCGCAGGCGTTCATGAACGCGTATGGATATCCGGCTGTAGATTTCCGTTCCTGTGATTTGCTCGAGGATCGGGGCCCGATCATCCGGGGCAGCCTGAAGAAACACGGCAAAACCGCCCTGGGCCAGCAGCATGGAACGGGTGAATTGATCAAAGTCCATGCCGGTGGCCGTTTCGATCAGTTCGGCGACGCCTTTGATCTTGGATTCAAAAAGTTCGCCGGAATCGGCGTTGGCAATTTCGTGTTTTGGCGCCTGGAGTTCGCCACCCGGTTTCCTGCGCGCGCGGTGCTGGCTCCAGTGGCAGCGGTAGCGTCCGGCCGGCGTTTCAAAGGTCACTTCGGCAAAGCATTCCCCGGTCTGGCGCGACATGATTTCGTTGCCGTTTTTGGTAATTTTGCCCAGACGCGGCGTCCGTCCGTAAAGGGCAAGGCAAATGGCGTCAAGGATGGTGGTTTTTCCCGCGCCTGTAGGACCGGTGATGGTGAAGATGCCGTCGGACACAAAAGCCGGATGCGTCAGATCAATGTGCCATTCGCCGACCAGCGAATTCAGGTTTTTGAAGCGCACATGCAGGATTTTCATCGGCAGCTCCCCTATTCCGCCAGCATATCGTCATCATGGAGTGACAAGACGGCTTCAGCGTAGGTCCGCCGGAGCGCCACCCTCTGTTCTGCGGGGACGTCATGGGCGGCAAGACAGCGCTCGAACACGTCATGCACGTCGAGATCGTCAAGGGTTTCTTCCTCATGACTCTGACTCAGAACACGATCGATGATGCGGTTGTTTTTGATGCGGAGAAGTTCCATGCCGGATCCGGAAACCTCAGCTTCCAGGCGTTCGCGCAGGTCGCCGATCACTTCGCTGCCTTCATAAAGAACTTCGAGCCAGCTTTGGGAGCCCGCCGCCTTCAGCTCGCGGATGCGGCTCAGAATGTTGTCCCAGCTGCCTTTGATGCGTTCAAGCTGCTGAAAGACCGGCACGTCAAGCAGGCGGACAGCGGGCGTTGTGCCGTTGAAGCTGACCTGGCAGACACTTTTGGACTGCGTGGCTTCGCCAAATCCCATAGGCAGGGGGGAACCGCTGTAACGCATGGTTTCAGAGCCGCTTGCCGCCTGCGGGACATGGAGATGACCGAGCGCCAGATAATTGAAGCAGGGCGGAAAGATGCCGGCGGTCACATGGGCAAGAGACCCCACATAGAGATCGCGCACGCCGTCGCCGTCAACGGTTTGCCCGCCGGCAGTGAACAGGTGTCCCATGGCTACAATGGGGATGTTTTCTCCGAGCTCTGTGCGTTTTTGTTCGGCCAGCGCGGCGACGGCGGTATAATGGGCGCGGATGCCTTCGAGCAGCTTCTGTTCCTTGTCCTCAGGGCGTTCGCCGGCTTCTGCTGTGCGGACGTCCCTGTCACGAAGGTAGGGCACGGCACAGACAATCAGCTCCGGGACGCCCTGCTTGTTGCAGAGCGTCAGCACTTCGTCCGCCGGCGAAGCTGTGGCATGGCCGATTACATAGATGTTGAGCGTTCTGAGCAGTTCCCTGGGCGCATTCAGAAAGGACGGGGAATCGTGGTTACCGGCAATGACCACAACATGCCGGCACGGGGAGTCTGCCACCTGGCACAAAAAACGGTAGTAGAGTTCCTGGGAGCGATGGCTTGGCGCGCTGCTGTCGAAGACGTCGCCCGCCACCAGCAGCGCATCGATGGCGTTTTCCCGCGTGGTTTCGGCCAGCCAGGACAAAAAGGCTTCAAATTCTGCATAGCGCTTTCGCCCGTACAGGGTGCGCCCGATGTGCCAGTCGGAGGTATGAAGCACTCTGAGTTGCGGCGGGGGCTGGTTCATCGGGGCTCCTTTTCAGTTTGAAAACGTCATCATTTACAGGGCGGACGCTGGCCGTGTCCGGCAGCGTGGTTTTGGCGTCCGGACGCGAGCCGCGCTTGCCTGCACACATCTGCAGAAGTGTCACGCTCGCGCGCACAAAATCGCTCTTCCCGCGCGGATCCAGCGTCTTCAACAGGTTGAGTGAGGGTGCGGGTCTGGTGTACGAGCATCCTCCGGGATTTTCAAGCCTCGGGAGTGCGGGGTTGCTGGCAGTGTGCATGTGACCGCAAGCCACCGTTTTTAAGCAGGCAACAGAGGGTTATTGCCGGATTTCGGTTAGAATGCAGCGGTGTACGGCAAGCACTGGCGGTTGCCCGACGGCTTGTCAGCATGGCCGTTTCCGCAGTATAGAAAACTATTGCAGAGTGTCTGCCGTTGACGGCTGGGTGGGGATTGCGGGGCGGACTGTCCAGCAATATGGATGGTTCGTCTAAAAAACAGGACGGAAACAGTCCCTATTTGCTGAATTAAGGTGTTAAAAATGTTTGTTTTTTCTAGAACTCAAGCGCTGCTCCTGCTATATCTTGCACATATTGGACATTTTTCTCAAGAGCGGTCGCTGTATGTCGACCTGGATTTGGATCAGGAAGCGGTCCGGCAGGCGCTGGCCGGTCTTTTGGATCGCAGGCTCATCCGCAGAGATCCGGACGGGCGGCTTGCCATGGCCCAGGACGAGCCCGCCCTGCTGGAAAAAATGGCAGCCACATTGCGGCAGGTGGAAGCGCCCACCATGCTGGAATATTGCCTTGGCAGACTTTCGCCGCAATCGGGCCTTGAAGAGTGCGAGCAGGTGCTCAGGTACCTGGATGAACGCATGATTGGCGGCAGTCCTGCCCTGTTGATCTGCCTTGAGCTCACACTGGAAAAACTGCTTGGCTGGACGCTGCCTTCCGGGGAGCATACCCGTTATGTCGAACTGGTCATTGTCATCCAGACCATGTGCCTTTTTTTGGACAATTTTCTGCGCAAGGCAGCGCTGCTGTCAGATCGCGCCTACCGCCTGACGGCCAGGCATGGCAACGCGCGCTTTCAACCCATTATCGTCATTTTGCGGTGCTATCTGCGGACATTCATTGACGAAGACGTGGCCGGTGACATTCTGCTGTTCATGGAGGGGCTGCGCGAGCTCAAGAGCTTTGAAGATCGCGACATGCAGGATCTGGTCGCGTACTTTGAAGGTTTGCTGCACTATGTTCGTGGCGAGTATGGGGAAGTGCTGACATGTTACGAACGGCGGCCCGAGCTGCAGGACTGGAAATATCACCGCCTGGCCGACATCCTGGCGCTGTGCGCCTGCCGGGCGGCCATTATGCAGCGGCGTTTTTCCGTGGCTCTTGGCACCTGCCTTTCAGAACGCGACGCGGCAAGTCTGGCCGGTGACAGGGTGCTGGCCATGTTTTGGCGGCTGCATATCACCTTCTGCCTGGTGCGTATGGGTGATCTGGACGCCGCCTTGCAGAACGCCAATAGCCTGTTCATGTGTACCTCTGCAAGATTTAACAATAAAATCTATATCGGCGCAGTCCGTACCCTTGCCATTATCCATTATTTGCACGGTCGTATTCCTTCCGCCTATTATTTGCTGCGCCGCGAGACGATGCAGGCCATGGCCATGAACGTGCCGCTTCCTCCCTTTGAGGATCCGCTCATGCTGAATGTGCTTCTGGCCATCGAGCAGGCCGGGTTCCCGCCCTTGCCGGGGAGCAACCTGGAGGAATTGCTGCCGCCGTTGTGTGCCTCCCCTAACCGCTCACTGCGCAGCGCAGCGTTGAGAACCAAGGCCCTGCGTCTTGCGGAACGGCATCCGCTGCAAGCCTCAAGACTGTTGAGGGACAGTCTTGATGAAGCAAGCAAGATCAATGATTTCAGAGAAAAAACATTGTCTGCGCTGGCTTTGGCGGCACAGTATCAGCGGGCAGGCAGGCTGGATCAGGCTTCGGCGTTGCGCCAGAAAGCCCTTGCGGAATTGTCCGTGCTTCCGGTGCCGGATATGTCGCTTTGGGATTTGGACAGGTGTTTGTGCGGCCCTGTGGAAAACGGTGTGGAGGCGGGCGCTGAAGCCGAGGCGGGCGGCGCGGGCACCTCAGACAGCGCGCACCCGGCCGTCGAGCGGTGCGCTGCGGCGCTGCGGGCACTGCCTGTGGGCACAGGACTGTCAGTCATGCTGGAGCGGCTTACGCAGCTGGTACAGGCCAGCCTGGGCGCCGACCGGGCGGTTTTGTTCCGCATACGCGGCGACGGATCTGCCGGGATTGAAGCCCAGGCCAGTACAGACGGGCAAAAATTTTCTGCTCCGGACATTGACAGCCTGCCGGGATTTTCCGCATGGCCTGAGCATGCTGGTCTGGCGCGCGGCAAGGGACAGAGCCTGTTGCTGACACTGAAGGTGGAAGACAGTTCCACCTGGGGGCTGCTGCTGGACAGCATGCACGGCGATGGCGACTATTTGCAGCTGGGACCTGCGGACTGGCGGGAAGTGGCGGCCATGCTGTCGAGTGAGGTGCGGTCCTGCCTGCGGCTTGCGCGCGTCCAGGACGAAACGGTTCCGTGGCAGCAGCCCGGCGTACAACCTGAGGCAGAGCCGGGCGAACAGGAGACGCGCCCTGTCATCGGTCCGGGGCTCAAGGGCGTCATGGAACAGGTGCGGCATGTGGCCCAGACGACAGCGTCTGTTTTGCTGCTGGGTGAAACCGGCGTGGGCAAGGAAGTCATGGCCAGGCGCATCCATCAGCTCAGCGGGCGAAAAGGCGCGTTTGTGGCGGTGCATCCTGCCAGCACGCCAGAAACGCTGTTTGAATCCGAATTCTTTGGTCATGAAAAAGGCGCGTTCACCGGGGCGTCACAACAGAAAATCGGGCTCATCGAAATGGCCGACGAGGGAACGCTGTTTATCGACGAAGTCGGTGATGTGCCCCCCTCCATTCAAAGCCGGCTGATTCGTGTGCTGCAAGAGCAGAGTTTCCGCAGGGTTGGCGGAACGACAGTCATTCATTCCCGGTTTCGCCTGATTTCGGCAACCAATAAGGACTTGGCACAGGAAGTCCGGGAGGGGCGTTTTCGCGAAGACTTGCTGTACCGCATCTCGGTGGTGCCTTTGCGCATTCCTCCGTTGCGGCAGCGCCGTGGAGACATTGTCCCGCTGGCAAAGATGCTGATTGGGGCTTTTTGCAAGCGGTATGGCCGTCCGGCAATGACCCTTTCCGAGGAGGACTGGGCAGCGTTGCGGGCCTATGACTGGCCTGGCAACGTCCGCGAACTGAAAAATTTTCTTGAACGCTCTGTCATCCTTAACGATTTTTCAGCAATAAGCGGACTTCGCAACCCGCGTCCGGCAGAGGCCGCACACGAGGGAGCCCCCGGCCTTGAGGCGCTGTTTGAAGGCTTTCCTTCGCTGGAGGAGCTGGAGGCGCGCTATCTGCGCTATGTTTTGCGGCAGACGGGCGGCAGGGTGCGCGGCGAGGACGGCGCAGAAACGCTGCTCAATATCCGCCGGTCGACGCTGTACGCCAAGCTCAAGCGCCATGGCATCGCTCCAGGCGGGGCTTAGCCGCGGCAGGGCGTTTTTTCAAGTCATCACATGTGGGCCTCTGTGCGGTTTCTGGCTGGCAGGGGCTTTGTGCAACGACATGAAAAAAACGCTGATCCCGGCAGGACCTGTTGGGGATCGAACCGATGTTGTGTCCTGCCGGAGACTGTGGCAGACAAGAGGCGTCCGATTGCAGGCAAGGCGCGCTGCCCCGTTTGGGGGCAGCGCGCCTTTTGAATGACGTGTTGTCAGAAGAACTTTTTTTAGAGAGCGCCGTACACCACTTCATTGCCCACGATTGTGGCCACAATCGGGATGTCGCGGATGGTCAGCGGGTCGACGGTCAGCGGGTTGGCGCCCAGCACGACCATGTCGGCCAGCTTGCCGGGTTCAAGGCTGCCTTTGGTTTTTTCTTCGCAGTGCTGGATGGCACCCCAGATGGTCACGCTGCGCAGGGCGTCCATCACCGGGATGGTCTGATCGGGTCCGAGGACCTTGCCGGAGCTTGTGCGGCGGTTGACTGCCGACCATACCGACAGCAGCGGATCGATCGGGGTGACAAAGGTGTCGTTGTGGTTGGTGAAGGTCATGCCGCGCTTCAGGGCGCTGCGCAGCGGGTCAATGCGGGAAGCGCGCTCAGGTCCAAGGAAGATCTGCTCGTGCCGATCGCCCCAGTAATAGGTGTGCACGACAAAGAAAGACGCCAGGACGCCGAGGCGCTTCATGCGATCCAGCTGATCTTCGCGCACGGTCTGGCAGTGGATGATGACGTGGCGCGCGTCGTGGCGGGGGAAGGCTTTCTGGGCGGCTTCAAAGGCGCAAAGAATGTCATCGATGCTGTTGTCGCCATTGCCGTGGATGGCAATCTGCCAGCCCTTTTTATGGAAATCAACAACGACGTCAATGAGTTCTTCGCGAGAACGGATGGGGTAGCCGCGCCACAGCGGGTCCTGTCCTTCGTAAATCAGCTTGTGGTAAGGGTTGGTCAGATAGCCCGTGTAGCCTTGCAGGCTGCCGTCCTGGAACAGCTTGACGGCGCCCATGGTCAGCCGGCCGCTTGCCGTGATTGGTGTGCCGGAAGTCGTATCGGCCACATCTTCAAAGCGGAATCCTCCCAGAGCATAGCGGGGCAGCAGCTGCACGCGGTTTTTGATCAGGCCGCGGCGGTCGGCTTCAAGATAGCTTTCCCACATCCCCTGGGTCACGCCACCGTCGTGCGCGGTGGTCACGCCTTTGGCCACATACATGTCAGAGGCAAACGCGACAGACTGGAGCCATTTTTCCGGCGTCATGACAACAGCCTGGCTGAACAGGACTTCCATGGCGGCGGGTTCTTCGATAAGCCCCGTCAACAGGCCGTTGTCGCCTTTGACGAACACGCCCCCGGCAGGGTTCGGAGTGTTTTCGTCAACGCCGCACTGCTGGAAGGCCAGACTGTTGGCCAGCGCCAGATGGCCCGAAATATGCCGGATGAACAGAGGGTTGTTCGGGCAGATGGCGTCAAGTTCCTTGATGGTGATGTGGCGCTGTTCGGCAAGGGCGGTTTCGTCATAGCCGCTGCCGACGATCCATTCACCGGGCTTGACTGTGGCGGCATGCGCCTTAACCTTGTTGAGGACGTCCTCGATGGTGCGCAGGGGGCCAATGGGGAAGGCGTTGAGATTGAGGAAGAATACGCCGTTCTGTCCAGCGCGCATGAAGTGGCTGTGCCCGTCATAGAAACCGGGAAGCATGGTCTTGCCGGCAAGATCGATGCGCTTGGTTTCAGGGCCGATGAACACGCCGAGCTCTTCTTCAGAGCCGACGCCAAGGATGATGTCGTCTTTCACGGCCATTGCCTTCACGCAGGAACCACGGGAGTCCATAGTCAGGATGTTTCCGTTGAAATACAGATGGGTCGCCATATTCATGGGTACTGTCTCCTCTGGTGGCGGGTTGAGCCTTGCCGGGGCTGCCTGAGGTCTCTTGGCCGCTGAGGCCGGAGCGCGTCAGGCGTATTCCTGAAAGAAAACCGATACGCTTCTTTATGCAAAAAAGAGGCCAACGCGTGCTGCTTACAGGAAAGCTTGCGCCCGCAGGCAGAGAACGTCTGTTTCAGGCCGATAAAGTCAGTTCGGGAGGCGTGAAAAGACACGCTGTTATGACAATGGTGCACTTTGAGTGTGTATGTGGCCTAATTTAGGCATGAATATTGCACAACATTAAATGGCGTAAAGCGTCTGGACGCGTGTGACCCTGATGCGCATTGGCCGTCTGACGGTGTCTTCCGGCTGGCAGCAGCCGGACCGCAGGCCGTTGGAGCGTTGCCGCAGCAAAAGGGTCAAAGACGCTGTTCTGCTGCCGGCGGTTTTTACCGGCTGGCCGTACAATCCGTAGGATCGCGGAGGCCGTGTCGTTGACTTTAGGCAGTGGAATGCTTCATGATGGATGACAGTTGCGCTGGCGAGTCTGGCAAATGGCAGGGGAAGGAACAAAACGCGGCGGGAAACGTTTTGGTTCTGTGGGCCAGGGCAGGCCGGCACAGTGCAGCGTCCTGTGCAGAATTTTGATAGAGACGTTTGATGGGAGAAAGTTATGAAAAACATGGTACGTTGGGGATTGAGCCTGTTGCTGGCTCTTGTGATCGCGTGCCCCGCGGGCGCGGCGGAGCTTAAACGTCTGGATACGGCCTGGATGCCGGAATTTGAGGCGTTTGTCACCTGGTATGCCAAGCAGAAAGGCTGGGACGAGGAACAGGGACTTGACGTGCGGATGCTGCACTTTGAGTCTGGAAGCCGCATTGTCAACGAATCCAGAGCGTTTGACTGGGCTATTGCCGGCATTGGCGCCGTGCCTGCCGTTTGCGCGCATCTGAGCGACGATCTGTATGTTATCGCTCATGCCTGCGACGAAACTGCAGCCACCGCCGTGTATGTGCGCGCGGACAGCCCGGTGCTTGCGGAAAAGGGCGTCAACGCGGCTTTTCCGAACGTGTACGGTTCGGCCAAAGCGCTGGACAAGGCCCAGCTTATCGGCCCTGTCGGCACTTCCGGCCACTATGTGGCGCTGAGCTGGCTTAAAGCCCTGGGCGTGAAGAGCGAAGACGTCAAGATCAAGAATATGGATCCCCGTCCCGCGTTGAACGTGTTCTCCCGCGGCGATGGTCAGGCGATTTTCCTCTGGGCTCCGAGCACCTACCTTGCCGAACATGCGGGCTTTAAGAAGGCTGCCAGCGGCAGCGATCTCGGTCTGAATCTGCCTGTTCTGCTTGTGGCCAACCGCGAATTTGCCGACGAGCATCCCCAGCAGATCGAGCAGTTCCTCACCATGTACCTGCGCACGGTGGATGCCATCCTGGCGGAAAAACCTGAAGCCATCGTGCCCGAGTATATCAGATTCTACAAGGAATGGGCCGGCCGTGACATTACGCCGGAAATGGCCCTGGCCGACATCAAGAGCCATACGCTGTTCCCCAAGCAGGAGCAGCTGGCTCTGTTTGACACCAGCGCCGGTCAGAGCGAAGTGCAGAAGGCTCTGAGACCCATTATTGATCTGTACAAGTCCGAAGGCCGGATCAATAAGGAACGCTATGAGCGCCTGGAACAGCTGAACAACGTGACGGGCACGTTCCTGCGCAAGGTGCAGTAAGCGCATGAGGCCGGGACAGATCCCTGCCGCCGGCCAGAAGGCCGCGCAGGGACACCGGCCGTCAGTGTACGGATATTGATGCGCCCGGGGCTTGCCGGGCGCGAGCGAAAGAGCCGCTGGGAGGGGGATCCCGGCGGCTCTTTTGTTGTTTTGAGGGCAGTCCGCTCGCTGGCGTCATGAGGAAAGGGCAGAGCGTCCTTGCCTGGATGCAGAACGCTGCGCTGACGGACAGTCAGGGGAAAAACGGTACGGGCGGCTGGGCGCTGCCAGAAGGCGTTTTGAAAGACGCAATGCGGAGGACAAGCCTGTGATCTGCCACGGCGCCAGCGGGCCGGGGCCTGTCTGCCAGGGAGCGTTTTTCCAAAGATGCCTGCACTCCGCAGGAGCCGCTGACGAAGCAGGGGGAGCGTTTGACAGGGCTGGCTGCAATTGCCCGACAAGACGTCAGGACGGCTCCGGACTCTGGTTGCGGCAACGGGCCCGAAAAACAAAATGCAGAGGTCGGGCCCTCTGCCGGGAGGAAAGGCAGGATCCTCCCGGCGTAACGGCAGCAGCATGGCTGATGTGCACAGGCCGTCTGTTGTTGCGCCTGCCTGCGCGGGCCTTTTAAGTCGATTCTGCTAGATTCCGTAGTATGCGTGGAACCAGCTCACAAAGCGTTCAAGCCCCACATGCAACGGCGTCCGGGGGACAAAGCCGGTTGCCGCGCTCAGCTCGTCGATGTCCGCCCAGGTGGCTTCCACATCGCCGGGCTGCATGGGGAGCATCTCCCGCAGCGCCTTTTTGCCCAGCGCCGTTTCAAGGGCGCTGATGAAGTCGTTGAGTTCCACGGCGTGGTTGTTGCCGATGTTATAGATCCGCCAGGGCGCGGAACTGCTGGCCGGATCGGGCGCGGCGGGGTCCCAGTCGGGATTGGGGCGGGCCGGACGCCCCAGCAGCTGCACGACACCTTCCACAATGTCGTCGATATAGGTGAAGTCGCGGCGCATCCGTCCCCCGTTGAACACTTTGATGGGTCTGCCTTCCAGAATGGCGCGGGTAAACAGATACAGGGCCATGTCAGGGCGTCCCCAGGGGCCGTACACCGTAAAGAAGCGCAGACCTGTGCAGGGCAGTCTGAACAGATGGCTGTAGGCGTGCGCCATCAGCTCGCCTGATTTTTTGGTTGCGGCATACAGGCTGACCGGGTGATCGACGTTGTCGCGCACTGAAAGCGGCATGCGGGCGTTCAGTCCGTAGACGGAGCTTGAAGAGGCAAAGACCAGATGTTCCGGCTTTGTCTCCCGGCAGCATTCAAGCAGGTTGGCAAAGCCTACCAGGTTGCTTTGCACATAGCTGGCCGGATTTTGCAGGCTGTAACGGACGCCGGCTTGAGCCGCCAGGTTGACGACATGGCTGAACGGCTCGGCAAACAGGGCGCGCAGGGCGGCCATGTCGGCCAGATCTCCTTTGACAAAACGGAAGTCCGCCATGTCGGCCAGCTGGGCAATGCGGTCCTGTTTGAGCTGTACCGAGTAATAGTCGTTCAAATTGTCGAGGCCGACGACGGCATGGCCCTGTTCCAGAAGCCGCCGTGCCAAATGAAAGCCAATGAATCCGGCAGCGCCGGTGATCAGTACGCGCATGAGAACTCCTCTGTCTGGCACGGCCGGATACGGTCAGCGGATTTGGCCGCGTAGACAAATCGAGGCGAAAGGAGAGGTGGCGGGGCACCTGTGCCCGCCCGGGCAACGGTGTACGGACAGCAGGACGGGTTTCCAAAGAACAGAACCGCCACACAGTGCAAAGGAGGGGCCTTATGCTGAACCTTGTCCCCAAAGGCGCGGTGCCCTCCGCCTGGCGGGGGGCTGCCCGCCTTGAGCACAACGGCGCGGGTATCCCTGCGGAGCAGAGGGGCGGTTATGGGCGCCCGCCCCCCTGCTCCATACAACTCAAACAACCCTAAACAATTTGCCGTCCGCCCATCCAATGGGCCGTCAGACGCCCCTTGAGCGTCTGGCCAAGCCACGGCGTATTGCAGCTTTTGGAATACAGCGTTTCCGGGCTGACGGTCCATTCGAGGTTGGGATCAAACAGGAAGAAGTCAGCCGGATCACCCTGGTTGAAGCTGTTGACCGGCAGGTTGAACAGCTTGCCGGGCTGAGTGCACCAGCGTTGGATGAAAAGGGCCTCGTCAAGAATGCCTTCCCTGACCAGGCCGTATGTGACGGCCACGGCCATATCCATGCCTGTAAAGCCGTTAGGAGCTTCAGAGACGGGGACTTCCTTTTCGTGGGTAGCATGAGGCGAGTGGTCGGTCACCAGAATGTCAATGGTCCCGTCGGCCACTGCCTGGCGTATGGCCTGCACGTCCGCTTTGGTGCGGAGCGGAGGATTGATGCGGGCATACATGTTGTACCCTTCCATGAGCGAGTCGTCGAGGAAGAGGTAATGAGGGCAGGTTTCGGCCGAAACGCGGACACCTCTGGATTTGCCCCAGCGGATGGCGTCTACGGTGCGGGCGCAGGAAACATGCGCAATATGGACCGCCACCCCAAGATATTCGGCCAGCATGATGTCGCGCAGCGCCTGGATGGCTTCGGCCGCGTCGGGCTGGCCGCGCAGGCCGAGCCGTCCGCTGGTTTCGCCCTCGTTCATGCACGAGCCCTTGGCCAGCCAGGGATCTTCGCAGTGGTCAATGACCATGAGGCCCAGATCGTCGGCATACTCCATGACACGGCGAAGCATGTCAGAACTTTTCAGCGGCACACCGTCGTTGGAGATTGCCACGCAGCCGGCTTCGCGCAGCTCTGCAAGCGGCGCCATCAGTTCCCCTTTAAGGTCGATTGTCGCGGCTCCAATGGGGTGGACACGCGGCCCGTTGGGCCAGGCAATGCGGCCGCGTTCAATGATGAACCGGGTGACTGCCTCCCTGTCGTTGACGGGCGACGTGTTGGCCATGCACATGACTGCGCCAAAGCCGCCGTGAGCCGCGGCGGAAAGGCCGGAGGCCACGTCTTCTTTCCATTCAAAGCCAGGTTCGCGCAGGTGGGTGTGCGCGTCAATAAAGCTGGGGAACAGAATCTGTCCTCTGGCATCGACAAGATCAAGACCTTCGGGCAAGGACGCATCACCGTGCGCGCAAAGACGGTCGATGCGTCCTTCGCGCACAACCACATCCACCGGTTTGCCGAGATACAGGGCGTTGGAGAGAATGAAGGATTCCATTAACGGCCTCCGGCGTCAGTGCGGGTTGCGAGGAGGAACAGCACAGCCATGCGGACAGCCACGCCGGATTCCACCTGGGTGAGGATGAGCGAGTCCGGGCAATCGGCCAGCGCGGCGGACACGTCCGTACCGCGCATGATGGGGCCGGGATGCATGACCTTTGCACCAGGGTTGGCAAGGGACAGATGATGGGGAGTCAGGCAGTAGCGGGCCGAATATTCGCGCATGTCCGGCAGGAGCCCTGCCTGCATCCGCTCAAGCTGCAGGCGCAGGCACATGACCATGTCGGCGCCTGGCAGCGCCTTGTTGAGATCCGAATACGTTTCAACCGGCCAGCTTTCCACGCCGGCGGGCATGAGTGTCCGCGGTGCACAAAGCCTGACATTGGCGCCCAGCAGGGTCAGCAGCTTCACGTTGGAACGGCAGACACGGCTGTGTGCGCAGTCGCCCACGATCAGCACAGTCTTGCCCTCAAAGGCATCGCCCCAGTGCCGGCGCAGGGTGAACGCATCAAGCAGCGCCTGGGTGGGGTGCGCGTGCCACCCGTCGCCGGCGTTGACCACGCCACAGTCAAGGCGCTCGGCCAAAAACTGGGCCGCGCCGCTGCAATTGTGCCGCAGGACGATCACGTCAGGGTGCATGGCTTCAAGGGTCAGCGCGGTATCTTTGAGGCTTTCGCCCTTCTGCATGCTGGATCCCGTCTTGCCAAGGGCGAACGTGTCGGCGGACAGACGCTTGCCGGCAATGTCAAAGGAGGTCTTGGTCCTGGTGCTGTCTTCGGCAAAGAACAGGATGATGCTCTTGCCCTTGAGAACAGGGGCCTTCTTGATGGGGCGCAGGTTGACTTCGTGGAGCGATGCAGCCGTATCGAGCAGGAAGAACACTTCCTCCTTGGTCAGCTGATCCACATCCAGCAGGTCTTTATGGCGCCAGATGAACTTGTCCTGTTGCATGGCAGTCCTTGCTGTTTAGAGCGGGTTGAGTCTGACAAGCCGCTCTGGTGGATGCGGGAGCAGAAGACTGCGTCCGGACACGGCAAAAGCCGCGTTTTTTGCGGCGCAGGCGATGGCGTTTGGGGAGCCCTGTGGTTCAACGCCCTCTGCTCCATGGACAATAACCAAAAAAAAGCCCCACGGAGGGGGCGCATACTACAGCAGAAATACCTGGCAAACCGGCAGAGCGCAGCCGATCAGCGAATGATGGATGATCTCGAGGTTGGGCATGGCATATCCGTTGGGTTTTGGGCATCATAGTCTGTTCGGCCTGCGCTGTAAAGAGTGTGGCGTTGTGTCCGCCACCTTTCAGTGCCTCCATGACACGGCTGTCGGGAAAGCATTCCCGTCCTTTTTGCCGGGACAGTCATCCGAGAGGCAAAAGGGGGTGACAGGCGTGTCTTCCTGCGTGCCGCGGACAATATTATACCCGGCGGCGTCTAATGCCGGCGGCAAAGGTTTTGTGCAAAACGCAGGTGCGAGAAAACAGCGCGTTTTTTGACATGGCCCCGTGCGCACGGCACGCGTCCGCGCACAGTTTTTCTGTTCAGAGTCCCTGGCGTTTGTAGGCGTCTGCTGTTCTGGTGCGTCCGCTGTTCATGGGACAGCCGCGGCAGGCTGCGTCCTTGAAAGGTTCAAAGGCGTCCTGCCAGCAAAGGCGTTCGGACCAGACGCGCTGGAAAGCACCGTGGCTGGTGTCTTAGAGAGGAAAGCGTGCCGGGGAACGAAGCGCTGCACGCACACTCTCTCCCCCATATCTGCTTCGAGGATAGGCGCACCGTTTTGTTACGGCCGCAGAGCCGTTTTTGCGTGCGCAGTCTTACGCATGCAGGCAGCGCTGTCTGCGTTTGATTGTGGCTTTGACCGGCCGGCTGGGGGAGGTGCGCAGGCATGACAAAGGCCTCCCGTTCTTGCGAACGGGAGGCCTGGAAGCCGGTCAAGGTCTGCGGACTAGGCCTTCAGTTCAAAGGAGCCCGTTTCCTTCTTTACATCGAGGGCAATCTTCCACAGCGAGGAGATGATCAGGCCGCCGATGCCATAAATACCGAGCCCCACCAGGATTTCCGCCAGGCTCGGGGTATAGTTGGTGACGGTTTCAAAGGGCGTGGGCGTGAAGCCGCCAATGAGCAGACCGAGTCCCTTGTCGATCCAGGAGGCGATCACCAGCATGATGAGCGCCCAGGGCAGCAGGGATTCGTTGTGGCGCAGTGCCGGGGGAATGAGCAGAGCCAGCGAAGCGATGGCAAACACGGCCGCCGTCCACATCCAGCCGTTCACCCAGGCCATATGGCCGTCGTGACCGGAGAAGAGGAACAGGATCGGATGCTGATGGCCGGGGATGCCGCTGTAGAACGCGGTGAACAGCTCAAGCAGATAGAAGAACACGTTGATGCACATGGCATACGTGATGATGGTTGCAAGCGTCCGCATGGCTTCCTTGCCGGGGTCGAACTTGGTGACCTTTTTGACCACGAGCAGCAGCAGCATGAGGATGGCAGGACCGGAGCAGAAGGCCGACGCCAAAAAGCGCGCAGCCATGATGGCAGTCAGCCAGTAATGGCGGCCGGGCAGGCCGGCATACAGGAACGCCGTCACGGTGTGGATGGAGAACGCCCAGAATACGGAGAGGAACACCAGGGGCTTGATCCACTTGGGGGGCGTAACGTCGTGGCGTTCGCACTCAAGGGTGACCCAGCCGATCAGCAGATTCAGGATCAGATAGCCCGAAAGAACCATCATATCCCAGAACATCACCGAGTTGGGCGTGGGGTGCAGCAGCACGTTGAGCACGCGCTGGGGCTGGCCAAGGTCGACCACGATGAACAGCATGCACATGATCACCGCACCGACGGCCATAAATTCGCCGAAGATGATCACGCGCTTAAACTTGACATAGTGGTGGAAGTAGGCCGGCAGCACGAGCATGACGGCCGAGGCTGCCACACCGACGAAGTAGGTGAACTGAGAGATATAGAACCCCCAGGACACGTCGCGGCTCATGCCGGTGACCTGCAGACCGAGCACCAGCTGGAAGATATAGACAACGACCCCAAGTCCCACAATGGCGGCGAGGAAAGCCATCCAGAGATAGAAACGCGGCCTGCCTTTAAAAAGAAGTTCAAGCATGGCTGCCCCCTAGATGATGTAGTACACGCCGGGGCCCGTCCCGAGGGTGGGTTTGCGGCGGATGGTGAAGTTTTCGGCGAGCGCCTTGCGCACGGGCGAGGCGGGATCGGTCAGATCCCCGAAGAGGATTGCCCCTTCAGAGGCTTCCACACAGGCAGGGAGCAGCCCCTTGGCCAGGCGTTCGGTGCAGAACGTGCATTTTTCTACCACGCCGCGGGTGCGCGGAGGATAGGCGGAGTTCACGTCCTTGATGAACGGCAGCGGATCGCGGAAGTTGAAGCTGCGCGAACCGTAAGGGCAGCCGGCCATGCAGAAGCGGCAGCCGATGCAGCGGTGCGGATCCATGACCACGATGCCGTCTTCCTGGAGGAACGTGGCGCCGGTGGGGCACACGCGCACGCAAGGCGGGTTGTCGCAGTGGTTGCACAACAGCAGGAAGTTGCCGTTAATGATCCGGTCGGGCATGTAGCCGTGGGGATCATCGGGGAAAGTGTGGGCAAAGGTGTCGCGCCAGATCCATTTGACGTTCTGGTTGCCGGGGATGTCCGGCACGTTGTGCTCGCGATGGCAGGCGTCGATGACTTTCTGAAAGTCCGCAGCGTCAGTAAAGCGGCGGGTGTCAATGACCATGGCCCAGCGTTTGGCCTTAAGCTGCGTGGAAGCGGTCTCGTAGGTGCCGTCAGCGGTTGCGGCCCTGGCGGTGCCAAGGTTCAGCGCAGCGGCGGAACCAAGGGCAAAGGCCGAAAGCCCGGCGACCTTAAGAAAATCTCTTCTGCTTTTCTTCATCACTCGTTCCCCTTGGGCGCAACATGGCAGTTCCAGCAGTAGGGCTGGACATTGTTGCTGTTGTGGCACTTGTCGCAGAAGTCAACCTTGTTGGCGTGGCACTTCAGGCAGGTGTTCTGGAGGCTGATGTCCCACTTTTTGCCGTCGGTGGCGACATAGGTGCGCTTGTCGTAGCGGACGGCCTCGTCACGCCAGGTGTTGAGCAGCGTCATGTGCTGTGCGCGCATCCATTCCGTGGGTTCCACGCACTGTTTGCCTTCTTCGCCCGAGGGGACGACCACTTCGGGGTAGGTGTAGGTGGGCGTGCCGACATTGAGCCAGAAGGGCGCGGTGAACGCAGCCACGGCCACAACAAGGCCCGGAATAATGTATTTTGCGTTGTACAGCATGATTAGGCGTCCTCCTCACCCGATGCGGCGGATTCGTCAACGTCCGGTTCGGGCAGATCTTCCTGCCGCAGGTCCATGGTACGGGGGATTTCCCCTTTCATGACCAGCGCGTTGGCCACAAGCTCGTGCAGCCCGCTGACGGTCACGCCCGGAGCCCAGTAGTTGGCAACGGTGGGAAGAACGGCACGGTCAAGAGCACAGATACAGGTCAGCCAATTGACGTCGTTCTTCTGCTGCACATAGCGCAGGGCGTTGCCGCGGGGCATGCCGCCGCGCAGACGCAGCTCCATAATTTCTTCGGTATTCAGGCCGGAACCCGATCCGCAGCAGAAGGTCTGTTCGCGGATGGTGTTCGGGGGCATTTCCACAAAGTTGTTGCACACGGCCCGCAGAATGCTGCGGGGTTCTTCCAGCAGACCCATGGCGCGGGCAGGGTTGCACGAGTCATGGTAGGTGGTGATGATGTGGTTGTTCCGTTCAGGCTTGAGGTTCAGCTTGCCGTGCTTGATAAGGTCGGCCGTGAACTCGGCGATGTGCACCATCTTGGTGGCGGCAGCATGCTTGAACACGGTGCCGGTGATGGGCGAAACAGGCGTGATCATGTGATCCGGCGCGGGGCCGTTATAGGTGCCCATGTACTGGTTGACCACGCGCCACATATGGCCGCATTCGCCGCCAAGAATCCATTTTGCGCCAAGGCGTTTGGCTTCGGCGTACATCTTGGCGTTAAGCTTCTTGGCCATATCGAACGACACGAACGAACCGAAGTTGCCGCCTTCAGAAGCGTAGGTGGACAGGGTGTAGTCCAGTCCGATCTCATGGAAGAGCATGAGATAGCCCATGAAGGTGTAGATGCCGGGATCGGCAAACACGTCGCCGGACGGCGTGATGAACAGCACCTCATGGCCCTTTTCATTAAGGGGCGGATTGATGCGGATGCCGGTGATGGTTTCGATATCGTCGCAGAGGAATTCGATAATGTCCTTCAGCGCGTGGGGCTGCAGACCGATGTGGTTGCCGGTGCGGTTGCAGTTGGAGACGGGCTCCATAACCCAGTTGATGCCAAGACCGAGCTCATAGAGCAGTTCGCGCACGATAGCCGTGATTTCGGCGGTGTCGATGCCGTAGGGGCAGAACAGCGAGCAGCGGCGGCACTCAGTGCACTGATAGGCGTAGAAGAACCATTCCTTGATGACGTTCTTGTCGAGCTTGCGCGCGCCCACGACTTTGCCAAGGAGCTTGCCGGTGAGGGTGAAGTCCTTGCGGTAGATGGAGCGCAGAAGCTCGGCGCGCAGCACGGGCATGTTTTTGGGGTCGTTGGTGCCAATGAAGAAGTGGCACTTGTCGGCACAGGCCCCGCAGCGCACGCACGAGTCAAGGAAGACCTTCAGCGAACGGTGTTTGGCAAGGCGTTCCTTAAGGCCGTTATAAATGATTTCTTCCCAGTTTTCAGGAAGGTGCCAGTCTTCTTCGTCGGGGCGCCATTCATGGGGATGGGGCATGTGCATGCCTTCCATGATGTCGACCTTGGCGGGATAACAGAAGTTGCCGGGCTTAAATTCCGGCTTGGTGTTCATCCAGCCCTTGCTGGGGAAGGGCGGACGTCCCGCCATCAGCTCTTCGGGTTTGGGCAGTTTGGCCATGGGAACTCCTTACTGGGCAGAGGCAGGCTCAACGGGCTTGCCAGACGTTTTGTTGTCGTGGGCCTGCGCTTCTTCGAGGCTGATTTCCAGGGGCAGCCCGGCCTCGGCCATGGGTTCGCGGAAGTCGTCTTCATATTCGGCGTAGGTGTGGAAGACGGTGGGCTTGTTCCAAGGATTGACGTGACGCACCTGACGGGTGTTGCAGGGCAGGTTGCGCGTGGGCGAGAGGAATACGCCGCCCATATGCACAAGCTTGCTGAAGGGGAAGATGATGAGCAGCACGCTCAGGAAGGTCAGATGGGTGAAGAAGAGCGGGTTCAGCCCTTCGACACTCTGGGGCGAGAAGTGGACGAGCCCCATGATGAAGACTTTGGCCTGAGCCACGTCGATCTTGTCAAAATAGCGCATGCAGATGCCCGTGCTGACCAGCCCGATGATGATGAACAGCGGGAAGTAGTCGTTGGCCATCGAAATGTAGCGCAGTTTGGGATTCACAAGGCGGCGCAGGAACAGGAAGGCCAGTGCGCAGACGATGAGCACGTTGCTGATGAACAGCGTGGGCGCGCCAACCTGCAGGATGCCGTCAAAGAATTCGACCCATTCCAGACAGATCGGAACAGGTTCGAGGAAAAAGCGGAAGTGACGGATGAACGTGACAAGAAAACAGTAATGGAACAGCAGGGCGAAGAGCCACAGCCACTTGGACGAAAAATAGGTGATCCGCATATTCTGGGGATCGACCCGCGTCACGGTGTTGCGGAACAACGACCTGAACAGAAGGACTTCCAGCAGCATGCGGCCGACGACGCCTGCTTTGGTGGTGGGCGTGTCAAGCCGCGCGGGTTTGATCCAGTCCAGCGAACGCTCCTGCCCGCCTGTCGTGGGGATGGCAAAGGGCACGGGCGATTTCGCCCAGTACAGGACTCGCCAGATCATGCCGCCGATGAACACCACCACGGCCAGCAGGGGCAGCGCCATGCCGAACAGGTACTGTAAACCGGCCTGCGACCCTGTCCACGCGGCAAGGCCGATAAGCAGGGCTGCCACAAAAGAAACTATCATTCCCTACCTCTCTCCGGGCTTTAAGGTTTATCCGGCGTGGAACCGCCGGCTGCCTGCATGGGATCGGGGAACAGATCCGACGCGCTCTGCGCGGCTATCCAGCGTTCAATCTGGGAATAGCGGCGGCGCAGTTCGGCCACGCGGCCCTTGAACACGGCTTCCTTGTCGGCCATGTACAGGTCAAAGGCCATCAAAGCCAGCGAATCCACTCGGGATTCCGCGTCCAGATACTCTTCCAGCGCGCCCTCGGCGAGGGCGTCGGTCAACAGGTGCTTGCGCATCACGGGCTTGAGCAGAAACAGCGCTCCCACGGCCTGATCGGGGGTCAGATCCTGAATCGCCCGAATGCGGATGAGCTCTGCCAGAGCGAGACGTACCTGATCGTCGTCCGCCGGCCTGCCGGTCACTGCGTCGTACAGCGTGTTTGCCGCCACCATGGTCGCATGTCCCACAGGATTGGCAAAACGATCTTTCTGTGTACGCAAAAAACCTGTTGTTTCAAATGGGTAAAGCGCAAAAATAGCTGTCGTCCACTGCTGGACTATCTCTTCTTTGCGCGCGGCATAGATCGCTTCCACAGACACTGCTCCCCTTACATCTCGAACCGCCGGTGTCGCCCGCGCGCCGGGCAGAAGGCACGGTACAAGCGCTGGATGATGCAAGGCGGCCGGTAATCCACGCTTTATAGTATGGATTACACTTTTCCACAAGCGTGAAATGAAAGAGAATTTTTTATTTTTACTTGTGAACGTAGTAACTTGAAGACTATTCAGCGTGTTGCTGCATGTCCGGGGTTTGCGGAGTTTTTATGGGCTCGTTGTCCGAAGAAAAACAGTCCTGCCCTGCGGGCGTGTCGCCGGTGCAGGCACCGGCGCTGTCGATGTTGAGGAAAGGCAGATCTTCCTGTGGCGCCCCGGCCGGGGAGGGCTGCGGGCGTGGCCGCTCCAGCAAGGCGGAGGGAACGCCGTGGAATTGCACCATCGGCAGCGTGTCGTGGCCGGAAAGCAGAACATGGCTGCGGTTGATCCACAGGCGAATCTGCATGCTCCACCAGGCAGGGGCAAGTTTTTGCCATGCGCTGGACGGCGTTGCGGCGCGCGCCTCGCGCAGGGCGTCGGCCACAGTCAGGCCGTTTTGCAGCGCTTTTTCCATGGCAAGGGCAGCGGTGGCATTGTCGGCGTTTTCTGCGACAGGGTACCAGGCAACATTATTTCTGGCCGTGTCGGGGGCCATGCTGAAAATCAGCTTGCGGCAGGCTGCACAATCAAAGGAAAAGTAGACGCTGACGCCCGGCTGTCCGTTGGGCGCGGCAATGGCCCAGGGGCTGACTGTTCCGCGCAGCAGCAGGCCCGTTGTTGCAACAAACAAAAAAGACCACACAAGCAGCAGCGCCGGGCCCGGTGTCGACGGCCTGCGCCCAAATGCACTGATTTCAGTCTCTTTGAAAGCGACAAAGGTCAGTGCAATGCACAGCGCCGCCAGCATGCAGACAAAACAGGGCAGTGAAAACAGCATCAGCAGCAACAGAGGAAGGTCACCCAGCAGGGCCAGTCCGGCCAGGGCGCGCCCGGCCCGGCGCTGTCCTGCCAGGGCGCAGACGGCCAGCAGCGCAAACAGCAGTGCGCCGGGCCACCAGAGGGAAACGCCGCCGATGGTAAAGGCGGACTGGATGGAGCAGCCTGCCGTGGGGCATGGCACGGAACCGGCGTCCGCAAGGTTCCAGACAGACAGAGCCAGCCCGGCCAGGGCGGGCAGCAGGGGGAAAAACAGGGGAGATTTTGACTGGCTGAACATGGCGACCTCGCTGCATTGAGAGGCGGGTTGTTTTGGGACTGTCCGGTTTCAATTCGTCACAGTGTATTGTTGTCAGGCACGTTGAACCGGTACGCCTGCCTCCTCCGCTGACCTTCAATCGGTGCTGTTTTGCCGGCGCCCCTGAAAACGCCGGGGAAGAGGCTGAAGCCCGGCCGGTATCCTCTCCGGCGTCCCTCAGCGGCATAGGCCGGCTTGCCGGGCCTTGTCAAACCAGACGGGCGAACCCGCGTCGGCGCCGTCTTCAAAGTCATCGCAGGCGGCGCTTTCATCGCCTTCCTCAAGATGCAGCAGACCGCGGATGTTGTAGGCGTGCCGCAGGTCGCCGCCAAGACTGAACGCAGACTCCAGATCCACCCGGGCTCCGCGCAGGTTCCCTTCCCGCAGCAGAACGAAGGCGCGCCAGGTGTACGCCTCGGTGGTTGGCGCCAGGCGGATCGAACTGGTCAGGTCTTCAAAGGCCTTTTCGGCCAGATTGAGCTGGTTATAGGCCCTTCCGCGCAGGAGCAGAGCGTAGGCGTTGGCAGGTGTGAGCTCCAGGGCGCTGTTCAGATAGGCAATGGCCTGTTCGGGATTGGAACAGGTTTCGTTGTGCCCCCACAGAATTCGGGCTTTGGCCACCAACTGTTCGGCATTGCTTGTTACCGGATCCGGAAGCGGCTGTGCCGGTGGCGTGGCAGGGGCGCAACTTGTCAGCATAATGCCCAGGCAGACAGCAAGAGCGCTGCGACAGGCGGCTTGAAACAGCATTATCATACGGTAGCCAGCAGTGTTAGCGTGCGTTACACTCATACAAATCCGTCATGCCTTTTTGAAGGAACGCGCAGAAGATGTTGTGCGGGGAGAGGACAGCCATGTTCAGCTGTTGGGTGACACTCATGAATAGGGCGGAAGCGTACCTTGCTTGTTGTCCCGGCGCAGAAACGCCAATGGGGCGGCTTGTCTGCAACGGGCTCAGACATGTCGCCAGTCATGCCGGGGAATTTGACCGGGAGATCCATCCGGATCCGCTTTTACAAAAGCATTTTTTGGAGACGCTGACAAGCCTTTGCGCCTGTGCCGGCAAAAACGCAGGCGAGCAGGGCCGGGTGTGCGTTGCAGACTCCTGGCTGAGCCTGTTTGAAGATCTGGCGTTGTTTGTCAGGGAACGGGCCTTGCGCAGCAGCGCCCTGTGGCCTGTTGAAACAAAGCTATTACAGTATTTTGAATCCAGTGATGAGTGGCGGTCTGACGCACCAACGCTTGTCGGCTGGATGTACTGGTATGGACTTCCACGGAGAATTAAAAATAAATCCCTTGAACGTCGTTGATCTAAAAGTTGT
>DVMI01000081.1 GCA_018715085.1 Candidatus Avidesulfovibrio excrementigallinarum | reverse complement strand
ACTATCGGACAGACACCCACTGGAATGCCGTGGGCGCCTGGTTTGCGCTTGATGGCTTTATGCGGCAAACTCGTATAGCCGTTTTGCCAGAGGTTACCTTCATACCTTCCGGCACTTATAGGGGAGATCTTGTGGACATTGGCGGCTACAGCACTTTCCCCCTAAAAAAAGGAGACACCTTCACGCCTGTAACGAACGCATCACAGACTGCGCCGCTTATTGACAAACATGTCCTGGTTCTTGGCGATTCGTTCAGCATAGCCCTGATGCCGTATCTGAAAGACATCTTCAAAGATGTACACAGCATTCGCTACAAAAGTTCAGCATAGAGAAGAATACGGACAATCTGGTAAGGTATCTTTCCACAATGCAGGAAAAACCCGATATTGTCCTGTGGGTTCAGGTCGAACGGATTTTCGCCCGCTGGGGGAGCAGATAAGCCCAGAGAAACCTTGCCGGGCCACCACAGGTCCCGAAAGCGAAGATGTTCGTTCCCTGCCCTCTGGGGCGTCTTGTACGGCAACGCAGCCCCAGAGGCAGGCAACTCAGCATAACACTCAAAAACGCACAGCACTGACTTCTGCTTCGCCAAAAATAGCGTCAGCGCATTTCCACGTCGTCAGCCCAGACTTCGCGTACTGAGCCCGCAACCGAGAGCAGCAGCTGCCCCTGCGGGCCAAGACCGCAGGTTTTTCCTTCCTGCTTGATCCCGTCCAGCGTGACACGAACCATGGCGTCGCGATGGTCGCACCGCGCATACCACGCTTCAAGCAGGGGCTGCCGGTCACCCGCACGCCACTGCCGCACCCGGGACAGCAACGCCTCGCGGAGCGGTTCGGCCAGCGACCCGGGCGCAGGTGGCACAGGCAGCAGGCCGGACAGAGCTACAGGCGGTGTGACAGAGCCCGGACACTCCTCCGTACCGGGCGCGCCCAGCACGTTGATGCCGATACCGACGATAGCCCCGCGGATACTGCCGCCCTCGCCTGCAAGGCACTCCGTGAGAATGCCGGCCAGCTTGCATCCGTCTACCCGCACGTCGTTGGGCCACTTGCAACCTGCCCGGACCCCCAGTCCGTCCAGCATATCCAGCACCGCCAGCCCCGGAAGCAGCGAAAAACCTGCCACCTCGGCCGCCGGCAGGGCCAGCTCAACCCAGCAGGACCACAACAGATTGGTTCCTGTGCCTCCATGCCAGGCGCGTCCAAGCCGGCCTTTGCCTGCGGTCTGGCAGTCGGCCGTCACCACAAAGCCGTCGGGCAGCGCCCGCGCGGCAAGCTGCCGGCGCATCTCTGTATTGGTGGAATCTGTGCTATCAAGATGCATATGCCATGCTGCTTCCATGTCCACTCCTTTCCTTCCCGATCCTGACAACCCAGCCAGACTGCATGGTTAACAGCAGCAAAAGGGACTTTGCCCCGTATCAAAAAATGACTGACCGCTCAGAGAGACCTGCTTTGGAGCAAAGCACAGCTCACGGGGACTAACCGGCCTCTGCAACGCGCCGTCTTCCAGAGACGTCGCGCCAGCCGGCACAAACGATCTTCTCGCCCGTTTGTCCGCGGGTCTGCCTGCTGCTCGCCGTGTGCACAACAAAGCGGCTCTTCCAGGGCGTCAGCGCGCTGTACGCCTGTTTCCGTGCCCCCGTTTCAGGCCATGCCGATTCGGGGACATGCCGTGTCTGACTGTCCGTAATGCCTTGACATACGCCCTTTTATGTGCCTTGTGAAGCGTTGCGGATTCAGCTCCCGCTCAACTGTCCGGCCTCCTGGTGCAGGACCTGTCCCCCGCCCGCGTCCTGTGCAGACGCCGTGTTGCCCGGCCGGTGCCCTCCGTCGCGTCCGGGCATGGCGTTGCACGGGCTCCGGCGCGGCTTCAGGCAAAAGAGCGCCATCCTGAGCCGGACTGCTTCGTCCCCGGGTTACGGCATGTTTTACGAACACGCGCAGACAGAAACATGCACCTTGCGGAGGTTTGAGGCAGCCATGGAGAAGCGCGGCCCGAGGGCCTTTCTGCAGCCCGGCATGGCACTCTTCAGACGGCGCGGGCCTCTTGTGAAAAAACGTTCTGTCTGTCTGCCGGGGCATATCGATTTTCCGTAGACAAAGGCTGCACAAAAAATTTTCCGGCACCCTGAAGCGATGAATTTTTTTCTGAACAGCCGCCCTATACAGGCATGAAAAACAGGCTATTGCGGGCAGGCAGATTGCCGTATCCTGATTTGGGGCTCCTCCGGAGCTTGATATTTTTTATCTTATATTTCAACAAATTAAAAAAAATACATAATCATCTCTGAGCGTAAAATCAGCTTGACGCCACCCCGTTTGCAACGGTAGTCTCACGACGTCGCGGTTTCAGGGAATCCGGTGCGGCAGTCAGCCGCCAAGACCGGAGCTGTCCCCGCAACTGTAAGCGGCGAGTGCCCTGCTTTCTGCCACTGGGATTTCCCGGGAAGGCTGCAGGCGCGTTTGAGCCACGAGCCAGGATAACTGGACCACGATCACACAACGGACTTCCCGGGCGGGGAACCCGGGTACGATTCGCATTGTCGGCTTGCCCGCATCCTTCTGAAGCGGGCGATTTCATTTCTTCCTCCGCTGTGTGCCAGCGGCGTGTCCGCCGTTGTTCCCTGGGTCTTGCCCCTGCCATCATTTAACCCGCCCATGACGGTATCTCCTATGCCGCCCATGGACACTGACAAGATAGCGCCATGATGACTTCCATCCGCAAACGAGATTCCCGCATTGTTCCGTTCAACGTGTCCAAAATCGCGGACGCCATCTTCAAGGCGGCCAAGACGCAGGGCGGGACAGATCCGGAACTGGCCATGCAGCTGGCCAAGCAGGTGGAAGAGCAGCTCGTGGCCCGCTATGGCGACGGCGTGCCCGATGTGGAAGAAGTTCAGGATCTCGTCGAAAAAACACTGATTGAGACCGGCCACGCCCGCACGGCCAAGGCCTATATTCTCTACCGCAACGAGCGGACCCGCATCCGGGTCATGAAAACCCGGCTCATGAGCATCCTTAAGGATCTGTCCTTCAAGGAAGCCCGTGACAACGATCTCAAGCGCGAAAACGCCAACATCGACGGCGATACGGCCATGGGCACCATGCTCAAGTTCGGCAGCGAGGCAGCCAAGCAGTTTTACGAGTGCTTCCTGCTCAAGCCCGAGCACAGCCAGGCGCACATTGACGGCGACATCCATATTCACGATCTCGATTTTCTGTCGCTGACCACTACATGCTGCCAGATCGACATCAAAAAGCTGTTCAAGGGCGGCTTTAACACCGGCCACGGCTTTTTGCGCGAACCCAACAGCATCCAGAGCACCAGCGCGCTGGCCTGTATTGCCATCCAGTCTAACCAAAACGACCAGCACGGCGGCCAGAGCATCCCGAATTTTGAATACGGCATGGCGCCCGGCGTAGCCAAAAGCTACATCAAGAATCTGGATCTTGCTCTTGATATGCGCGACGCCGATCCCGAGTTCAGAGCCCGGGTATCGCAGACGCTGCGCAGCTATCTGACACGGCAGGAGCAGGCCGACAGCACCTCGCTGCTGCTTGATGAGACCGGTCAGGCTGTTGTGCTGAACGTTCTGTGCACAGGCATGTCTGAAGGCGAAGCCCGGCACCTGATGGACAAGGCCCTTGCCCGCACCGACAAGGATACCTATCAGGCCATGGAAGGGCTGGTGCACAACCTCAACACCATGCACAGCCGCGCCGGCGCACAGATTCCGTTCAGCTCGATCAATTACGGAACCGACACTTCGCCCGAAGGACGGATGGCCATCCGCAACATTCTGCTGGCCACTGAAGCCGGCCTTGGCAACGGCGAAACGCCCATTTTCCCCATTCATATCTTCAAGGTGAAGGAGGGCGTGAACTTCAATCCCGGCGATCCGAACTACGATCTGTTCAAACTGGCCTGCCGGGTATCGGCCAAGCGCCTGTTCCCCAATTTTTCGTTCCTTGATGCGCCGTTTAACAAGGTCTACTACCGCGAGGGACGTCCGGAAACGGAAATCGCCTATATGGGGTGCAGGACCAGAGTCATCGGCAACATCCATGATCCTTCGCGCGAGATCGTCAATGGCCGCGGCAACCTGAGCTTCACGTCCCTGAATCTCCCGCGCCTTGGCCTCAAGCATCGCGGCGATGTCGACGGATTCTTCAAGGATCTTGACGCGCTCGAAAATCTTGTTTTTGACCAGCTTCTTGAACGTCTGGAAATCCAGAGCGCCAAGAAGGTCAAAAACTATCCGTTCCTGATGGGCCAGGGGATCTGGATCGATTCCGACAAGCTCGGCCCCGAGGACGAAGTGCGCGAAGTGCTCAAGCACGGCACGCTGACTATCGGCTTTATCGGCCTGGCCGAATGCCTGACTGCACTCATCGGCGTGCACCACGGGCAGTCTGAACAGGCTCAGCAGCTGGGGTTGCGCATCGTCGGCCGCATCCGCGAGCTGGCCGACGCCAAAAGCCGTGAAACAGGCCTCAATTTCTCGGTCATTGCCACGCCTGCCGAGGGCCTGGCAGGACGCTTTGTCCGCCTGGATCGCGCGCTGTTTGGCAGCATCCCGAACATCACCGATCGCGACTACTACACCAACTCATTCCACATTCCGGTGCATTTCCAGATCAGTGCCTATGAAAAAATCCGGCTCGAGGCGCCCTATCACGCGATGACAAACGGCGGACACATCACCTATGTGGAAGTGGACGGCGATCCCAGCAAAAACCTCGAAGCGTTTGAGGACATCGTGCGGGCCATGGAACGCATGGGGATCGGTTACGGCTCCATCAATCATCCCGTAGATCGGGATCCGGTCTGCGGATATACTGGCATCATAGGTGACGTATGCCCACGCTGCGGCCGCCACGACGGTGAGGGGATCCCTCTGGAAACCCTCCGCAAAATCAAAGGCTACATCAAGGATCCTCGCACCCCGGACGAGGTGCGCGAATCAGGACATAAAATTCCCAACTGCACTTTGTAAGGAGAACTCTCGTGATTCACTGCAAAACCGAATTGATGGCTGAAGCTGCCAGCGCGACTCTTGTGGGCGAAGGTGTCCGGTTTGAGAGAATCCGGCGCATTACCGGATACCTTGTCGGTACGCTCGATCGGTTCAACAACGCCAAGCGGGCTGAAGAACATGATCGCGTAAAGCACTGTACGCTGGAAAAGTGGAACTGATCGCACTGCGTAGCTAGCAGCCTCGCAACCACGAACAAAAAGGCTCCCTGAAATTCAGGGAGCCTTTTTGTTCGTGGTTATCAAAAGACGGCAAACAGTGCCTGTTTCCAGTTCCACACACCCAGTCAGAAATGACGGTCTGGCCGGGGCATGCCAATGACAGCCGGAACTTCCGGCTCTCCGGGGCCTCATTGCGTGTCAGCCCCTGTGCCGCACGAGCCTGCGGCATTGCTGGCGCTCCCGGGGCTGCAACCAGGCAGCATGTCCCCAAGGCGCCAGCGCCAGCATGCCTACAAAAGCAACAGGGAAATCTGCGGGACGACCACAAGAACTCCCAGCGCCACGAGCATGGTCACCAGATAGGGAATCACGCCGATACTCAGCTTTTCAATAGACATTTTGCTGATCCCGCAGCCCACGAACAAGTTCACACCGACAGGCGGGGTCAAAAAGCCCATGGCAGCGGAAACGATCATGATGATCCCAAAATGAATCGGGTCAATGCCTGCGGCCTTGATCATGGGGAACATCAGCGGCGCCAGGATGATGATATTCGCGAGCGCTTCCATAAATGTTCCTGCAATCAGCATGATCAGGATGATGACCGCAATCAGGGCGTACTTGTTGTGCGCCACGCACTCCAGCATGTTGGCTACGGCATCCGACACGTTGTATATCAGCAACAGCTGACCGAGTGCGCACGCGCAGCACATGATGATAAAAATGGTTGCATTGGTGACCGTAGCCCCCTTCAGCACTTCGTACAGCTTGCGCCAGGTCAGAGAGCGCATCAGCAGGCCCTCGGCAAGCAGCGCGTATGCCACAGTCATGGCTCCGGCTTCGGTAGGCGTGAAAATGCCCCCATAAATGCCACCCAGCACAATCAGCGGAACCATCAGGGCGTGCTTGGCGTCCCACAGCGCCCGCAACGTTTCGCGTTTTGTGGCTTTGGGGAACACGATCTGGATTCCCCGTTTGCGGACGATGAAATACGACGTGACCATAAGGCAGACGCCGACAAAAATCCCCGGAAGGATACCGGCGATAAACAGATCACTGACAGAAACGCCCACGGCCGCCCCATAGATGATCAACGGAACGCTCGGCGGAATCATGACGCCAAGGCAGCCTGCAGACACGTTCACAGCTGTGGAGAAGTCCTTTGGATAGCCGTCCTTTTCCATAGCGGGGATCATGATTCCCCCCACCGCAGCAACTGTCGCCGGGCTCGAGCCGCTCAGTGCGCCGTAGAACATGCAGGTCAGAATGCTCACATGCGCCATGCCACCGGGGATATGGCCCACCAGGCAGCGTGAAACGCGCAACAAGGCGTCTGCCATAGTGCCTTTCTGCATGATTTCGCCGGCAAGAATGAAAAACGGCACCGCCAGCAGCGGGAAGCTGTCCAGCGACGATACCATTTTTTCAAGCACAAACGTGACGGGCAAATCGCCGGCAAGACATCCCACAATGACGCTCAAGCCTATAGCAACGGCGATCGGTGCGCTAAGGACAAGCAACACCACCATCGTGATAAGGGTCAACACAATAGGAATTTCCATATACTCCTCCGCCGTTCACCGCACAGCAACGCGATTACCACGATTTAACATCTGCATAGGCGTTCTCGGCCGAATCGGACGCAGCCTGGTCAGACGAATATGAACGAAGTTCCCTGACGGTGAACAAGATTGTCCGCACGGCCATGCAGGCCATGGAAACAGGCACCACCAGGTACAAAAGCCACATCTGCATATCAATGGAAGCGGCAACCTGTCCGGATTCCTTGATAAAACCAACGACGTCTATCCCCCAGAACACCATGGCGCAGCAAAACAGCACCGTGGCAGCCGCAGAAAGAACCGTGATAACTTTCTTACCGGTGGCACCAAACAGCATTTTCACCGCGGTGATCTCAAGATGACGTCCCTCTTCCGCCGCCAGGCTTGCACCAAAAAACACGGCACAAATAAAGGCATACCGGGCCACTTCCTCAGGCCATTCCAGCGCGCTTGAAAGGCAGTAACGACAAAAAACCTGCAGTACGATGCACAGACAGATCAACACCATCATGGCAATACTGGCGTACCGTTCAAAATGTTTCATAAAGGTCAGCATGGATTCAACCTCTTACCTGAAAACGCTGTGCGGGATTACGCGGGCGATCCTTCAACCGCACCGCCCGCGCCTGGTCTTGTCTTCTGCTCACTTAAGCAGGCCAGCATCCCTGAAGGTGGCCAACACTTGTTCAATCAATGCCGGAGGAATCATGTCCTTAAATTCCTGGGGGACATCCTTGCTCGAACGAATCCAGCGATCCCGTTCCTGATCGGTAAGATCAAGAATCGTCATCCCGCAATCCTTCTGCATCTTTTCCAGAAATTCCACTTCATTCTGACGGGAAAGCTGACGCTGTTCCTGAATGCACTGCGTCATGATTTCGCTGATCATCTTCTGGTCTTCAGCGCTCAACGTGCTCCAGAACCGCTTGGAGATAAGCACCATGTGCGGCGTATAGAAATGCCGGCTGAGCGTCATGTACTTTGTCACTTCATAGAACCGCCAGAACCAGCCAAGGTTGATGTCCACATCAATGCCATCTACGGTCTTCTGCTGCAGGCCGGTGAACACTTCGCCCCAGGCCATGGGGGTGGGATTCATGCCCAGCGAACGCAAAATGGCAATGTGCGCCTTGGAAGGCGTGGCGCGAACCTTCAGCCCCTTGGCGTCTTCCAGAGACTTCACAGGCTTGCTGCTAAAAAGCTGCCTGAAACCAAGTTCCATGTAGCCCATATTGATGCAGCCGTTCTTTTCCAGCGTCTTGCTCAGCTCCCTGCCCACTTCACCGTCCAGAATGAGATCGGCCGCTTCATAGCTGGGGAACAGGTAAGGCATGTCAAACAGCATCAGACGCCGATCGAACACTGAA
>DVMI01000008.1 GCA_018715085.1 Candidatus Avidesulfovibrio excrementigallinarum | reverse complement strand
TGCGGTCTGCCTTTAATTTTGTTGAGGGATTCAAAAAGGATAGAGAAACAAACAGCTCTTGAAGGCCGGCGGGACGGCAGAAGCTCCCTGTGCAGCCCGGCTGGCCGGCTTTGCCGTGCCCCCACTGCGGCCATGCGGGGCTGTCTGTAGCGGCAGTACGCGGTTCCACAAAGGGAGTGGGCCACGCGGGCCTGATCAGGACTGCCTGCTGGCCTGGCGCGCCGTGCCCGGCTGCGGGATGGACGGCCATGGCGCAGGAAGGTCTGTTGCATTCTTTGAAAGAGCGCGCGATAAGGGGAGCGCCTCTGAAGGGAACCATGCGTTTCCCGGACCTGCGTTTCCCGGCCGCCCTGGCGGCAGCAGGCAGGGCTGAAGCGGGATTGTCTGGCGCGGACGCACGGACTGGCGCGCGTCGTTCCGGGCAGCCGAAGACTATAGAAAGTGAGATTGCCATGCGTCCCCTGCGTGAGCTGTCCAACTCCCCGTGGGTTGGCATTGGTCTGATTCTTGTGTCCATCTGTTCCGTGCAATGCGGCGCGTCACTGGCCAAAGGGCTGTTTTCGCTTGTCGGGCCGTCGTCTCTGACGACGCTGCGGCTTTTTTTCGGCTCGCTCATTCTGATGGCGCTGCTGCGGCCCCGCATTCTGGGCCATACGCGGACCGAGTGGCAGAATATCGTGCTGTACGGCCTGTCCATGGGGTTCATGAACCTGCTTTTCTACCAGGCAATCAGCCGCATTCCTCTGGGCGTGGCCGTGGGGCTGGAGTTCACCGGTCCGCTGCTCGTTTCTACATTGAGCTCACGGCGCGTTACGGACTTTATGGGGTGCGGCCTGGCTGTGGTGGGCATTGTCATGCTGGTGCCCTTTGAACAGACACGCGGCGGACTGGATCTGACGGGCGTGCTGTTTGCGCTGGGAGCGGGCGGCTGCTGGGCGTTGTATATCATTTTTGGACGCCGCGCAGGCCGTACCGGAGCAGCCTCGTCGGTGGCGCTCGGCATGCTGGTGGCGGCCTGCACCGTTGGCCCGGTGGGCCTTTTTCTTGAAGGTACGGAGAGCTTTAGAGCGCAGGTGCTGCTGATTGCCGCGGCGGTGGGGCTGCTGTCGTCAGCGCTGCCTTACGGGCTTGAGATGGTGGCCTTGCAGCGGATTCCGCCGAGGGTGTTTGGGGTGTTGATGAGCCTGGAACCTGCAATGGCCTCCTGTGCGGGATTCCTGTTTCTTGGGGAAACCCTTACGCTGCATCAGATGTTTGCCCTTGGATGCGTCATTGCGGCTTCAATTTTGATCACGCTGGGCATTAACCGGGCCTGATCGCCATTCTGCCTTCCCTGCCGTCCGGCCGGGCGTTGGGGAGGCTGCCCGGATTTGATGCCCGGGCAGCCTTTGCTGGTTGCAGAGAGCGCCGGCTGTGAGGCCTTTTGATCGAAAGCCCCGCACAATGGCGGACACGCTGCCAGCAGGCATGGCACCATGCCGCTGCCGCAGCGCCGCACTCATGACTCGGCAGGGAGCGGCATTTCCTCAAGCATGCGCACCTGTTCGGTCAGGGCCTGAAGATTGGCGCAGACGATAGTGAGCGTTGAAGCGTTTTCTTCCGACAGGCCGGCGAGCATGTGTTGCAGAAACGCGGTCAGATTTTCCATATCCCGGCTTGGCATGACAGGCTCCATACGGCGCGCGGTAGCGCGTCAAGGTTGATGTGTTGTCGTTGTTGATTGATTTTTAGGAAAAAGGCGTTTCTTTGTCAATAAAAAATTTATTTTTGAGAAAATTAAATATTTATTGTTTGACATCGTTGATAGAAAAAGCTATGCAGCGTATATGAAAACGCGTAAAACTGCATCGGCTATTTTGAACGATTTGCTGCGCCTTATGGGCTTTTCAAAGGATAACCAGCTTGCGGAGTGGCTGGGCGTGTCTGCCCAGGCGGTAAGCCAGGCGCGCAAAAAGGATAAGGTCCCGGACGGATGGCTGATTCAGGCCGCCCTCCGGCAGGGGCTCTCGCTTGACGCGCTGCTGTTTGACCGGGCAGCCAACGGCAATCCGCAGCCAGACACGGCCAGCGGCGCGGCAGAACAATCAAAAATTGATATTTCGCTTGTCCCCCTGGTGGCAGCCCGGCTTTCGGCCGGCGGCGGCAGCCTGGAAACGGACGGGGAAGTGCTCAATCACTTTGCGTTCAGGCAGGACTGGCTCCAGCGCAAGGGCAACCCTGAAGACATGGTGCTGATGCGCGTATACGGCGACAGCATGGAACCTGTCATTCATCACAATGACCTTGTTCTGGTAGATCAGGGCAAACGCCATATCATCCCCCATGCCGTGTTTGCCGTGGGCATTGACGACGAAATCTATGTCAAACAGGTCGAGACGCAGCCGGGGCACAGGCTTGTCCTGCGCAGCTTCAACGAGCGGTATGCGCCGGTGGAAATCGACATGCGCGGCGATCTGGCCGATTCAATACGGATCCTCGGCCGGGCCATCTGGTGGTGTCACGAAGCCTGAACCGTTCTTTAAGGGCGGTCTGTTCAACGCCGCGTGCGTCTTTGCTGGCAGACGGCGTTATGCGCTTTGCTGCTGCCGCCTGTCCGGGCTGCCTCCGTGCGCCTGCAAGGCGGCTTTTTTGCGCCTTCTGGCAGCCTTGCCGGAAAACCGCTGGGGCTGAGCCTTCCGATGTTGCCGGCTGTGCCGGGAGGCGGCCTTTTGGCCATGAGCTCTCGGGCTCTGCCGCCGGGAGGCTTTTTTACGCTCTGAGCGGCGATTGCAACGGCCTTTGGGCGTCACGGGTTTCCGTTTGCGCAAAAAAACTTGTGGGTACGCGTCCGGGCCGGGGCAGGCGGCTTGCACCCGGGGAGGGCAGTGTTGCACGGTCTGGAGAGGCTGAAACTACGGCTGCTGAGCCAGATCCTGCCGTGCCAAAACGACGGCGCGTTCATCCGGGTGCGCCTTGTGCTGTACGGCTGGCGTTGCCTGCGGCGGGTCGGCCGGGCTCAGGAGGGCGGTGTGCCTGACGGATTTGCCGGTATCCCTGCAGCAGGGGTGACAGCAGCGTCCGCGCCCTGTATAGTGGGGAGCGGGCAACCCCTTTGGGCGGCTGCCGCAGTTTTGTGCATGGCGGCTGCCAGAGGGTATGCGCCCCTGCCGGAAAGGCAGAGACCGGAGCGGCTGTCAATACTGTCTGCCGGCGCAGCGGCATGGCTGGAGGCCAAAATAAAGATATGGTACCGGATTTCCCTGAATTGACAATGGATTTTCGCGTGCGGTACGCCGAGGTCGGCCCGGACGCGCTGGCCCGTCTTTCCGCCGTGGCGGACTGGTTTCAGGAGGCGGCCGGCGTCAATGCGTCGGCGCTGGGGTTTGGCAACGAAGCGCTGTTCAGCCAGGGCCTGACCTGGATTTTGACCCGCATGATTTTTTATGTCAGGTCGTTGCCTGAAGTTGGTCAGTCCGTACAGGTCAGAACCTGGCCGGCCCAGCGCGATCATCTTGCTCACCGCGGGTATGAGCTGCTGGATGGCGGCAACGAGCCGCTGATCCGGGCAACAGGGGCGTGGGCCATCATGGATCTGGCAACACGCCGGATCGTGCCCATGCCGGCAGCGCTGGCCGAGGCGTATCCGTGCAGGACAATTCCCTATGTGCCTTTTTTGGGAAGCGTGACGCCCCGCCTGCGCAAGGTGGCGGACGAGTGTACGGTGCAGGCCCGCAAGGATGATCTGGATATGAACGGGCACGTCAACAACGCCCGCTATCTGGGATGGCTCCTGGAGCCCGTTTCAGAGCCGTCCGGCGCTCTGGCCGCGCTGGAGGTGACGTTCAGGGCGGAATGCCTTCCCGGAGAAACGTTGTTGAGCCGCTGTTCGGCAGCGCTGCCGGCCGGAACTGCCGAAAGCGGGGAGCCTTTCCTGCAGCGCGAGCACGCCATCGTCCGCACAAATGAACAGGGCGCCAGCGTGGACGTGTGCAGGGCTGTGAGCCGCTGGCGGCCGGCGGCACAGCAAAACTGACAAGGCGGAGCATTATGGAAGAAGCTGAAAAAAAACAGTTTACGGTGACAGATGCCGCGTTGGCGGCCCTGCCGTCCTTTGTGGGCAAGCGTACCGGCGCAGCAATCCGGGTGGACATCGAGTCCTGTGGCTGAAAAGGCTCCCGGCTGGAACTGGCTCTGGATGAGCCGGAATATGACGACGTGACGCAGGAAGTTGGCGGATTCGTGTTCTGCATGCGCAAAAAGTACATGGATCAGGTGCGCTCGGTCTGTATCGATTACGACGGCACCGAATTTCAAATTTTTACAGAGCGGACTTTGTCCGTGTTCTACCGGTAAGGCCGGGTACCGCCGGTTCTGTGCGGCAGGTCCGCGCCCCGCTGAAGGGTGCGGGCCTGCGCGCGGACACGGCGTTGCCGGACTGTTGCCGGAACAGGTGCGCAAACGAGGCTGTCTGGCCGTTCCGGAGCGGAAAAGGCCTCTTCACCAGGCAAAGCCGCTCCGGGCACCCGATGCCGGCCGGTGCGTGCCGTGCGCTCTCTGGAGCGCTTGAGCCTCGGGATCTTTGGGGCTGTTGCGTGTGGTCATGCCCTGAAGGATGTGCCCCGCCAGGCGCTGAGGCAGCGGGCTCCTTATCGTGTTTTCATTCATCAGCAGGCCGCGTGTCCGTTGCTGACGCGCTGCGCCAGCATCCCTTCAGGGGCATTGTTTCAGCAGAAAAGCGCATGGGTAGCGCGGCAGGACCTTTTTGCGCCTTCCGGGGAAAGTCTGCTCAGAGGACGGGCGGGGCGGTGTCTCCGGGCAGGGGCGACGGTGGCCGGGAACCGCGGCGACGCAGGCGCGCGGGCGCGCTTGAAAATTGCACCGGATGCAGAGGGCGTGCCCGGGCGGGCTGCAGGCGTGGTTGCTCCATTGGCGGGACCGTCTGTTGCCGGCGTGCGCAAGAGGGGCTGACTGCCCTTAAGACGGCGCAGCGAGCGGTTTTGCAGGTGTGGGGGTTGACGTTTGCCGTTCTGCGCGGCACACTGGGGGCCGTTCTCAGGGCGGGGTGAAAGTCCCCACTGGCGGTGACCTTCTGGGGAGTCCGCGAGCGGCCTTCGATGGCGGAGGCGTCAGCAGATCCGGTGCGATTCCGGAACCAACGGTAACAGTCCGGATGGAAGAGAATGAGCGCTTTAAGCGGCGCGCGATCCCTGTTTTTGCTGGAACAGGGGGCGCCGCGCTCCTGCGTCCCTCCACGCCCTGGTTCTGACCTCTTATCCTGGAGTTCTGTCATGAACCAGTCCCTCTTGTCGGCATTTGGCTCCCCCCGCGAACGCTTGCAGAAAGGCCTGAGCGCGCTGCAGGCCGGGCAGGGCGTTCTTGTTGTGGACGATGACAACCGCGAAAATGAAGGCGACATGATTTTTGCCGCGGACAGCCTGACAGCCAAACAGATGGCCATGCTGATCCGTGAAGGCAGCGGTATCGTCTGTCTGTGTCTCACTCCGGAAAAGGCGCAGTCGCTGCAGTTGCGTCCCATGGTTGAACACAACACCAGCGCATACGGGACGGCGTTCACTATCAGCATCGAGGCGGCCAACGGCGTGACCACGGGCGTTTCGGCGGCGGATCGCGTCACGACAATCCGCGCGGCCATTGCCGAGGACGCCCAGCCCGAGGATTTGAGCCATCCGGGCCATGTTTTCCCGCTTGTGGCGCGTGCCGGCGGGGTGCTGGAGCGGGACGGCCACACAGAAGCCACGGTGGACTTGATGAAACTTGCAGGGCTTGCGCCGTGCGGCGTCTTGTGCGAGCTGACCAATCCCGACGGCACGATGGCACGCCTCCCGGAAATCGCCGATTTTGCGCGGCAGCACGCCATGCCTGTGCTGTCGGTGCAGGACATCATTGCCTACAGGCAGGCTGAAGGTTTGTAAGAACGGTTTCAGGCCCGGCCTGGCGCTTTGCAACGGAGCACAGGCCGTGCACAGGGGCACGGCAGCATCGTGCTTTCCGGCGTGCGCGGCCGCTGCTCCCCTGGCAGGGCTGCCTGCAACGGCTCTGACAGGACAGGGCCGGGTCATGTTCCGGCAAAAGAAGAAAAGGCCTTGTGTTCCTGTCCGGCTGGCGCCAGCGTGCCCCGAGGAAGGGGGCGGCGCACGGTGGCCGGGCAGATCGGCAAGGCCGGTGGCAGCCGGCCGCCCTGTGCGGCGTCAGCGCGGAGTACAGGCCACGGCAACGCTGTCCGGCGCCGCGCCAAAATCGGTTGCCGGACTTTGGAACACGCGTCGGAGGTGCTATGCGAATCCCCCGATCTCCCGTGCAAAACGGCTCTCTGGCGCTGCTGTTTCTGCTGCTGTCCGTTGCGATCAGCGGCCTGGAAGCGCTCGCTGTACAAACCCTTTCCATCACGCACAGGCTGGCTCCGGAAAGTTTTGGGGATGTGGCGACCGGGCCGCTGCTGCTTCTTGACTTTCTTGCTCCGCTTGCCCTGGCGCTGCTTTCGCGCGGGGCCTATCTGATCTTTGTGACGGGGCAGACGTTCGTCAGCTCCATCGTGCTGCATTACGGCAGCTTTTTTTACAACACGCTGACGCTGTCCACCATCTATCATTCCATGCAGGGGTTGTCCTACCTTGGCAACTCGGTGTTCACGTTCATGAAGGCGGACGTGATCCTTGTTCTGGCTGTCACCGGCTGCATGAAAATTGGATTTCTGTGGCTTTCGGCCCGGCCGCATGCAGACATGCCCCCCATATGGCAGATGCGGCGCGTGGTCGCGCTGCTGTGCCTTATGGTGTTGTCCACTCTGATCTTCTGGGGACATGGCAGAACGGGAATACTCAGTCTTTGGACCGGGGAAAGCGTCCACCGCACGGCCATTGACCGCCGCACCCAGGACGGGACCCGCGAGTCCGTCAGGCATCTTGGATACCTGGCCACCTGGATGGGGGAATGGCTCAGCGGAGTATACCGGGACACCAGTCTCATTTATGCGGAAAAGACCTGTCCGGATCCGCACGCGCGTTTTGTGCTGGAGCATCCGGAACAGGCTGCAACCTGGAACGGCCTGCCCCTTCCTTCCCGGTGTGGGCGTCTTGTCATGATTCAGGTGGAAAGCCTGGATTTTGCGGCGCTTTCCATGCGGTTCAACAAGCAGCCCGTCATGCCGTTTCTTGAGACGCTGCTGCCGTCTTCGCTTGTGATCAGGGCCTTCGCGCCGCACAAGGTCGGATCGGCCAATTCCGACTATGAGCTTTTGAACGGCCGCATCGCCGAACAAAACGTCATGTACTATTCCTATATCAGGGACTATCCCGACAGCGTGGTGCACCTCTTGGCCGAAAGACATCCGGCGGCCTTTCACGGGTTGGAAGGCAACCTGTTCAATCTCCGGGGGGCCTATGCGCGCATGGGGTTTTGTCAGACGTTTTTCAAGGAAGAGCTTGTCCGGGCAGGGTACCCGATCAGCAACCTGACCATGGAACAGGTGGCGGACGGGCAGGTGCTGGATGCCGCTGTCCGCTATATGGAGCAGGGCAGGGGACAGGCTGTCTTTGTGGTGACCATGAGCAGCCATATTCCCTTCATGGATCCCTGGCCGCCGTTTGGCCTGGGAAAAGGGCTGTTTGCCCGGTATGCCGCGTCGCTGCGCTATGTCGACACCTGCCTTGCCGACATGTACGCCCGCCTGCCGGAAGGGACGCTCCTGATTCTCTGGGGCGATCACAGCAGCGACATCCCTTATCCGGAGGCGTTGCCGCCAAATGGCCGCCATGTGCCGTTTCTTGTACATGTCAAGGGCGACAGCGCCTGGCTGGAGGGAGGCTGCCGCCGGTCTGTCACGGAACCGCCTTTCACGCTGTGCGAACTTTCCCACCTGTTGAGAAGGCTGGCTGGCACACAGGCTACTATCTGCGAATGACGGCCGCCGGACGCTCCCACGGTCTGAACACTGACAGTGCGGTGGAGAACAGCAGCAGCACCGCATACACGATGCACGCAAGTTCCCTTCGGGCGTGCTGGGCCGCAATCTCCGGACGGGCGTAGGCCGCCAGACCGTGTTGATAGACGGCATCGAGTTCCTGACCGGCCCACGGCCCCAGATACACGATCCCAAACAGCACCATGCCCATGGTGATGATCCATTTGCAGGCAATCCAGGTGTAGCGGAAGAACCCCCGGTGCGTGCACATGGAGTAGGCCAGTCCGGTGAAGAAGGTCCCGAAGGCGCCCACAGGCACAAGAATGTATTGATTGATGATGACAGAGGCTCTGAGTATGCCAAAAAGCTCGTCGTCCGTGCCGGCCATGGGAGCCAGATGCACAAGGCAGAGCACGCACAGAACACTGCCCATCCAGGACGAGATGGCGACAAGATGCAGAACCCGCAGAATGAGCTGACCTTTCTCCCTGAGATACATGGCAGGCGATCCCCTGTTGTTCGCTGGCCATCCGGACAAGGCGCCGTCCGGGATGCTGGTGTGCAATACGACTTTGGGATTGCCCCGATGAATACCGGGGCCGTCTCCATCTAATCATGAAACCGCTTGCGTGACTACCCGGTTTATCACCGTTCAAAAAAACGGTCTGGATGCCGTCACGGCAGCACGGCACGCCATGGAGGAAAGGTGCGCTTTGGGGCACGCCGCTTCCTTTCTGACGTGTGTTCCTCCAGTCTTGTTCCTGTAAGGGGCGCGCAGCAACAAGAGTCGGCGGCCAGAATTCAAGAGACGATCGCTGTGGCACTGTGCTGGAGAAGACAGCCGGGAGTGAGAAGCCAGTCTGTTCTGCGGAGCGGTGAAAGAGGTGCTGGCGGGAACGCGCAGGGAAAATCCGGCCGTTCCCGGGGAGGGGAGCCCCCTAGCATTCTTTCTCTTATTTTTTCTCTCTCGTGCGTGTGAGGCCGTTGACGGCGCGAGCCGCCGCGCACCTTTGGGGAGCTTTTTGCGCGCGTCTGGGGGAGCGGGCCGCCCTTGCACAGCGTTTGAGGCACCTCTCTCGTCGGGAGGAGTTTGCCCCTGTGCAGGGCAGAAGTCGGCCTCTTTTCAGGGAGCGCTGAACCGGCTCCTCAGGGAGGACGGCACAGCTGGGTATACAGGCCGCGTGGGTGCGAGCCGTAAGACGTCGCACGCCAGGGAGCTTGCCGTGCGCTGGCCGGGCGTCGCGGGAGCAGGCCGGAGGATGCCGGGGCAGGGCCGTGCGCGGCAGTGCGCCGCACCGGAAGGGCGTTTGGACGCGGACGGTTGTGTCACTCGGGCTGACACAGGGAGACAAGCACCCACAGCACGCTCAGGAGAACATGGGCGGGCAGCAGTTTCCGGATGATCGGGTTTTTGTGCAGGGAAAGCAGCATGCCGCATCCGAACCAGAGCGCCAGCGCAGCAAGATGCAGGATATAGAGCTGTTCTGAAGCGTAGTACCACAGTCCGGCCACAGGGCCTTCACCGCTCCACAGTGGGGCGTATGCTTCGGGATGTCTTTTGACTTCCCAGATTTCAGAGAGCCACAGCGCCGCCGACAGACTGCAGAGTGTCAGCCAGATGATGCGCCCGGGAGAACATTGTTTGAATGAAAACATGATTTGCGCTCCTCTGCGGGGGAATGGTTGCTGCAATTTCGGTGATGCCATCGAAAGGTCAGGGGGGAGGGCCGCCCTGGCGGCGTTTTTGCTGAGGTTTTGCCGGATGGCGTTTAGAGCGGCACGGCCTCTGCCGGTGACCGGCGGTGGAATTGAGGCCCGGCGCAGGGGCGCCATGGCCTGTTGGCGTGTCAAAGCACGAAAAAACGCCCGGTTTATGGGGGCGGCCGGCAGGCCGCAGGCTGGGCCTTTTTACAATGGGGGCCGGGGGAGTGTGCTCCCCCGGCGGGGTACGGGACAGCGCCCCGTATTGTTCAAAGCCGGCCGGCGTCAGTTGAGCCGTATGGGCAGAGTGTGGGTTTCGTGCCCTGCCTTCATGGTCAGTGTCAGGATGTCGCTGCCGGGGGTGAGCGAATCCGGAAGCGTCAGCTCGTGATGTCCGGCGTCCACGTTGAGATTTTCCTGAAAGAGCAGGGTGCCGTCTTCCTTTTGGAGGGTGAAGGTCACCGGGCCGCCCTGTTCGCGGGCATAGCTGACGGCATAGTGGCCGGTGTCGGGATGCCGGCGCAGATCGCAGGCGTCGGGAACCCAGCTTTTGCCAATGCCCGGCTTGCAGGGAACGACCATCCGGGGGAATCCGGTGGTCAGCGGCGGCGTACTGAATCCGCCGCGCTTGAGCCCTTTCTGAATTTCCGGGATGCCCATGAACAGTTTCCACAGCAGGCCCGAGCGATAATTTTCCACCATGCAGACAATGGGCAGCTGATCAATGGCGATATAGAACGGCGACGCCCAGTCGTCGCGCTGGCTGTAAGCGTCGCGGGGACCGTGCAGGCTCCACAGGGACGGATGATGCGTGCGGATGTCCCACAGGACGCGCATGGCGTATTCCGGCACATACGGCATGGAAGCCAGCGCCGCCGTAGGCGCCACGGTCGCCGATTCGTAAACGGGGGAGCTGTACAGGTATCCGGTGGGCGTTTCAGAGGAGGTCAGCCCCCAGAATCCGTCGTGGAATTTGGTCGACCAGTGAGCAAGATACAGGCAATAGGCCCGGTTGATCAGTGCCTGGGTCACGTTGCGGGGCCAGTAGCCTTTGGTGACGTGGCTGTCGGCCAGTTCCCGCGGGTCAAGCCCGATGAAGGAATAGTGGATGATGAACAGAGGCCCGGTATAGATGATGGCGCCTTCGATGTCGAGCCCGTAGTAATGGCGGTTCTGGTATTCTTCGGGCGAATACCAGGCCTTCAGCGCTTCGGGGGCAATGGGATGGGTCGGCGAGGACAGGGCCAGCACATAGGCGATCATGGCCTCGTTGAAGCCGGTGATCTTCATGCCTTTTGTAAAGCCCGTTTCGGCGCTCCAGTGCCAGTACAGGCCGTTGTTTTCTCCGTTGGTGAACCAGTTCCAGTCAATGTCTTCCCAGATTTCGGTGATCCGCTGGCGCAGTGTGGCCTCGTCGCCGTCACCGTCAAAGTAAGCCCGGGCGATCAACAGCCCTTCCATAAGAAAGGCCGTTTCCACAAGATCCGCGCCGATGTCGTCTGAGCCAAAAATGCGCGTGGCGCCTGTGTTGCCGTCAATCCAGTGCGGAAAAGCGCCGTGCAGTTTTTTGCGGTCGGTGCGGTTGGCAAGAAAGTCCGTCAGGGTAAGAAGCCGCTTGAGGGCGTCTTCCCGGCTGACCCAGCCGCGTTCGACAGCCACTACAAGGGCTGCGACGCCAAAACCGGTCCCGCCGACGGCCGCAGGCCCGTCGGGATATTCACGGCTGCTTTCGCGAACCATGCCCGAGGGGAAGGAATACTCCCACATGTACAAAAAAGTGTCGTGTTGCAGCTTTTCGATGAGCGCGCGATCCTGTTCCACTGTGCGGGAGGCCGAGGCAAGCGGGGGCGCCGCCTGGACGGCAACACAGGCGCACAACACCAGCATCAGACTGGCGAAGAGGCTGGCTGTAAACTTTTTCATAGGCTTTTTTATTATCCGCGTTAGAACGTTGTATGGGAAAACGGGCCTGCATGGCAGCAGTCCCGCATGACAGTCCGAGGGGCATCCCCGGGCAGGGCGGCCGCATGCCGGTGGCACCGGCATGGCGGTACGCATGGCGCGGGCCTGGCCGGTCCTGCACCTGTACCGGCAGCCTGAGCACGTCCTTTGCCTGTTGCAAACAGGTGCGGTGGCGGCGCAGGCCAGCCAGGGATGACGTCATGGCAGGCAAAGGCCTCGCCGGAAATCCATAATGGGCGGAGAGGCCTTTGTGGTTCTCCGGCGGCAACGGTGCCGCCGGAGTCGTTGGTCTGGCAGAGGCGCATCAGAGGGTATGGGTGCGCGCGTTTTGCGGTTCGGGCGTCCGGCAGACGCCCCAGGCCATGGCCTGGGGAGAATCGTCCAGCCCCCAGACTTTTCTGTGCAGCTCGTGGAGCCGTTCGGGATCGCTTAAGATTTTCATGCGATCGGCCTTTGACAGGCTGTCAGGGCCAAGGCGCAGCGCTTTGTCGATGAGCGCATCAAAGCGCGCCAGGCGTTCGGGCGTGGGCTTGCGCTTGTGCCTGAGCAGCGACAGATGCAGGAAGTGCACATAGGGGATGACGACGGCGCGCAGGAACCCGCAGCGTTCGGGAATGTCGAAGGGGGTATAGGGCGTGGGGCTGTGCCGCTTGTCGAGCATGACGGTCAGTTCGGCCGGGGGCACAAGTTCCACGGGCGCAAGGAACAGGCCGCAGCGCCGGGCAGCCCTGCCCCAGCTGACGCGGCTGGTCCAGACCGAGAGCGGAATGGCCAGGACAAGGCCGGTCACAATGGGAGAAAGCCACCAGAAAAAGCCGGGGTTCACAAGCCACATGAACCAGCCCCAGATGAGCCCCAGCAGCGAGTGCCACCAGTGGAACCGGATGGCGTCGCCCCAGGAGGTGCCCTGATCGGAACGGTTCTGGGGATTCCAGCCGACGCCCCAGCCGAGAATGGTCGAGATGACGAAGGTGCTGTGCGCAAGCATCCGGACCGGCGCCATGAGCGTGGAAAGGATGATTTCGCCCAGAATGCTCAGGACAAGCCGTATGAAGCCGCCAAAGTCAGAGGCTTCGCCGCGGGCCGTGACGAGGATGAGCGTCAGCAGCTTGGGCAGGAACAGCAGAATGAGCGTGCACCCCAGCAGAGGCAGTGTCCAGGTGGAATAGAGCGTGGGCCACACAGGGAACAGGGTCAGCGCATCCGGGAAGTAGGCCGGCAGGATGAAGGCCTCGGCCACAGCCTGGGCAGAGCTGCATATCAGATAGCCAAGCCACAGCAGCGCCGAAGCATAGAACATGATGCCGTTGATGAAGAGCATCCTGTGAATGGAAGCAAAGCCGTTGGCAAAAACAAGGCTTCCGTGCTGCAGGTTGCCCTGGCACCAGCGCCGGGCGCGAATGAGTTCGTCGATCATGGACGGCGGACATTCTTCATAGGTGCCTGTCATATCCCAGGCCAGCCAGACTTCATACCCGGCACGGCACATGAGCGCCGCTTCCACAATGTCGTGGCTGAAGATTTCGCCGCCCAGAGGGGGCTTGCCCGGCAGAATGGGCAGCTGGCAGTGCTTCATGAACAAATCAACGCGGATGATGGCGTTGTGGCCCCAGAACTGGGCGTCGCCCAGCTGCCAGAAATGCAGGCCTGCGCCAAAGACCGGCCCGTACAGGCGGCTTGCAAACTGCTGCATGCGGCTGAACAGGCTTGACGCGTTGACGAGCTGCGGCATGGTCTGCAAAATTCCGCAGCGGGGGTTGGCTTCCATGGCCTGCACCATGCGCAGCATGCAGGGACCGGTAAGCAGGCTGTCGGCGTCAAAAACGATCATGTAGCGGTACAGTCTGCCCCAGCGGCGGCAGAAGTCAGCCACGTTGCCGCTTTTGCGGCGTGTGTTCTTTTTGCGGCGCCGGTAGAACACCTTGTTGAAGGCGTTTTCTTCACAGCAGAACAGGTGCCAGGCTTCTTCCTCTGCGATCCAGGCGTCTGGAGAGGTGGAGTCGCTGATGATGAAGATGTCAAACTGATCGCTGTGTCCCGTGGCGACAAGGGAACGCCAGATGGCGCGCACCCCGGCCATGACGTTTTTGGCGTCTTCGTTGTAGACGGGGAACAAAAGCGCCGTCTTGGCGGCCGGATCAATGCGCAGATCGTCCGGCAGATCCCGGAGCGGAGAGAAGCGGTCGACACCGCGCACAAGCAGGATGACCCCGGCCACGGCGCTCCAGAACCCCAGGGAAATCCAGCCAAAAAGGATGGCAAACAGCACGCACAGGCCGATTTCGATGGCGTTGCTGGCCGTGTGCGGCATCATGCTGTACATCAGATAGGCTGCGCCCACAGACGGCAGCACCGTCAGCAGCATCAGGATTTTGCGGCGCGAGTGGGCGGCCTTTTTCCATTCCTGGTGAAAATCAGTCATGCGGCGTCCCTTTTGGTTTGGCCTTGGACTTTTTTTTGCCAAACAGGAAGCGCACGATGGCGGTCAGCCAGGGTGCTCGATCCAGTTCTTCTGCCACCATGATGCCCCGTTCCATAAGGGGCCAGCCCCGGGTGTCGGGCTTGATGGGGAGCGCTCCGCGCTCGGTCAGCAGCTCGCGCAGGCAGTCCATGGCTTCGGCGGTAGAGGCGTCAGGCCCCACACGGCGCAGCGCTGCCGCAGCCACATCCAGCGTGTCTGGCGTGGGCAGGGTCATGCCGCGCACATACAACAGCACCCTGTCCCTGACCCGCAGGGCGTGTTCGTCGGTACGAAGTTCAGCGTTTACCAGCAAGGTGGATACCTCAGCGTTGCAAGTCGAAAAGCCAGGTTTCCGTAAGCGGATCCGGAATGTTTTCCCCACGTTTCAGCACAGCGCGGAACTGCAGGGGCGGCAGTGTCTGCCGCATGTTCGGCAAAATCGTTTTCAGCAGGCCTTCTTCCTTGGGCAGCTTGACCTGGAACGACAGCGTCCAGCCGCCGGTTTCGGGATCCTTGGTCAGCTGCTTTCCTACGAGTGCGGCTTCCGGCGGCAGTTCGACGGGACACGACAAGCCCGTGTCTGCCGGGATTGCGTTGATCTCTTCGCCGGCAAAATGCACGGTGAAGTCGGCTGTGCCCTCTTCGGCATTCATGGTGGCGCGGGTGTCGTCCACGCGGCCAAGGCTGTGCGGCGCGACGCCGGCCTGCATCCAGTAGAGGCGATAGGCGTATGAAACGCCTGCCTGCGCGTCGTCAGCGGCAAAAATCCGGGGCGATTCGGGAATCCAAAACGCAATGATGTTGTTGTGGATTTCGGTTTTTGAGGGAATCTCAATCAGTTCAAGGTGGCCGTCGCCCCAGTCGCCCAGGGGTTCGACCCATAGCGAAGGCCGGAGATCATAGGCCGCCGGATGGAGCGAGTAGTGCCCGGCCACGTTGTCGCGCTGCATAAGGCCGAAGCCGCGGGGGTTGGGCAGGGCATAGGCGTGGAACGCAAGGCGCTTGGGATTTTCAAGCGGGGTCCAGGTCCACTGTCCGTTGTCGGCGCGCAGCAGCAGGCCGTCGGAATTGTGGATTTCGGGAATAGGCGTGCCGTCTTCTTTGACGCCGCCGCCGGAAAGGAACATGCTCGACATGGGGGCTATGCCGAGCTTATGCCCGGACTTGGCCCCGCTGCGCGCAAACAGCGTGCAGCGAACGTCCATGAGAGTCTTTTCGCCTGGCGTCAGCGTGAAGGTGTAGGCTCCGGTCTGGCTTGGGGAGTCCATGAGCGCGTAAAGCGTGAGCGTGCTGGCCCCCGGAGCCGGCTTGACCAGCCAGAATTCGCGGAACCAGGGGATTTCTTCCCCGCTGGCCGAGGCGGTATCGACCGTCAGCCCCAGCGCGGACAGGCCGTATCCGCAGTCCTGGCCGAGAGCGCGGAAGAAGGTCGCCCCAAGAAATGAAGCCACTTCGTCCTTGTGCGCTTCGCCATGCAGGGGGAACAGCAGGCGCAGTCCGGCAAAATCCAGAGGAAGTTCGCGCAGCGCGGTGACCAGTTCCGGATCGGCAATGGCGAACATGTCGGGCGAAAAGGCCACGGGCTGCACCTTGCCGTTTTCCACCACGGAAATCTTGACCGGCGTGGTGTAGACCGAGCCGGGATGGAAGAACTGCACTTCAAACGGCAGGTTCTCGCCGCGCCACAGCGTGTTCTCGTCGCGGAAGCGCAGCTGATTCCACTGCTCGTGACTCATCTTGCGCAGCGTGTCGGGGAGCGTCATCTGCGGCGCGCTGAAAGGCTCCGCAGCCAGCTTGCGGGCCAAATCCGTAACGTGCGCCAGGCCGAAAGGCGCATCTGGAGAGGCCGGATCGCCGGCAGACACGGCCGGATCGCCGGGCATGACCGGCTGCGCAATCTGTTGCGTCTGCGCTGGAACAGGTGCGGCGGATGGCTGCTGGGATTTGTGCTTGTCTGCGGAGACGGTCTGCGTTTGTGCCGTCTGGGACTCGTCAGACGGCTTTTTCTGCTGCACGGCCGGTTTGGCAGGAGCGGCCGGCTTTTTTTTGACAGGCGCAGGCGCAGGCTTTGGTTTGGGGATGAGTATGGGCCCGACGATAACGGGCGCTTCGGCAAAAACGGCAGCCGCGTGATTTATTTTTGGGGCAGGGGGCGGAGGGGCCGGCTGTACTGCGCAGCCGCCGGCCAGCAGCGTACAGGCCAGCACGGCAGACAGAACGCTTTTTGCGGCCGGTGAAGCCGGAAAAGCCGGGAGAGTTCCCTCGGGGGTGAACGAGCGGAAGGCCAGATTCATAGATTCTATTCCTCGCGGGCAGCCTGCTGCCTCACTGGCAACATCTGTAAAGAGCCCTGGTGGCAGTGGCGCTGTTGGGAAGATGGTGCGGCGTATTCAACCAACCTGTTGCATGGCGTTTTTATGCACAAGGTCTGTGAGCCTAGGTAGCATAGACGGCCAAGGAACGAAAGAGGGCAGGCGCCGGATTTTTAGCAGAAGACCGTGACAGAGCCGCAGATCAGCCGAAAAAACAACAGCGGACAGAGAAGGTTTGGGCCGGGCCGGCTGGGGAAAACGCGCCCATCCATGCCCGGATCCCGCCCCGCTGCTGACAAAAGACGGCTTAAGCCCTGCCGGACGTGGCAGGGGCGGCAGAATCCGCCTCTTCGTCTCCGGGCACGAGAGGCAGCCGGATGATAACTTCAAGCCCGCCCTCGTGGGCATTGCGGGCCCTGATGCGTCCGTGGTGCAGCCGCACAGCCTGTTCGGCCAGTGCAAGCCCCAGCCCGACGCCGCCCCTGTCGCGGTTTCGGGCGGCTTCAACCCGGTAAAACGGCCGGAACATGTCCCGCAGCGCCGATTCAGGCACGCCGCTGCCGTGATCTCTGACGCGGACGCACAGCTGTGGCGGAGTGGCGCTGTCCTGGACGCTCAGCGTCACGTCGACCGAAGCGCCCGGCGGCGTGTAGCGCAGCGCGTTGCGGATCACATTGTCCAGCGCCTGGCGCAGCAAGGCGGGATCGCCAAACATCCTGGCCGAATCGGGCAGGGAAAGGTGTAGGGTCTTGCCTTCATCCATGCCTTCAAAACTGGCGTCCCTGGCCACGTCGCGCACGATGTCGCACAGGTCGAAGGCGCTGGGCCGCATGGTTTCCAGTTCCCGTCGCGCGTAATCAAGCAGATGGGCAATCAGCGCGTTCATACGCTCCGACTCCATCTCCAGCCTGTCGAGATAGACCGCCTGCCGCGAAGAGGCCTGGCGGCGCAGCAGCGCGACAGCCAGGCTCATGCGGGTCAGAGGAGAACGCAGCTCGTGGGAAATGTCGGCGAGCAGCCGGCGCTCGTTGTTGAATTCGTGCTCGAAATGCGTGGCCATATAGTTGAACGTGCGCGTCAGCTCGCCGATTTCGTCCCCTCTGACGGCATCCTGCGTGGCGCCCCGCGCCGTAAGATCGCCGTCTGAAAGCTGCGAGGCAGCACAGGTGAGGCGGCGCAGAGGATCGGCAAGCTGGCGCGCCAGCAGATAGCTTCCAAGCACGGTCGGCAGGATTGTGACGACCGTCCACACAAAAAATTCTTCACTTTCCGAAAGATCTTCCAGCCCATAGAGCAGATTGGCCAGAAGTTCCTCGCCGATTTCGCCGACCGTGACGATGGACGCTGTGAAGAGCAGCGTGATCAGGTAAATTTTCCAGAACAGCGGCATATCCTGCCACCGCCTGGCAAGACTGCGGCGCAAGGGCTTCATTGGGTTTCCTTTTGCGTTTTGTGCCTGCGGCCTTCAGGCCGGGCAGCACTTGCGGGGCGCGGGGCAGTGCGCCTGAAGCGCGTGTCCGTCCTGTGCTGCCGGGGGATTCTCCGGGGCGCGTGCCCGCAGAGACGGATTGGTCATGGCAGAAGAGACGTCCCCTGCCGGAATACAGGGCAACGGCCTTGTCCGCCGGGCGCGCGGCTGGCAGACGGGACGCCGGAAACGGCCTGCCGCGCCGGCGTGCGGCAAAGGCGCCGCGCATGGGTCCGTCAGCCGTATCCCGGCAACGCCGTCTCAGGCCATGTCCGGGATGTGACGCCCGTCACGGGCCTGCGGGGCGGCTGGCGGCGTCTTCTGCCCTTCAAGAACATACAGATAGCCTTCGCCGCGCACGGCAAGGATCCGTTCAGACCCGTTGTCCGTCCGCCCCAGTTTTTTTCTGAGGCGGCTGACCTGCATGTCGAGACCGCGTTCAAACGGCATGGGCGCACGGCCGAAGACTTCCCTGTACAGGCGCTCACGCGGGACAAGCTCGCCGGGAGTGGCCAGAAGCAGTTTGAGCAGGCGGCATTCCTGGCCTGTCAGGGCAACGCTGCGTCCCTGAATATACGCCCTCATGGCGCCTTCATCCAGGCGGACGTCGACAACCGGCGCGGGCGGCTGCCCGGCAGGAGGGGTTGCGCGGCGCAGCACGGCCCGGATGCGGGCCAGCAGCTCCCGGGGGTTGAACGGCTTGGGCAAATAGTCGTCAGCGCCCATTTCAAGGCCCACAACCCGATCCACATCGTCGCCCCGTGCCGTGAGCATGATGACGGGCAGATGCCGGCTTGCAGGCAGGGCGCGCAGTTCGGCAAGGACCTCAAAGCCGTTTTTTTCGGGAAGCATCACGTCAAGAATGACCAGCTCGGCCGTGGGCGCGGCCAGCTTTTTCAGCCCCTCCGTGCCGGTATGGGCAACGTCGCAGGCAAAGCCTTCAAGGGCAAGATAGTCCCGGAGCAGGGAACACAGTTCCGTGTCGTCGTCAATAATCAAAATAGGGCGCATAGGGCAGCTCCGTGGCAGGGACAGGGCGTTCTGACAGGACGCGCAGGCGCGACGTCCAAAGGTCAGTCCCGCAGACGGAGCAATAGCACATCCTGCCCGCAGAGGTCCGCTGCGACCTCGCATGGTTACATTTTGTTACGTCCTGTGACCGCACCGTTACCAAGAGGGGGCTACAAGAGGCGCGTCCGCATTTTTTTGCTGTGGAGAGTGTCCTATGTCTCACAATGTTCGCGTCCGTCTTCTATTCCGCCTGTGCGCGGTGTTTTTGCTGATCAATCTGATTGTCCGCGGGGGGCTTATGCTTGCGGCCGGCAGCGCGTCGTTTGACAGCTGGCTTGACCTGCCCGCGATGCTGCTTGGCGGCGTTGCCAACGACCTGCCCGTGTTTGTCCTCATGGCGCTGCCGTTTGCCCTGCTGCTCTTTATGCCGCGGACGTCCGGCCCGGTATGGCGGATGACCTGTTGTACGCTGTTTGCACTGTACCTGGCAATATTTCTGTTTACCGCCGTGGCGGAAGCCCTGTTCTGGAACGAGTTTGCCAGCCGGTTTAACTTTATTGCCGTCGATTACCTGATTTATACGACAGAGGTCGTCAGGAACATTTTTGAATCGTATCCTGTGATTCCGCTGATCGCGTCCATCCTTGCCGGCGCGGGACTTTTGAGCGTGTTGCTGCTGCGGCCGTTGCAGGCCGCGCTGCGCGGGCCTTCGCCTTCGCTGCGCCGCGGGGCGGCAGCCTGGATGATCCTGGCGGCGCTGACCTGGTTTTACAGTCCGTTTGCCGCCGGCGAAACAAACGTGTACACGCGCGAAATTGCCTCCAACGGCGTCTGGTCTCTGTTTTCTGCCTACCGCAACAACCAGCTGGATTACAGACAGTTTTATCCGCTGATGGACAGGCATGAAGCCATGGAGACACTGCGTCGCGGGCTGGCTGCGCCTGAAGCCCAGTTTGTCAGTGACGCACCTGGGGAATGGCGGCGCTGGATTGAGGCTTCGCGCCCCGAGCGCCGGCTCAATGTCATCCAGATTGTTGTTGAAAGCCTTGGCAAGGGGCTGCTTGGCCCCAACACGCCGTACTTGAACGCCGTGGCGTCCCGCAGCCTGCGCTTTGAGGGCATGCTTGCCACGGGGACGCGCACCGTGCGCGGCATTGAGGCGCTGACGCTGGCTGTTCCGCCCACGCCAGGCTCGTCCATCGTGCGCAGGCCTGGCGGCTCACGGCAACTTTTCTGCACAGGGAGCGTGTTCCGCCAGTACGGTTACGATACGAGCTTCATCTATGGAGGATACGGGTATTTTGACAACATGAACGCGTTTTTTGAGGGCAACGGCTACCGCGTGGTGGATCGGGCGTCCATTCCGGATGAGGAAGTCACCTTCAGCAACGCCTGGGGCGTTTGTGATGAAGATCTGTACCGCACAGTCCTGCGGGAAGCCGACGCCGCCTATGCCCGCAACGAGCCCTTCTACCAGTTTGTGCTGACAACCTCCAATCACAGGCCGTACACATATCCTGAAGGCAAGGTCAGCGTTCCTTCCGGCGAAGGACGTCACGGCGCGGTGCAGTATACAGACTACGCCATAGGCGAGTTTCTCCGTATGGCGGCGGAAAAGCCCTGGTTTGACGAAACGGTTTTTGTCATTGTGGCTGATCACACCAACGGCAGCGCGGGGCGAACCGATTTGCCCGTGGAGCGGTACCGCATCCCCTGCCTCATTTACAGCCCCGCCAACATTGCCCCCGGCAGCATCAATACCCTGTGCAGTCAGATTGACGTGGCGCCGACGCTGTTTGATCTGCTGGGGTTCAGCTACTGCTCCGGATTTATGGGACGCAGCGTGCTGGGCATGCTCCCGGAGGAAGGCCGCGCCTGGATTGCCACATATCAGCTCTTGGGCAGAGTGTCCCCGGATGGATTTGTCATGCTCGAACCGCTTGCCGCCCCTGTTGTTGAGGGGGCCACGCCGCCCCTGCGGGAGCAATTGCTGAAAGAAGCCATTGCCGGGTATCAGACCACGCAGGATCTGTTTGTACAGGGTAGGCTGCGGGAGCGCTCCGTCATGGCCGGGCTGGATAGCGGCAAGGGCGGCATGCCGGGGGCGCCTGCGGCTCCGGCCACAGCCGGTCTTGGGCTTGTGGCGCTTTCGCAGGGGCAAGGGCGATGAGCCAAGGCTGGTTTGCGGCGCGGGCCGTAAGCGAAGGGGGCGGGTTTCCGCGCCGGCGGACGTTGCTGTGGAATATGGTGGTGTCGGTTCTGGCGATTGCGGGGATCTGCCTTGTGGAAACGTTTACTGACGCTGATATCGACTTTCAGCGCTGGCTGTTTGACGACACGACAGGCACATGGCTGGTGTCGCGCGAGCTGCACGCGCAGCTTAAGCAGATTGCTTACAACGCTCCCAAGTCGGCGCTGGTCGTGTTTGGCGCCTACTGGGCACTCGGGCTGCTCCGGAGTGTGCGCAACCCCGCCTGGCGCGCGCGTCGCAAGGGGTGCGTGCTCATGCTGCTGGCCCTGATTGTGGTGCCCTGCATTCTGGCGGGATCCCGATCGTTCACCAACATGTACTGTCCCAGCCAGCTTGTGGAATTCGGGGGCGAATACGAGCTGCAACGAATCCTGGAGCCTGCCAATCCCGCCAACTCCGGCCCCGGGCGTCTTGCTGGCATGTGTTTCCCTGCCGGGCACGCCTCGGGGGGCTTTGCCCTCATGATGCTGTATTTTGCCCGCCGGCCCGGCCAGACCAGCCGGGGAGGCCTGCTGTTCGGGCTGGGCTATGGCCTTGCCATGGGGCTGTATCAGGTGATCCGCGGGGAACACTTCATGTCGGACACGCTGGTCACCATGGTCGGGGCCTGGGGCATTGTCTGTGGCCTGGTGTTGCTGACGGACTGGGTCTGGGCGTGGCCGTGGCACAGGCTTGTGCGCCGGTTCCGCCTGCAGCAGCAGGCCTGAGCCAAAAGGGTACCCCTGTCCGGAAACGGCAGTTCCCGGACAGGGGAACGCCGCTGCGGCAACTGCAGGTGCTTCCCCCCGCAATGTTCAAGGGTGCGGATGAAGGAACTGGCGCGCTGCGGGGCAGCGGGGCAGAGGCATCAGCGGTGCCGGAACTTGCCGATGAGATAGAGCGCCACCCCTGCCCAGATGAACAGAAAAACCAGCAGTTTCATGGGTGGGATGGGCTCGTGCATGACAAACACGCCAAGCAGAAAGCCTGTTGTTGGCAGAATGTACTGCATGACGCCCAGCGAGATCATGGGGACGCTGCGGATGCCGAGTGTCAGCCCGATCTGCGGGACGCCCGAGACAAGTCCGCACCCGATGAGCAAAAGATCCATGGACAGATCGCCGGCAAGAAAATGGCCGGTCCCTGTCAGGCCTTTCCAGAGCAGATACCCCCACAACAGCGGCGCGGAGATCAGCATTTCCAGCAGCATGCCGGGCGCTGCGCTGACCTTGGCGTATTTGCGGAAAAAGGCGAACAGCGCCGCAGAAGAGGCTACCCCCAGCGAAACCCATGGAACGGCGCCGTAATTGACCAGCAGAATGAGCACGCCGATGCCGGCGCACACAATGCCTTTCCACTGCAGCATGCTGGGGCGTTCGCTAAAAAACAGAAAACCCAGCACAGTGCTGATCATGGGGACGATGTAGTGCCCCATGCTGGCTTCAAGAAGCTTGTCGTTGGTGACGGCCCAGATGTAAATCCACCAGTTCAACAAATGAATCAGACTGCACAGGCTGATGAAGAACAGGTCGCGCCGGTCGCGCAGCGCCTGGAAAAACGCCGGGAAAAGTCCCCGGGCCAGCATATACAGGGCAACGAACAGACTGCTCCACAGCGTCCGGTGGCAGACCAGTTCAAACGCGGAGACGCCGCGCAAGAGATTCCAGTACAGCGGGCTCAGTCCAAAAGCGAGATACACGCAGAAAAGAAGGAAAATACCCTGATTCTGGGAAAGACCGTCGGGTTCCGCCTGCCGTTCCATGTTCGCCTCCATCACTGTACCCGCCATGGAAACCGCCGTCGCCCTTTTTTGGGGGGGATGTGTTTGTGCAGGGGACGGCATTCGCCGTATCCCGGATGGCTCCATGTCCAAAGAGAGGGCCCTGTTGCCACCGGAGCAGACAGCAGGGGCCAGCCGTAAAAGCGTCTTGTATTTGCCGTGTGCGGCCGGGAAGAAAACTGCCGCCAGGGGGTAAGGACGGCGTCCTTTGCGCAGCTGCCAGTCACAGGGCGCACCGTATGCCGTAACGGACATGGCATGCGCCCGCCGCTGCCCGTTTGCGGCGCCTGCCTGAGCGCAAACAGCGCTGAACCGTTTTCCGGGTGCTGACGTTTCCGGCAGGCAGCGCCTCGCGTCTGGCGTTGCAGAAGCCTGGCGCGCCGCAAAGGCGGTTTCATCTTCCTCTTAGACACGTTCTTTACCCTCGCAGGGGCGGCGCGTCAAGAGGAAAGCCGGTGCGGCATGATGCCGGATGGTGTAAGTCCGGGCGGATGCATGGGCAATTGCACCCGCCCGGATGCCGGACCTTGCAGGGGGCTTTCCTGAAAGGCCGAAGAGCGCCGGCTCCCTCTCCGGCGCTCTTCGGAGGCAAAGGGGGTTATACGTTGCGGATGCTGGAATACTTGGCAAACAGCGCTTCGGTCTTCTTCACGTCGGTCAGCGCCAGCAGATCGAACAGATCGTCGGCCGCTTCCGGAGAGAGGAGCTGTTCGTTTTGTGCGGCCTCCCGGCAGGTGATATCCTGCTCATAAGCCAGGTTGGCGATGCGGCTGCCGACCTTGTAGCCAAACAGCGCGCTGACCATGGTCGCAAGCGAAGTGGAACGCTCGGCCGTGTGGAAGCACCTGTCTTTATTGGCTGTGATGCCGCTGACGCACTTGTCGGCAAACAGGACCATGCTGCGGCTTAAGATGTCCACGCTGTTGAGGATGCTGCGGATGGGCACGGCCGAAGACGGGCCGAGATCCAGTTCGCCGGAGAAGGCACCAAAGCCCACGCCAGCCTGGTTGCCGGCCACACGGTGGCAGGCAAGGATCATCACTTCGGTCATGACGGGGTTGATTTTGCCGGGCATGATGGAAGAGCCGGGCTGCACGGCGGGAATGGTGATGTCGGCGAAGCCTGCACGCGGGCCGGAACCCATGAGGCGGATGTCAAGGGCCGATTTTGCGGCGACGGTGGCCAGCGCATGCAGGTGCGCGTGCAGGATGATGAAGGAATCAGAAGCCTGCAGCCCGTCAAACAGGTTGGCGTCACGGCGGATTTCACGGCCGCAGACCGCCGACAGGTTCTTGTAGATATGTTCCGAAAAACCGGGCATGCACCCCATGCCCGTGCCCACGGCGGTAGCGCCCAGCACCCCCGTGTTCCAGCGTTCCCGCTCTTTTTCGAGCAGGATGCGATTCCGCCGGATGCCGGCCGCATACCCGGAAAATTCCTGTCCCAGCGTGATCGGCACGGCGTCCTGCAGGCAGGTGCGCCCCATTTTGACCACGTCGGCAAATTCCGCAGCCTTGGCTTCCAGCGCCGCTTCAAGATGGGCGGCAGCCTTAATGACCCGGCCCACCTCGTTATAGATGGCAATGCCCTTGGCCGTGGGCACCACGTCGTTGGACGACTGGCACATGTTGACGTGGGTATTGGGATGCACCTGATCGGAGCCCTTGTGTCCTGTGAGGATTTCGTTGGCACGATTGGCAAGGACTTCGTTGGCGGTCATGTTGAGGGGCGTCCCTGAACCGCGGAAGATGCACAGCGGAAAATCGGCGTTGAACTTGCCTGCGGCCATTTCGTCGCAGGCCTGAATGATGGCGTCAGCCTTGGCCGGATCAAGCGCGCCGATTTCCTTGTTGGTCATGGCGCAGGCTTTTTTGACCTGCGACATGGCAATGATGAAGGCAGGATAGTTGGATATCGGGTCATCGGTGATGTCAAGGCACTGACGGTTTCTTTCCGTCTGAATGCCGTAATAGACATCGTCGGGCAACAGCATTTCACCGAGTGCGTCGGTTTCCTTACGCATGACAATCTCCTCGAAAGGCAAAAGAATCGTTGGGGGCCCGAACCTTTCCCCGTGCACTGAGGGAGCCTGTCCGGACATATCCGGAACGCGCTCCGTTTGGAAAGGACGGTCCGTCACTTCGCCTGCAGCGCCCTGAGCCACGGTGTCCGCGCGGCGTGCGCCGGTACAATACCCCGGAACGCCTGGCGGGCTGCGCAGAAGGCGTCAGTCAATGGTGCGCATTGATCCGTACTTTTTAAGAAGCGCGACACATTGTTCCCGGTGCGCAAGCGCGTAGACATCAAAAAGTTCTTCTGCCGCCTCTGCAGGAATGAGCTTTTCGCGCAGCGCCGCTTCCTTGCAGGTGATGCCTTCCTTATAGGCAAGCTTAGCGATCTTGCTGCCGATTTCGTAGCCGTACAGCGTGCTGACAATCGTTGCCAGCGATGTCGACTCTTCGGCATAGCGGCGGCAGACCTCTTCGTTGGCCACAATGCCCTGAACGCATTTTTCGCTGAACAGCGCAAAACCGTTGCCAATCATTTCAAGAGACTGCAACAGGCCAAAGAAGCCGACTGTCGCATTGCAGGCAAGGTCAAGATCGCTGATGGAACTGTTCATGGTGATGGCCCAGTCGTTTGCCGCAACCTGATGCATGATCTGGACAACAAGATCACACATGAACGGGTTGATTTTGCCCGGCATGATCGAGGAACCCGGAGCCACGGCAGGCAGACGGATTTCCTTGAAGCCAGAACGCGGACCGGAGGAAAGCAACCGGAGATCGTTGGCAATTTTCCCCGCAGAGCAGGCCAGCAGCTTGAGCGCCGCAGACAGCTCGATCAGACCGTCAGAGTTCTGCATGGCATCAAACAACCCGGCGTCGGCAATGGGGCTGCCGGCAGGGTTGGCGGGAAGATGCACTTCAAAGCCCACGATGGCGCTCAAATGCGGGTACACAGCTTCAACATATCCGGGCAGCACGCCGATGCCGGTGCCGACAACCGTGCCGCCAAGCACGCCGGTGCGGAAATCGTCGCGCAGCGCCTCAAGGCGCATCCGCCCGCGCCGTATGACACCATGGAAGCCGCAGAACACCTGGCCCAGCGTCATGGGCACACCGTCCTGAAGGCAGGTCCGGCCCAGGCGAACCACATCCTTGAAGGCCTCGGTCTTTTCGGCAAGGCTGGCTTCCAGCCTGGCCACACCCTCCAGCGTGCGTCCGATTTCGCGGTAGAGAACAAGGTTCTCTGCCGTGGGATAGACGTCGTTGGATGACTGGCACATGTTGACATGCGTATTGGGATGGACCTGATCGTAACCTTTGTGCCCGGTAAGAATTTCGTTGGCCCGGTTTGCAATGACCTCGTTGAGGTTCATGTTGATGGAAGTGCCGCCGCCGCGCCAGATGTTCACGGGGAACTGTCCCTGCATCCGGCCTGCAAGAATGTCGTCGCAGGCCTGCACAATGGCTTCGGCCTTGTGGGCCTCAAGAGCCCCGATATCCCGGTTAGCAAGGGCGCAGGCCTTTTTGATTTCTGCCAGCGCGCGGACTACGGCAGGATAGTCGTTGAAGGTCTTGTCCGTCGCGTCAAAATTGGCCAGGGAACGGAGTGCCTGTATGCCGTAGTAGGCCTCATCCGGCAGCTGCATTTCGCCAAGGGCGTCTTTTTCTGTGCGCATGATGCGATCCTGTGCGTTGAACCGACGGGGCCGAACCCCGTGCGGCAGGTTTTGTAGGGCCTTTTGAACTGTAAAAACGCTGGGATGTGTCGACGCTGCACGCCACGGATGCCGAAGGAGTGTTGTTTCTTCTCCAGAGCATACCGGTTTGAGCGCGTTGCGACGCGAACCAGCGTTAAAATAAGCCGTGTCGCCTTTGCGCTGACGGCAGCGGAAAAATTTTTGTCAGCGCGGGGCGGCGCAGGCTCAAAAGGATTGTACCCGCACCGCTCATGGCGCTGTCATGTCCGGCGGGCGGTTCTGGGAACGGAGGGAAACGAAGGCTGCTTGCCCGATGTTTCGGCCGCGCCCGGCGGCGAAAAGGTATTTTTCCGCTGCCGGGAGATGTCCGTCCCAAGGACCGCCAGAACGGTTTTAGTGTAAAACGGTCTTAGAGAACAAAAGGTTCGTCCCACATTTTGACCGTAGTGCCAAGACCTTTTTTCCTCGCGTTGGCAAGAATGAGCGAGCCAAGGGCAACGTCCTGCACGCCAAGGCCGACCGTGTTCACATAAATGATTTCGCTGTCCGATTCCCGGCCGGGTCTGTCGCCTACGACCACGGCCCCCAGCTCGGCGGTGATGTCCTTGTCGGTAAGCTGGCCGGCAAAGAACATGTGCGCAAGGCTGGACACGTCACGATGCTTGATCTGCTCCCAGTCGTCAACGTAGCGCTTGTCCGCGCTGGAAATGACATCGTATTCGCACTCGTTGCCGCCGACGTGAATGTACAGCATGCCCGGTTCAAGATGGCGCTTCAGCAGAAGCGGTTCGGAGCTGCCCGTGGCCGTGACCACAATGTCCGCACCCTTTACGGTTTCATCAACGGTAGCGCAGACGGTGATGTCTCTGCCCGTGCGCTTTTTCATATTTTCGGCAAAGTTGGCCGCCTGCGCCGGGTTGACGTCGTACACGCGGATGTTTTTTGCCTGGGGACGGGCGACGAGCAGCGCCATAAGCTGCGTACGGCCCTGAAAACCTGCGCCGACGATGGCGATGGAGCGGGTGTCTTTTTTGGCCAGATGCAGTGCGGCAGCACCCATGTTTGCGCCGGTGCGGATGGCACTGAGCAGCACGCCGTCCATGACGGCCACAGGGTAGAGCGTGACAGGGTCGTTGATGATGACAAGGGCGGCCACTTTGGGCATGCCAGGCGCGCGGACGCCTTCAGGAGAAACGGCAATCCATTTGATGCCCGCAGTGCGGATGTCGCCGCCAATCCAACCGGGCAGGGCGTTGATGCGGCCCTTTTCCCATTCTGTTTCCACGCCGCCCCAGCGGATGACGCCCTTGTTGGGCAGCACGGTTTCGCCGCGCCAGTGGAGCCCGTAGACTTTTTCCATCAGCGGCACAACCTGATCCATGTTCAGGACGCCCGCTTCAATAACTTCGCGCTGGGAAAGGAACAGCAGGGAATGTGAGGTATCAGCCATCATGATTCTCCGGTTTATCTGGTTAAAAAAGGTTGCTGGATTGCCGTGTCAGGCCTGATGCCGCAGGCTGAACCACTGCCAGATCAGCGCCAGAGCCACAAGGCCGACACCGATGAGGTCTGTAAGGAGGCCCGGCTGGATCAGCGCCAGCGAGCCCAGCAGGAACAGGCCGCGCTGGCCCATGTTGAGCGGACGATCCCGGAAAACGCCCTGCAGGGCGGAGCCGAGGAAGAACACGCCGCACAAGGAGGAAACAAGAGTGCCCAGAATTTCTGGCAGGCTGCCCTGCCAGAGCAGCGACGGCGCGTACACAAACATGAACGGAACAATAAAGGCCACAATGCCAAGACGCACGGCGGTCAGGGCAACGCCCATGGGCCTTGTCTTGCCAAGTGAGGCGGCCGTAAACGCGGCCAGCGCCACAGGCGGGGTGATTGCGGACAGGCAGGCAAAGTAGAAGATGAACAGGTGGCCGGTCAGCGCAGGCACGCCAAGGCCGGTCAGCGCAGGCACGATGACGGCCGCGCAGATAAGATAGGCCGCTGCCGTGGGCAGGCCCATGCCGAGGATGAGGGCCGAGGCCATGGTCAGCACAAGGGCCACAGGCAGAATGCCGCCGGAAAGCGCAATGATGCCGCTGGCAAATTTCAGACCGGTACCGGTCAGGTTCAAAACGCCGATGATGATGCCCGCAGTCGCGCAGGCCGCAATGAGCCCGACAGCCTGCTTGGCGCCGTCGGCAAAGCCGGCAACGAACTGTTCAGGCGTCAGACGGGTGCTCTTGCGCAGGAATGTGCACAGAATCGTCGAATAGATGGCCCAGATGGCCGCCTTGATGACCGAGGCGTTCAGACCGACAAGCACGAAGATGAGCACAAAAATGGGGATGACCAGATGGCCTTTTTCCATCAGGACCTTGCGGGCGTCGGGAAGCTCGCTTTTGGCATAGCCATGCAGCCCTTCCTTATAGGCTTCGAGGTCGATCATGTAGAAGATGGAAACAAAGTACAAGATGGCCGGAATGACAGTGGCAAGAGCAACGTCAAGATAAGGCGTTCCGGTCAGCTCTGCGATGATGAAGGCCGCAGCACCAAGAATGGGCGGCGTCATCTGTCCGCCGGTAGAGGCCACGGCTTCTACGGCAGAGGCAAACCGGGGCGAGTAGCCCACCTTGATCATCATGGGGATGGTGAACGTGCCGGAAGCCACCACGTTGGCAGCCGAGTTGCCGGAGATGGTGCCGAACAGGGCGCTGCCGATGACCGCCACCTTGGCCGGTCCGCCGCGTCTGCCGCCGGCTACGGCCATGGCGATGTCAATGAAGAACTGGCCTGCGCCTGTGCTGGCAAGAAAGGCGCTGAACAGGAAGAACAGGAACACGAAGGAGGCCGATGTTGCCAGAGGCGTGGATAAGATACCGTCCATCCCTGTAATATAGCTGAACACGCGGGCAAAGCTGTAGCCGCGGTGTCCGCCGAAGCTGTAGGGCAGATATTTGCCGAGCAGCGCATAGGCAATGAAGAGGATTGCAATGGCCGGCAGAATCCAGCCGTTTGTGCGCCGGGTCATTTCAAGAATGAGCACGACGATGATTGTTGAGAAGAACAGGTCAAGATTTGTGGGGGCAACCCCCACCCGGTAAATGATAGTATCCAGTTCGATGATGAAATAGATGCAGGCTGAAGCCGCCAGCAGCATGCAGATCCAGTCGCACACCGTGGGCATGTTTTTGTTTGAGTGCCGTGAGAAGGGGTAGAGAAAATACGCTAGCACGACCCCGAAGCAGATGTGGGAGTAGTAAAGCGCCCACGGCTCCATTGAGCTGTACCCCAAGAACCAGATATGAAACAACGCCATACAAAGGCCGATGGCATAGTACAGATACTTGAGGACGCCGGAGGGTTTTCGGGAACAGTACCCCTCCTCGCTGAGGGTTTCCAAAGTTTGTTCATCGGGCAAGGTGCTCATGGCTGTCTCCTGATGGTTCTTGAGGCTGCGCCGGGGCGCCAGGCCCCGGCGCGGAAAGAATCTTACTTCGCTTCAGCGGGGATCAGCTTGTCGGGAATGTTCAGGCCGATTTCGCGATAGTATCTGATGGCGCCCTTATGCAGCGGAACGCTGCTGTACAGAATGTCTTCGGGCTTGGTCAGAGCCATATCCTTGACCGCGTTGGCGAGCTGAGGCAGCACTTCAAAGGTCGTCTTGGTGATCTGATAGACGAGATCTTCAGACAGATCCTTGTGCGCAACGGCAAAGTTCCACAAAGAAATAACCTTGATGTCTTCCTTGGCAGCCTT
>DVMI01000080.1 GCA_018715085.1 Candidatus Avidesulfovibrio excrementigallinarum | reverse complement strand
CAATATTTTCACTGTATTACAAAAAACATCTTTTAGGGTCTTTACGTGGCAAGTCATTTTTGATTTAACACACCGTAATCAGGTGATGTAACACGATTCATTTTTGCATTACGAGTCAACATTGCATCGGGTCACACTATGAGCACTCCAGACTACGCACGACTCATTGATCGCGCCGATCTCATTGCCGCAGGCGTCTGCCTAGGGGAAACGTGGCAGCTGATGTACGCCAACGCGCCGCTTGCCGCCATTCTCCGCATCCATCCCGGCCAAAGAGACTCTGGCGCTTTTTTAGACTTGCTGCGCGAATGCGGCTTTGAAAACCTCTCCCTGCCCGCGGCGGATACTCTGGAAGATACGTTCATTGCCTACCAGCGGCTCGGCAAGATCTATATTGTACACTGGCGGCTGATGGCACATGCGCCCAAGGCTGTGCGGGTTTTGACAATGACCGAGGTGGATCCGGCCCGCATCAACAGTGGTGCGGCCCTGCCCTGGCAGGAACTCAATGTGCTGCTTGACTCCATCCACGACGGCATATGGGTCATCGACGCCAACGGCGTCACCGTGCGCATCAACAAAGCGGCAGAGCGCATCGCCGGACTCAAAGCCGAAGAGGTCATCGGCCACCACGTCACAGAACCCATGCGCGGCGGCCGCTTCGAGACTTGCGTCACCTTGCGCGCACTGACGGAAAAGCGCCCGGTGACCATGTTTGACGACTACGCCAACGGCAAACGCTGCCTGAATACCAGTACGCCCATTTTTGACGAGAACGGCAACGTCTGGCGCGTCATCGCCTCCATACGCGACATGACCGAGCTTGAATCTCTCCAGCGCAAGCTCACCGATCTTGAGATGGAGACACAAAGCTACAAGGAGCGCCTGCAAAGCCTGGAAGACGGCAACGCGTCGTGTTTTGTGGGCAACAGCGCCGCCCTGCTCCGCCTGCGCCGTGACGTGACCAAGGCAGCCCGAACAGAAGCCATCACACTTATCGAAGGCGAAACAGGCACCGGCAAGACGCTGGCCGCCAAGGCCATTCACGATCAAAGCGCCCGCTCGTCCGGCCCGTTCATCGCGGTCAACTGCGGCGCCATTCCTCCCTCGCTGGTCGAATCGGAGCTGTTCGGCTACGAAAAAGGCGCCTTTACAGGCGCGGCCAACACCGGCAAGCCCGGCATGTTCGAGCTGGCCCATAAGGGCACTATCCTGCTTGACGAAATCGGCGAACTTCCCATGTCGGTGCAGGCAAAACTTCTTCAGGTTCTTGACGGTCATCCCTTCCTGCGTGTGGGCGGCACCCGCCCCATCACGTCTGACGCGCGCGTGCTTGCAGCCACAAACCGCAAACTTGCAGACATGGTGTCCGCAGGGCAGTTCCGCGAAGACCTCTTCTACCGTCTCCGCGTGCTGACCCTTGAAATCCCGCCGCTGCGCCAGAGGGTGGACGACATCCCCATTCTTGCGATGTATTTCCTCAACGAGATCTGCGCCAAAAACAACCTGACAAAGGCGTTTGATCCTGCCGTGCTCAACTGCTTCCTCACCTATTCATGGCCGGGCAATGTGCGCGAGCTGCGCGCCATCGTCTATTCACTCGCCACCATGAGTGAAAATACTCTCATCATGCCTGTGGATCTTCCAGAATATCTTCAGCCCTCTCTGCCCGAGACGCCTCCGCCGCCCCAGCTGCGTTCTCTTCCTGAAGCCGTGGCCGAGCTTGAGCGCACAATGATCATGGTGGCGCTTAGTGAAACAGGCAGCACATACAAGGCGGCCGAACGGCTCAAGGTCAGCCAGTCAACCGTAGTGCGCAAGGCGCAGCGTTACCATATCAAGCTTACAGGAACAGGGCCTGATCCGGCGGACTGATATTTGCCCGCTATTCTGACAGGATGGAAACAGCATAGACCTCTGGACAGGACCGCAACTTACAGATACGCTTTCACCTGTCCGTCTTCCGTACAACAATGCCCGATGCCTTGACGGCCTGCTTTTACGGCCGCTCCGGAACTGGAGCGGCCCAGAAGACAGGCTGTACAGGGCATCGAGCTGCAGCGCCTTGTGCGGTGAATCCGGAGTCGACAGCCGACACAATCTTACCGCAACATTTTTGAATGCCTCAATTCCCTCATAGGATCCCTGTTGATGAGCACCCCTTCTCCCAAGCCTACGCAACTGTCCCGCGTGCTGGCCTGCATCGCCCTGGCAGCCTGGATTCTCCTGCTCCGTCCCTACCCCATTACAACCTTCATGTCCGCCTGCACTGCCTGTGTGAGCTATCCTTTGTACTTAAAGCTCAAAGCCCGCTTTAAGGGACTCTGGCCTGCCACCCTCTACACGGCGGGACTGGCAGTCCTCACGGCACTGCCCGTCGTCGTCATCACCCTGCTTGTCATGCCACAGGCCGTGACAGGGCTGCGCATTCTGGACGAACTTGTCGATCCTTCATGGATGCAACGTCCGGAAAACCAGGCGATGATCGCCAGCATCGACGATTGGCTCAAGGATATCCCCGGTCTTGAAGGCGGCCTGCGCCAGCTGTTCTCTTCCGTGGCCGGCCTTGCCGGCAGTGCCGCCCGCACGGTCATTGCCAGCGGTGTCGGGCTTGCCGGGGGCGCGCTCAACGCGCTGCTGGTACTGCTTATCTTTGTCATGGTGGCGGCCATGTGCACCATTCAGGGCCGCATGATCAGAGAATTTGGCTTGCGCCTGTCCGGCCTTCCGATCGATGTATACGACCGTTTTACCCATACCATCCGCAAGGCCATCATGGGCGTCATGGTCGGCATTGTCTTTGTGGCCATGATTCAGGGCTTTCTGTGCGGTCTCGGGTTCCGTGTGGCCGGTGTGCCGCAACCCGCTTTCTGGGGGCTGCTGGCAACCTTTGTCGCCCCCATTCCGTTTGTCGGCACTTCGCTGGTATGGCTGCCCGTCGTCATCTGGCTGTGGTTTACCGGCGCCAAAACGGCGGCCGTAGGCACGGCACTCTGGTGTATGCTTGTGGTGACAAGCGTAGATAACCTTCTCAGACCGTTGTTCCTCAAAACAGGCATCGACGCCACGCTCATCGTTCTTATTCTTTCCATCTTCTGCGGGCTCGCCGCCTTTGGCCCTGTTGGCGTCTTCGCAGGGCCTGTGCTTGTGGCCGTTGCTGTCCAGGCAGGGCTTGAAAGCTCTGCCGCAGACACCCGCACCAATAAAGAACAAGACTGATCCCGACGCTCGGCGCACTCCGTGCGCCGAGTCCTTCCTGCCGGCTGTTACGGCAACATCCGGTGCGCTCTCATAAAAAATCAGGCATTCTTCTCCGGGGGCCCCTTTACTTCAGGCCCCGGCGCGTTATCTTATCGCTAACTTCTTCTGCAGAATCCGATTGCGTGGGACAACTTCCGGGTTCCACGCCTCTCAAGGAGCCAATCATGCTAAAGAAAAGTTTCCTGACTGCCATAGGATCCGCTGCGCTGGCGCTGTGCCTGTGCGCAACGTCCATGGCCGCCCAACTCCCGGACTTTGTGCCGCTGGTCAAGACGGCGACAAAAGCCGTAGTCAACATCAGCACGGAAAAAAAGGTCGCTTCCCGAGGAATGCCGGGGTTCCCCTCCGACATGTTCCGCAACCTTCCTCCGGGGTTTGAGCACTTCTTTGAACCTTTTGAAGGCCGGGGGGCTCAACCGCGCATGCAGCGCGCCCTTGGCACAGGGTTCATCATTTCGGCAGACGGTTATATTGTGACCAACAACCATGTTGTGGAAGGCGCGGACGTCGTGCGCGTGAGCTTCCAGGGCTCTGACAAAGAGGAAGCCCTGCGTGCCCGCGTGATCGGTACGGACCCCGACACGGATCTTGCGCTTTTGAAAGTCGACGCCAAGCTCATTCTGCCCTATCTTGAATTCGGCGATTCCGACAAGGCCGAAGTGGGGGAATGGCTGCTGGCCATTGGCAATCCGTTCGGCCTCGGCCATACGGTCACCCAGGGCATCCTGAGCGCCAAGGGCAGAGATATCCAGTCCGGCCCCTATGACAATTTCCTGCAAACCGACGCCTCCATCAATCCAGGCAACAGCGGAGGTCCGCTCATCAACCTGGACGGCAAGGTCATCGGCATCAACACCGCCATCATCGCCAGCGGCCAGGGCATTGGCTTTGCCATCCCCAGCAACATGGCCAAGCGGATTGTCGAGCAGCTCAAGAGCGACAAGCGCGTCAGCCGCGGCTGGCTTGGTGTGACCATTCAGGAAGTGGACGCGAACACCGCCAAGGCACTCGGCCTTGAGAACTCCCGTGGCGTGCTGATCGGCGATGTTATCCCCGGCGAGCCCGCCGAAAAGGCCGGCATGCAGCCTGGCGACGTCGTCCTGGCCATCAACGGGAAGACGGTTGAAAACTCTTCTGAACTGTTGCGCCTCGTCGCCGATCAAAAGCCCGGCGCTACCGTCAAGCTGACTATCTGGCGTGGCGGCAAGGAACAGGTGCTGCGTGTGAAGCTTGGCGAACGCGGTTCAAAGGGATCCGGTTCAAGTGGCGACACCGACCGGCAGGTTACGCCTTCGCTGGGTCTCTCCGTCCGTGCTCTGACGGCTGAAGAAGCCGCCAGCGCCGGGGTCAAGCCCGGACAGGGCCTGTTGGTTGTCCACCTTGCTTCTGGCAAGGCTGCTGCAGAAGCCGGCCTGCGCGAAGGGGACATCCTCCTGACGGCCAACCTCATTCCTCTGCGCACGGTCAACGATCTGGCAGACGTCATCCGCGGAGACGCGGCAAAGCGCGGCGCGGTCATGCTGCAAATTGTAAGGCGCGGTCAGACGTTCTTCAGAACAGTTCCTCTTGAAGCAGAAAAGTAAGTTCTTGCTTCTCTGCCCCGCCGGACTATGTTCGGCGGGGCTCTTTTGTATGAAGGGGCTCCGTGCTGGTGCGCTGCCAGGAGATTCAAAGGAGGCAGACCGGCCGGAAAACGCCCCTTCGGGCTGCACCAGAATGCAGCGCATGTTAAAAAATTGTTCTTTCTTCTGGCAGCAACAGCGTCCCAGACGTTCCGGCACTGTGGCCGATCCGGTGTCAACATGCCCATGGCAGTAAAACGCGTCTTTAGTATCCTGCCATGTTGAGGTAATGTGCCCCCTCAGCGGGCAACAGCATCATAAGGCCTTGCCGAATGGGGCCAATAGGATGCATGATGACGCTCGAGCACGCTTTTCCTTAAGCGCACTGCCCGCGCACAGCACAGGGAGGTGCCGCGTTTTGCATGCAGAACCGGCGGGCGCAAACTCCCCCTCTTTGTGAGCGCGATCCAGAGCGTGACACGGAAAGGCTTTCTGAACAAAAAGGGAATACCGCATGGATGCACTGCTGGTGCTTGGCGTCGGCAATCTGCTGCGCGCTGACGACGGACTCGGCGTTTGGGCTGTCCAGGCCTTGCTTGAGGAATCCTGGCCAGCCGGCATAACCCTGCTGGACGCAGGTACGTTCACGCAGGATCTTGTCGACCCCCTGCTGCGTGCAAAACGCTTGCTGGTGCTTGACGCCGTAAAGATGGGCAGCCCCTGCGGCACCATCCGCCGGCTTACCCGCGCGGATCTGCTGGATGAGTCTTTTGGCGGCCTTTCCCTGCATGACATGGGCCTGCTTGAGGCTCTGAGCGTCTGCGAACGTCGTGCAGGGCATGCGCCGGATTTGACCATCCTTGGCATGGAGCCCTACGATGTTACAAGTTGGTACATGGAGCTTTCCATGCCGCTGCAAACACGCTTCAATGCGTACCTGACTGCCGCGCGTCATTGCATTGCCGAACTTACACAGAGCAGTGACGCATAACCCAACCTGGCTTTATGGAGGGACTCATGTGTCTGGCTATCCCGGCAAAAGTCATTGAAAAACGCGAAAATGGCATGCTCAGAGCAACAGTCGGCAACGGGCCGACCTGTCTTTCCGTCTCTGACATGCTTCTCCCCGAACCGGTGGAAGTCGGCGATTACATCATTGTGCATGCGGGGTTTGCCCTGCACAAAATGGATCGCACCGAAGCGGAAGAAAGCCTGCGGCTGTTTCGTGAACTGGCCACGGCCAGCGGCGAGAAAGCCACTTTTTAAAGCCACTTTTTAATTGTCGCCAGGGGACTTTTGCGCTGAAATAGCCATGTCTGCGGCCTATGCCACTGCAGGGGGCGTGTCTTTGCGCAGTCCGGCAAGCAACACCCGCCGGCTTTGCGGTGCTTGCATATTTTTATGGCCCTGTTTCTTGCGTCTGACACACGTTCATGGGGCGGCTAAAGCGCTTGCCCTCAAACTTTCCCAGGAATATAATAATGTAACCAACCTGTGTTATGTGGCCAGAAGGTTTTCAGCATTTCGCTCTTTTTGTCTGCTATGCGACCTGACGCACTTTCCGCTTCAGGAAAAAGCATTTCGGACCTCGGCT
>DVMI01000079.1 GCA_018715085.1 Candidatus Avidesulfovibrio excrementigallinarum | reverse complement strand
ATATTAACATATTAAAATTATTTATAATTAAATTTTTTTCATCCAAACGTAAATTTTATTTTGCCGGCCGCCTGTCTGATAGGGCCAATCTTTATTATTTGATTCACAAATTGGCTGCTTCCTGTCGTGTGCCCTGTGGAACTATCGGTTTGTGCGGGTCTCCCCCATAAGAAAGACCCGCACAAGGTTGTTCTACTTGCTCTTATACGCGCCGAGCTTGGACAGCGACGTGCTGGCCGGACTGATCACTTCCGGATCTGCCATCACATTCACCAGTGCGACGGTATCCGCCGCAAACGCGGCATCGAGCGCAGGACGCAGTTCCTCTGGCTTGGTGACAAGGAAGCCCTTGCCGCCCATGCCCTCAACCATGGTGTGATACGGCGTTGCGCCGAGCCAGGCGACAAAGTCAAACGGACGCCCAAACCGCAGCTGCTGGCTATGACGGATCATGCCCCAGCTCGCGTCGTTGCAAACGACAATGACAAACCGCATGCCATAACGGATGGCGGTATTGATTTCCATGAAGTTGAAGCCAAGGGAGCCGTCACCGGTCAAAAGGGCAAGGCGGCTTTCGGGGTGCAGCAGGCGGGCCGTAATGGTGTTGCAGATACCCCCGCCAATGCAACCAAACAGGCCGTGATCAAGGAGCCGATACGGCTTGCGAACAGTACGCCCAATCTGTACCCAGGTGTGGGTATCGCCGCCATCAGCAATGATAATGTCGTCTTCGCCATCAAGATACGTATCAAGCTCACGGACAATGCGCTGAGGATTGATGGGGATGTTGTCGCTTGTCTCGGCTGCGCGACGCTCTTCGTCATACTGGCGTTTTTCGTTTCTGACGAACTCAACCCACGAAGAAAAGCGCGAAGGATCAATAGGCTGCTTTGCCAGGCATTCATTCATTTCTTCTACAAAGGCCTTGACATCGCTGACGACAGGCAGCTCAATCTGACGATTGCGTCCCAATTCTTCGCCTTCGATGTCGACCTGTACCACGGTGGCATCCTTGTTGATGAGGCTGCCAAAGAACTCAACAAGACTGATCCGGTGGCCAAGAATGATAAGCAGGTCAGATTCCAAATAGGCCTTTGTGGCTGCACCGTTGCGGCTGGGGTGGGCAAGCCCGAAGCATAACGGATGTTCGTCGGAAACAATACCGCGTCCCATATTGATGGTGTATAGCGGAATGCCAACGGATTCGATGAACTTTTGCAGCTCTGGCCCGGCTTTGGCGACACCAGCGCCGGTGCCGGCTATCACCAGGGGTTTTTTGGCCTTGCGCAACAGTTCCACAGTTTTAGCCGCCGCTGCGCGATCCACCGGTTGAGAGACAACTTCTGTTTTATGGTACGGCGCTTCGCCCCCAGGGATGGCCGCCCCAAGCACATCGCAAGGAAGTTCAAGGAACACGGGACCAGGACGTCCTGTGTACGCCGTGCGATATGCCATTTCGACATATTCTGCTACACGGGAAGCCTGTGTACAAACAAAGGCCTTTTTGACCATCGGCGCCACGCTGGCAATCTGCGGAGCGTCCTGCAAATCCAGTTTATCCCGATGCTCGATGCCAGCGGCCCCTGCAATGATCAGCAATGGCGTATTGCAGAACAATGCGTGCATGATCGGTGTCAGGGCGTTGGTGAAACCCGGACCAGCCGTAAGCATCGCAACCCCGGGACGGCCTGTCATGCGCCCGTATGCATCGGCCATGAATGTCGCGCCCTGTTCATGTCGAGTGGTTACCAGCTTGACCGGGCTGTTTTCAAGGTGAAGATGGATATGATTCAAATGTCCGCCTGTCAGGGTAAAGACGTACTCGACCCCCAGATCAATAAGAGCCTTCGCAGCGGCTTCGCCACCGGTAGAACACTTCATCGTAACCTCCAAGTAGTGTTTGACAAAACGTCGTGTAGAAAACGCAAAGGATGGGACTAGAGCTCGGTGATCTGGCCGCCCGTGACGTTGATGGCTTGCCCGGTCATGTAGCTTGAAGCGTCAGAAACAAGAAATGCCGCCACAGATCCGACGTCCGCCGGCAGGCCGATTCTGCCCAGCGGTACCGTTGCGATGGCCCTCCGCATGGTATCTTCCGGCGAACAATGCTCCGCCTCGGCTTCCCGCGCGTAACGCCGCCTGTTCATGTCCGTCAGTATCTGACCAGGGCACACGGCGTTGGCGCGTATTCCCGCAGAGCCATATTCAACGGCCAGGCAGCGCGTAAACATGATCAGTCCGGCTTTGCTGACAGAATAGGCGCTGCAGGTTGGCAACGGACGCTTGCCTGCCCGCGAGGCCACGTTGACGATGGCGCTGCCAGACTTGAAGAGAGGCAACAGCGCGCGTGTAAAAAGAAATTGGCCAATCAGATTGATGTTGATGACTTTTTTCCAATTTGCAGGATCATAGTCACCAATTTTGGCCGCGCCGGCATTGATGCCAGCGTTATTAACCAGTGCGCGGACGTTGTCCGTCCTGCTTTCAATGGCCCGTGCCGCAGCTAAAATGCTCTCTTCCGAAGAGAGATCGAGTTCCACATATGAGGCGTCAACACCATACTTTTCTTTAAGCTCAGAAACATTTTTCT
>DVMI01000078.1 GCA_018715085.1 Candidatus Avidesulfovibrio excrementigallinarum | reverse complement strand
AATGTAGCGCAACGAGACTACAGCATCCATGATGTGATGCAGCGGGCTTTGCGTATTGCCGCCAAGATACATCCCCACAAGGGAACCTATGACAATGCCGGCAAGCAGTTTGAGAATAAGGGAAAAATCAGCAGCTTTGGAAGACATGGCAACCCTCCGTGCAAATAGATATACGTCGCGCTGTAGCACAGGCGGAATCTCTTCGCAATATCGCCGCAGTGAGAAAACAGCGAAAGACGTCCGCCACGCCCGCACAATGCATGCAACATGCAGCGTTCTTTTGCCGGCACAATCCGGGCGGCGTGGTGCGCTGCCGGGGTGTGGCTGCTTTGCCGGGGCTTCCCGGCGGGACGATAAACAGATTGCGCGGAGGGCCTTCAGCAACAGGCGTCCGGCATGGCGGTGCCCTTCCATGACGGCATGTTGTGCTAAAAGACAGGACAGAACGCGGCCGGACGGTCCCAGGCCTGGTGACGCGGCCGTCCTGCGCGGCAAGACAGATCTGCCGCGCCCGGACGCCGGGAGAACTGGACGTCAGTTTCTCCGGCGCCCCGAAAGCGCAGGCCGCACGAAGGGACAGGACGTCCCCGTGCCGCCCGCGTCCGGCGTCCGCGCATTCCGGCGCGGTTCCTGCTGTGCCTTATCGCCCGTGTCCGTCCGCGTCCGTGCTATGCAACCCTGCTTTCTGCACCTCTCCCCAGGACGTCCCCGTGCCGCCTGCGTCCGGCGTCCGTCCGGCCGGAGAGCGGCCGGGGGAGAGGCGGGGGAGAGCGTGGCGGCGCGGTGCGCTGCCGGGGTGTGGCTGCTTTGCCGGGGCTTCCCGGCGGGAGGGGGGCAGCCAGCTTGAGATCCGGGGCCGGTTGGAGTACAGGTGACGTTTCGGCAATCGTTTTTGCAGCAAGGAGTCGTTCCCATGTCCGGCACGTCGTTTACGCCTTACATCAGTCCTGTGGTCCGTCAGTTCGAGCCCTATGTGGCGGGCCGTTCCATTGCAGAAATCAAGGAAGCGTTTGGCCTTGAACGGGTTATCAAGCTCGCCAGCAACGAAAATCCCCTCGGCTGTCCGCCCAGTGTGCAGCAGCTTCTGCGCGATCAGGCCGCCCTGGCGTTTCGGTATCCGCAGGCGGGCAATCCCCGTCTGGTGCGCGCCATTGCCGCCCATCACGGCGTGGATCCGGCGCGGGTGATCACCAGCGACGGATCGGACGAAGTGATTGACCTTTTGTTCCGCGTGTGCGCAAAGCCCGGCGTGGATAACGTGGTGGCCTTCAAGCCCTGTTTTGGCATTTACACCACGCAGGCGGCCTTTGCCGGCGTGGAGCTGCGCCAGACGCCGCTGAAAGCGGATTTTTCCATGGATTTTGACGCGCTGCTGAAGCTTGTGGACGAACACACCGCCATGGTGTTTGTGACGTCGCCGGACAATCCCTCCGGCCGCGCCACGCCGCGCGAGACGCTGATCCGGCTGGCGGACGCGCTGCCCGAGCGCTGCATGCTGGTGGTGGACGAAGCCTATATTGACTTTGTGCGTGCCGAACGGGGCGGCGAAGCGGCCTTTACGATGATTCCCGTGCTGGACAAGCATCCCAACGTGGCGGTGGTGCGCACGTTTTCCAAGAGCCGGGGCATGGCCGGCGTCCGTTTGGGCTATGGCATTCTGCCCGGGGATCTGGCCTTGTATTTGTGGCGGGTGCGGCTGCCGTTTTCGGTCAGCCTGCTGGCCGAAGAGGCGGGCATTGTGGCCATTGAAGACGCGGCCTTCCATGCCGAGACGCTGCGGGTGGTGGAAGAAGGCCGCCGCCAGCTGGAAACCGGCCTGGCTGCGCTGGGCTGCGAGGTGACGCCAAGCGACGCCAACTTCCTCTGTTTTTGCCATCCGCGCATGGAAAAGGCCGCCGGAGTGTGCGACGCGCTGTTGCGCAAGGGGATTATTGTCCGGGGGCTGGCCAGCTATCATCTGCCTTCGCACATCCGCGTGAGCGTAGGCACGGCGGAAGAAAACGCCATGTTCCTGGCTGCGCTGGCCGAAGTGCTGCCCGGAGCCCGGGACTGAACCGGCAGGCCCGCCGCCCCGGCCCCTGCGCGTGCCGCCGTCTGGCGCGGCTGCGGGGCTGCCTGCGGGTCCGGCCCTTCCATCAATCAGAAGGATTGAACGTGAACCAGGAAACACTGCCCATTGTGACGCTTGACGGCCCGGCCGGTGTTGGCAAAAGCACGCTGGCCCGGCGTCTGGCCGGGGTGCTTGGCTGGCCTTATCTGGACACGGGCGCGATGTTCCGCACGCTGGCCCTGCGCCTTGGCGCAGACGCCGCCGCGCTGCCGGAAGCCGTGTTGCGCGCCCGCTGTGCGGCGCTGTCGTTTGCCCTGTGCGGCTGTGGCGAGACAACGCGGCTTTTGTGCGACGGCGCGGAAGTTGGTGAGGAAATCCGGACCGAGCAGGTGGGGCACATGGCCGCGCAACTGGGCGCCTGTCCTGTGGTGCGCGACTGCCTCAAGCAGGCGCAGCGCCGCCTTGGCGCGCAGTCGCCGCTGGTGGCCGAGGGGCGGGACATGGGCACGGAGGTGTTCCCTGTGGCCCGGTACAAGTTCTTTCTGGACGCCGATCCGGAAGTCCGGGCGGCGCGCCGTTGCGCGGAGTTGCAGGCCAAGGGCATGCAGGCCGATCTGGCCACGGTGGCCGCGCAGATCCGCGAGCGCGACCAGCTCGATCGCAACCGTGCCGTTGCGCCGCTGCGTCCGGCCCCTGACGCGCTGATTGTGGACACCTCGTCCCGTTCGATTGATGAAGTGCTGGCGGTGCTGCTGCACGCCGTCAAATCCGGTTCAACCGGCAAATGAGGGAACGATGCTGTATCCGCAGATAAATCCTGTGGCCTTTTCCATCGGCAGTGTTGACGTACACTGGTACGGGCTGATGTACCTGGTGGCTTTCTGCCTGGGCTGGGGGCTGGCCCGCTGGCGCGCCTCGCGCCCCGGATCGCGCTGGACCACGGCCGAGGTCGACGACCTGGTGACGTGGATCATGCTGGGCGTCATTGTGGGCGCGCGCCTGGGGTATGTGCTCTTTTATGATCTGCCGGCCTTTGCCGCACAGCCCTCGCTCATCTTCAAGCTCTGGAACGGCGGCATGTCCTTCCATGGCGGGCTGTGCGGGGTGCTTGCCGCCTGCTGGTGGTGGAGCCGCCGGCACGGGCGCAGCATGCTTGACGTGCTTGACTTTTGTGCGCCGCTGGTGCCGCAGGGCCTGTTTTTTGGCCGGATTGGCAATTTCATCAACGGCGAACTGTGGGGCGGCGTGACAAACGTGCCCTGGGGCATGGCCCTGGCCGAGGGACTGCCCATGCGCCACCCCTCGCAGCTTTACGAAGCGTTTTTGGAAGGCATTGTGCTTTTTGCGGTGCTTTGGATTTACAGCGCCCGGCCGCGCCCCACAGGCCGCGTGGCCGGCCTGTTTGCCCTGCTGTACGCCATCTTCCGCTCGCTGGTGGAGTTTGTCCGGCAGCCCGATGTCCAGCTCGGTTACCTGGCCTGGGGCTGGCTGACCATGGGGCAGCTTTTGTGCGTGCCGCTCATGCTGGCAGGCCTGTGGCTGCTGCTGCGCCCGGCCGCGCTGCCCGGCGCGCCCGGCCGCCGTTCCCGCCATTGACACCAGACGGATTTTGTGCAATTGCCTAAAGGCTTATGTTTTAAACAGCCGGTAACACACGGATGCCCTCCCCGGAGGGCGTCCTTGTTGTCAATGGCATAGGAGGCCCCCCATGGCAAAAGAAGGCTCCATTGAGGTCGACGGCGTGGTGCAGGAAGCGCTGCCCAACGCCATGTTCCAGGTGGAACTTGAAAACGGGCACAGCGTGCTTGCGCACATTTCTGGCAAAATGCGCAAGTTCTATATCCGCATTCTGCCCGGCGACCGCGTGAAGGTCGAACTCTCGCCCTACGATCTGACCCGCGGGCGGATCACCTACCGCATGAAGTAGCGCGGATCCCTGCCCCGGCGGATGCGGAAACAGACCGTTCCGCCATCCACCGCGGGAACCCTCGCTTTTTCAGCATGCGCGGGCAGCGCCGCGTTTGACAGCAAAATCCTCCCGCCCCGGCAGTGTGCGGCGCGTTTTGGCGCGCAGTGCAGGCAAAGGCGTGCCGGGTTGTTTTGTTGTGCCCGCGCGCCATGCTGGCCTGATCCCAAAAAGCGCCGCAACGGCAGACCGGCAGAAGGTCAGGCCGTCCGGTTCCTGTGCTGTAGGTTGTGCGCCCTGATGGAGGCCGTTTGTTTTGCCTGGCGCGCAGGCCGGACCGCGGCAGTTGCGGGCACGGCCGCAGCAGGGCCAGGGCAGCCGTGAAGGCCGCCTCCCAAAGCAAGGCGCTCCCTCCTCATATTCCCCGTTTTCCCGCTTTCCGCGCTGTGTTTGTACCGGGCCGCGCCGGTGGGACGACACTGCGCCGGAATCCGCGCCCCTTCCTGGTTCTCTATTCTTTCTCTTTCTTTTTTTTCTCTCTCTCTCATTTTGTGTTGCGCTGGTGTCAGGCCGTGTGTTGCCTGTTGCGTGCAGGAAACGGGGTGCTTTTCCGACGGAATACGGCACGTTTGCCGCGCAGCCGGACGGATCTGCCGTGAGGTGGGGCAGTCTGTTCCGGCGCGGGACAGAGAGGAGGAGGCAGACGCCTGCCTGCTGGAGGCAGGAGCTGTGAGGGCAGGCGGAAGAGGGGGCGCGTCAGGCGTGGAAGACGCGCGGGTCTGCCGCGCAGCCGGACGGGCCTGCCGTGGGGTGGGGCAGTCTGTTCCGGCGCGGGGCAGAGAGGAGGAGGCAGGCGCCTGCCTGCTGGAGGCAGGAGCTGTGAGGACAGGCGGAAGAGGGGGCGCGTCAGGCCAGGGTGCGTTGCAGGATGTAGGAGGGCTGGCGGCCGCAGCCGTTCAGGGCAATGCGGTAGCTGCCCTTGCCGCAGTCGTAGACTTCGAGCACGGCGTACTGGTTGTCGGCGTGGGTGTCCATGCCGTTGGCCTGGCTGGTGGCCTGCCATGAACGCGTGTCGCTCACGCCGACGTTGCCGTTCATGACCACATAATGAATGCCCTTGATGTTGGCGTAACCGCCCTGGTGGTCGTGGCCGGAGATGACGGCCAGCACCTTGCCGCTGTCTTCCAGAATGGCGCGCACGGCCGAGGCGTTTTTGATGTTGTGGTCCTGTTCGTCAACGCGATCCAGTGTCTGGTGCGAGAAAAGGAGCACAGGCAGGGAGGTTTTCTGCAGATCTTTTTTAAGCCATTCCAGTTCCTGCGGCGGGATGATGGTGTCTGTCCATGTCCAGAAGGTGTCTTCGGGGGTGTTCATGTCGTAGGGGCGGAAGCCCTTGGGGGTGTAGTCGGCGTCCAGCACGATGCAGTGCACGTTGCCGGCATCCCACGAGTACCAGGTCTGCCGCTGGGGAATGCCGGTGTTGCGGATGTTGTCGAGCATTTCGTTGCGTTTGAGATTGTCAAAGTCGTGATTGCCAAGCACATGGTAGTGCGCGCAGGGCAGGGACGTGAACAGGCTTTCGATTTGGGCGAGGTTTTTCAGCGGGTCGGTGCCGGCGCCGAGCGTGTCCACAAAGTCGCCAAGTTCGATCACAAAAGCGGGGGAGACCTTGCGCATGGCGTCTACAAAGACCTGCATTTTGGGGAGCGAGGCCGAGAATTTGCGGGTGTCGGTATCGGCTTTGGTGGTGCGGTGCATGTCGGTGATCACGCCGGCTTTGAGCAGCAGGCTGCCTTGCGCAGCGGCGTGCGCGGCAGAGGGGAGGGCCAGGGCGGCAAGACCTGCGCCGGCCGCGGCGACAGCGCCCATTTTGAGCATGGTCCGTCTGGGAAGCATCTGAGGCATGATGGAATCTCCTTGTTGCACAATGTGTGCGTGATGCGCCGTTTGTGCGGCGCTTGTGTCCAGTCTTCAGCGCCTCTGGCGGGCAACGGGCGTCTGGTTCCGTCCGGGAGCCGTGCCGCCCGCGTCAGCCGGTGCGTGCAGGAACCATAGCGCCCTGGCCGCGGCGCAACCAGACAGAGCCGGTTAAGATGACGTAAAGTTTTTGTTCCGCGCGTTCTGCGGTACGGCCGGGGGGCGCTGTCCGGCAGCAAAGCCCGATGCTGGGGGAAGGCCGCACCCCTACCCTTGGAATGGACGTTTTGAGGAATAGGTGTCCTCTGTATCCAGCGGTATATTGTCTTGAAGCATACCGGAACCAGTGTAAACCTGGCGGCATCTATCCGCTTCAAGCGTCCCTTTCTTTGGTCGGGAGACCAGAATTGCCGCAGCCTGTTTTGAATATAAGCCACAAGTTCTGATGTTCTTTTCGAGGCCTTCTTACCCTTACGGCTATGCCATTCAGCCTGTCTCCGCACCGTATCCGCCAGATAGATGCCTTTTTTTCCCCCATTGCGTTTTAATTCCCTGCTGATGCTGGAAGGCGCATAGCCGAGTATCCCTGCTATGGTTATGATAAAAACATTTTGAGCCGTTAGACGGGCTAGTATTCCCTGGTGTGTTTGTGCAAACTATTTGTAACCCATGACAGTCCCTTCATGGTGAGTTTTTGGTTTTGCCCCCCGACTGTCGTGAGACTTTGTTGTTTTTTGCAACCCTGGTATTGCGTTTGAATTTACAATTAAATGAAGCCCCGGGGAGTATCAGGAAAGAAAAAGGAGTTGGCATGGGCAAAGTGCAGGATCTGCCGCGGGCAATGCTGAAGAATGCAGAACATGATTTCCCCGATATTTGGAAAGCCGTGGACGGAGAACGTGAGGACTTCCTAGTTAGCGGGAAACTCCCATGGGATGGCCGTTGCCTGCTCCCGGACAGTGCATGGCATCGCTTTGCTACAGGCACCCTCCGCATGCTTGACAGAAAATCGGCTTCGGCCGTGGTAGATAACCTTGCTGCACTGGCGGCGTGGCGTCCCGGGCAGGATATCTTTGTCATTGATCCTGATGTGATGGAAGCTGTCATGGCCACTCCGTCAGGTCATATCCCTACAGAAGTTCTCGGACGTATGCCGTTCTGGTGTGTGTACGTTCCTGTTCCTGAGAGTTGCAGGTATCTGATTCCTCTATTTGAAGATAATGTTCCCGGTGTATTTTTTTATTATGGAATTTATGAGGAGCCGAGTATTGAACTTCGCATCTTGCCGATTAGGCTGGATAGACTGTTTCCTCCCA
>DVMI01000077.1 GCA_018715085.1 Candidatus Avidesulfovibrio excrementigallinarum | reverse complement strand
CAAAGGAAATGCTGCTTCCGCGTTCTTTGAGTCAGTTATATACCCATGTACGTGAATTTTTTGTTATAGAATCACAAAAGAGGCAGGAGCCTGCCGGCACGATTATCGGCTGCTGTGCACTGTCCATCATTTGGGAAGATCTTGCAGAAATCCGCTCGCTGGCTGTCATGGAGGCATATTGTGGCCGTGGCTATGGCCGGATATTGATGGATGCGGCTGAAAAGGAGGCCAGGGAGCTGGGGTTGAGAAGGCTGTTTGCGCTGACGTATCAGGTAGCTTTTTTTGAACATATGGGGTTTGCCAAGGTCAGCAAGGATACGCTGCCCCAAAAGGTCTGGTCAGATTGCATCAACTGCCCGCGGTTTCCTGACTGCGACGAGGTCGCTGTAGCCCGTGTCTTGTAAACCTGATTGTGGCAAGAGCTTGCATAAAACGCATTCTCTTTACATCCTGAAGCGCCCGGGCTATCCTTTAAAATTCTTAACGGGGGACAGTATATGCGCATTGCCGCAATGAATAAGATTCTCGATGAAGCTCAGATTGCCCGCCGTCTGGATGAACTTGCGGCAGAGCTTGACGAGTTGTATCGAGGCCGCCCTCTGGTTGTCATTTGTGTGCTGAAGGGTGGAATCATGTTTTTTGCCGATCTGGTGCGTAGGCTGAACTGCCAGCCTGAGCTTGATTTCGTCCGCCTGTCCAGCTATGGCGACGGCACTTCGCCTCAGGCAAAGATTGTTCTGACCAAGGATGTCGAGCTGTCGTTGCGGGGCAAGCATGTGCTTGTGGTGGAAGATATCATGGATACTGGCCACAGCATGGAGTTTCTGCTCCGGCATCTGGCTTCCAAAGGTGCAGAGAGCATACGTCTGGCTGTACTGGTTGACAAACAGGAGCGGCGCGAGGTGGCCGTACGTCCCGACATTGTGGGCTTTTCGGTGCCGTCTGGTTTCCTTATTGGTTATGGCCTTGATTACGCGGAACAATACAGGGAACTGCCCGCTGTATACGAGTTGATCCCCACAGAAGAATAACTGGTTTGGGCCTGTTGCATACTGCCTCTTACAGAATGGCCTGGAGGCCGGCCCCAGGGAGTAAGGAATCATGATCGTTGTCTGCCCTAATTGCTGGACCCGATTTAATCTGCCTGATGCTCAGGCGAAAGCCGGTGTGCGGTTACGTTGCTCGGTTTGCAAGCATGTGTTTGCCCTTTCTGAAAGCAGCGAACCAGATCCGCATCTTTTGGACAATAACAATGGCAGAGCTGGGCAGACGTCTGGCAGGCCTTCGATGACTGGGAAAGTCGCCGCCGGGAGCAGCGCCATGGATGGCAGATTGTCCATTGCCATGCCCCAGCGCAAGCGGTCCGGAAGTGTTGCCAAATGGTTTTTTATCCTTCTGCTTGTCCTGTTATGCGCCGGTGGAGGGTATTTCCTGTATGTATCGCCTCTGCCGGGATTTGATCTTTTTGGCAGACAGAGTGCGCCTTCAGCCGATCTGGTCAGCAAAATTGAACTTGTCAATGTTCGTCAGTACCCGGTAAGCAATGAGCAGGTTGGCAATCTGACAGTCATTGAAGGGAAGGTCGTCAACCGTTTTGAGGAGCCGCGAGAAATGATCCGCCTTGAAGCGTCCTTGTATGATAAGGATAACAAGGTGGTAGCCACAAAACAGCAGCTGGCCGGCAATGCCGTATCGCTGTTCCAGTTGCAGGTGCTGTCCGAACAGGAACTTGAACAGACCCTGGCCAACAAACTGGGCGTGTTGACCAATAACACCAATGTTCCGGCCGGTGGCGAAGTCCCGTTTATGATTGTGTTCTGCAAGCCTCCGGCAAGCGCTACCGAAATCGGTGTCAAGGTCGTTGACGCGCGGCTGCCTGCCGTGCGGTAATGGTGCAGCACACCGGAAGGGGTAAAATCCTCCGGCAATCTTGAGGCGTCATACGTTCGGGGCAGGCCGGGGTATGACGTCTTGTTGTTTGAGCGGGCAGAACAGATTGATTTGGGAAAAGGGCTGACGATGGCAAAGTCACGGGAAGTCTATGTCTGTACGGCGTGCGGAGCCCGATCGCCCCAGTGGCGCGGGCAGTGCCTGACCTGCAAAGCCTGGAACACGCTTGAAGCGGTTGTGGAGTCAAAGGATGCGGGGCGCAGCGTTGCTGTGGGGAGCCCTGTGGCGGCTTCTCATCCCGTGCGCCTTTCGGATGTGAGCGATCAAGGCCACGAGCCGTTCGGCACAGGTCTTGAAGCCTTGGACAGGGTCCTCGGCAGCGGGCTTGTCCCCGGAGGGGCCGTGCTTATGGGAGGCGAGCCGGGCATAGGCAAATCGACATTATTGCTGCAGATGGCCGGTGCTGTAGCCGCTGCCGGCCGGCTGGTGGTCTATGCAAGTGGTGAGGAGTCGCTCGCACAAATCAAGTCCCGTGCGGAACGGCTGGGTGTTCTGCACGACAATCTGATGGCGCTGTCCACCTCTCGCGTAGAGGACATTCTGGCGTTGCTGGAGCCGGGAACGGCTCCCGGGCTGCTTGTGCTGGATTCGGTGCAGACCATGACCTCGGAGCATGCCGAAGGGTTGCCCGGCAATGTGAGCCAGGTCCGGGCGGTGGCGCAGGATGTCGTTGAGCTGTGCAAGCGGTGCAATACCACCGTGATTCTTGTGGGGCACGTTACCAAAGATGGCACCCTTGCAGGCCCGCGCCTGCTTGAGCATATGGTGGACACGGTCATTTCGCTGGAGGGCGATCGCCGGCAGATGTTCCGTCTGCTGCGTGTGCTGAAAAACCGCTTTGGCCCCAATCAGGAACTGGTTGTATTTCAGATGGTGCGCCAGGGACTTGAGGTTGTGGCAGATCCGTCCACATATTTTCTTGGAGTGCGCGATCCCTCGCTGAGCGGTACGGCTGTAGTCATGGCTGCAGACGGGCAACGCCCTTTGGCTGTGGAGGTTCAGGCTCTTATCAGTCGCAGTTATCTGGCCATTCCCAGGCGCACAGGTCTTGGCTTTGATGTAAATCGCCTGCATCTGTTGCTTGCCGTACTGGAAAAGCGTCTGCGGCTCAATTTTGGTCAGGTGGATATTTATGCAAAGGTTGGCGGCGGCATGAAGCTCCAGGAGCCAGGAATGGACCTGGCCCTTGTGGCTGCGGTGCTATCGTCATTTTACGACGTGCCCCTACCGGAACGGGCTGTATTCTGGGGTGAAGTGGACTTGAACGGTCAGATCCGGCCGGTAAGTATTCAGCATATCCGGCTGATGCAGGCCAGGCGGCTGGGCTATGCGCCTCTGTTTTACCCTCAGTCTGAACCGGGCGATGGCGGACTTGCTACAGTCGTTGATTTGCAAAGTCGTCTGTTTGGTGCCGGGAAACGTCGCATGACAAAATCTGAAAGTTCTGACGCGCAATGATTCGTCCGGCAACAGAGGCAGACATGGAGCCTATCGTGCAGCTTTGGCTGAAAGCCTCGATAAAGGCTCACGATTTTATCAGTCGTTCATGGTGGGAAGCCCGCGCTCAGGATATGCGTGAACTGTATCTTCCACTGAGTGACGTGCTGGTGGTGGCGATTGATGACGCAAGTGGAGAGCTGGTAGGTTTTGCCGCATTGATTGAGAATGTACTCGCCGCGCTGTTTGTCCTGCCCGGGTGGGAACGGCGGGGAATAGGCAGCCGCCTGCTTGAGCTTATCCGCAAATTGCGTGCGGATTTGTGCCTGACGGTGTATGAACGCAACTGTCGTGCTGTTACGTTTTATACAAAGCACGGTTTTGTAAAAGTCGGCAGGCGGATTGAGGAGGCTACTGGTCAGGCTGAGTGGGTGATGGCTTTGCGCCCTGCAGATGCGCATTCCTGAAGGTGGAGCAGGCTGCGCCGGCAATGGAATGCGGCTTAATCTTGACGCAGTCAAGGCTGCAAGGGAAAAGTGAACAGACTGCGGGCATAGGAATTCAGACGTGGGATCCCTGCGGCAGCCCGGTTAAGCTTCGTTTGCCGGGGTTGTGAATCCTGCAATCCGCCTTCATTCCCGGTAATGCTCATCATGCCTCTTGCCAGAGAGCAGAGGGGCAAGAGCTGAGAGCAGCGTGTAT
>DVMI01000076.1 GCA_018715085.1 Candidatus Avidesulfovibrio excrementigallinarum | reverse complement strand
AAGCCAATCACGCCAATAATCACCATCCCGACAAGAATTTCACTCATGCGCAACAGCTCTGCGTACTTCAGGATCAGGCGTCCCACGCCGATCATTTCTCCGCCGATCATTTCTGCCGCAAGAATGCACATCCAGGCCACCCCAAGGCCGACACGCATGCCGGTGGCAATGTCAGGCAGTACTGACGGAAGCACAATTTTACGGATGATGTACATGCGGCTGGCGCCAAACACCTTGGCCACATTGACATGAACGGGATTGACGCGGGTCACGCTCAGCAGCGTCGTGATGAAGATGGGGAAGAACGCACCAAGCCAGATCAAAAAGACATACCGGTTAAAGCCCACCATGAATACGATGGCAATGGGGATCCAGGCCAGCGGGGGGATGAAGCGGATGGGCTCAATGACAGAACGCGTGCGATAATAGAGCTTTGGCCACAGCCCCATGGCCAGCCCCAGCGGAATGCCTATGGCACAGGCTACGGCAAACCCGGCAAAAATACGGATCAAGGACGCCCAAATATGCTCGGAAAGGAAAATGCCCTCGATATCACCCTCTTGCGCGAGCGTGACAAACGCGTTCCAAATTTCGGACAACCGCGGGAAATATGGCGAATTCTGCCAGTTGGACAGCAGATACCACAGGAACATGACCACGCCAAGGCTGAGCATGTTATAAAGGAAGTTCGTAATGCGCTGCCTGGACTTGTTCATAGTTCAAACTCCTTAATAATTGGGTGAGCGAGGGTGCCCACGGTTCAGCATCGTTGTTGAAGACAAGGCCGAAGCAGGCTGGGGACACGCGCGATCTCTTCCGGGAAGAGATCGCGCTCATCACTGACGTTACGGACGCTTGGTTCCTGTCAACTCTTCAAGCAGCGAGGGATTGTACAGTTCCTTCATGAATGCAGGGATCTGATCCTGCTTGATGGCGACAATCTTCCTTGTGGCAATCAGCCCTTCGGTCACGTCGGCAATGCTCTTTTCATTGCAGTACGGAGGCGTGGGGTAGAGGCAGCCCTTCATGGCTTCGCGAATAACTCCTTCTTCCATGCCTGTGGCCTTCATCACCATCTGGACAGACTCGTCCGGATGATCCAGGAACCACTGATACGCCTCCAGGTAAACCTGCATGAACTTCTTCACCAGTTCGGGGTCTTCCTTAACCTTGGCGGCAGTGGTGACCAGCACACAGCACTGATGGCCGGGCATCATGTCATGCGACGTGTACAAAACCTTGCCGAACTTCTGCGCCACGGCCCGGGCGACATGCGGCTGCCAGGAAATGAAACCGGCGACTTCGCCCTTTTCAAGGAACAGCGGCATGTCCGAAACCTTCATGGACATGCGGCGCGCACGGACGCCATTGTCCTTGAGAAGCTTGGCGAGCATGGCGTCCTGAATGGAGCCGGTACCCGGCGTGCCAATGCTTTTGCCTTCAAGATCCTTAATGGAGTTGATTTCGTTGCGAACGACCAGAGCCGAGCCTTCCTGGTTACAGCCGGCAAGAATGTTCAGCTTCACGCCCTGGGCATGGGTGATGGCAACCGGCGCGGCGCCGCAGCTGGCAAAGTCCAGCGAACCGGAAGCCATTTCCTGCATGACATAGGATCCTGCCAAAAATTCATTCCACTTGACGTCAATGCCGGCCTTTTCCAGCATGTTGCGCTGTTTCATGATCATGACGGCAGGGTGATGCAGCTGATCGGCCACCAGATATCCCACCCGGATTTCCTTGGCTGCGGCCACGCCAGACAGCGCAAACACAAACAGAGCCGTGATCACAACAGAAAAAACTGCTTTCCGGTTGAATGAGAACATGTGATACCTCCTGACAACAGGCATTACAGGTTACACGCAGGTTCAATCGAAAAAAGACTGTTCAAGCCGCGCATGAGAACGGCGCCATGCACAGGGAAGACCTCACTAAACTGTCTGCGGGCCAGGATCGGCCTGATGAAACGTGCCGGCGCGCAGGGCCGCTGCGAGATCGTCCTCAGCTTCGGCCAGCCTGGACGCGTCCCCGCCTCTGCCGGCAATCAGACTCAACACACGTTTCAAAAGCGCTTCCGGCTCGGCAACAGCCGCCATCGGAATGGCAAAGGTCAGATTGTGCCGGGCCATGACGCCGTTTGCGTCGCAAAGCAACAACTCTGGCCGCATGGGGAACAAATCGGCAATCAGGGACAGTGAAGGCGCCTCGTCAACACTGCGGGCCCCTGATCCGGCAACGATGGCGTCCCCTCCGTTCACACGCAGCCGCGCACCAGGAAACAGCGTGTTACCGGCCAACGCCATAAACTCGGGATCCATCGCCGCGTCATAAATGGTCATTCTGGCAAACTGCATTTTTGAAAGGCGCGTAACCGACCGATGCTCCGTATTTTCCATGGAGCGGCAGAATACGTTGAGCTCGTGATCGAGGATCGCGTCCGTAAACAAATGAAGCCCTGTATAACCAGCGCCGCCTTTTGCGGCCATATCCGACGTGAACAGCACGTCGATCACGCCCAGCCGTTCATTGGGAGCGGGCCCGACAAAGCCATAAACACCATTCAGGGACAACTCCGCCGCGCGAGTGAATACGCCGCGTCCCGCAACGGGCACCAGAAACATGCAGCCGGCGTCAAAGGCGGGTGCCGCCGCGGCAAACACCAGGATGTCCGGAACCGCTCTGCCGGCATCTGTAAGGACATGCGCGGCAACAACATCAAGGGAGCCTTCCCGTGCCTTACGATTCAGCTCAGCTACCGCGTCCGTGAGGCTTTTCTGCTTGGTCATCGGTGTGTTCTCCTGTACTTTTCCGGCCCGTCAAGCCCGGAAGCTGATAGCCTCTGCCAGATGGATTACCCGGCCGGGAACGCCATGCCGCGCCATGAGATCCGCAATTTGCATCAGGCAGCCCGGGCAGGAAGTAACCACATAGTCCGCCCCGGCCTCACGGATATTGTCCGCCTTGCGCACACCGATTTTCTGCGACATCTCGTAATGATAGAGGTTAAAGGAGCCGCCAAAGCCGCAGCAGCCCGTCTCCCGCAAGGGGTGAAACGACTCGCCAAAAGTGCGCCGCAGAATGGTCAGCGGTTCTCGGCTGACGTGCTGATGGCGTCCCAGATGGCAGGGCTCATGCCAGGTAACCGTGGCGCCGCGGGGCAGATTGGAACGGCAGGAAAATGCACCGGGGCTGGCGGCGGAAAGAATCAGCTCGGATGCGTCGCGCGTTTTGGCGGCCAGCGAGAGAAAACGCTGCCTTTCTTCCTCCGTTTGGGCCAGGCGCGGCCAGATGTCGCGCAGCGCCGTCCCGCAGGTGGCGCAGCTGGTGACGATCAAATCGGCGTTGGCTGCTTCCAGCACCTCCAGGTTGTGCCGGGCCATCGCCGTTGCCGTTTCCACGTCGCCATTGGCGTGCGCGGCAAGCCCACAGCAGCCCTGGGCATGGGGAAACACGACGTCCATGCCAGCCTCGGCCAGCACGCGCACGACGGCTTCGCCAGTGCGGGGCAGGACGAACTCTGTAGCGCAGCCTGCAAAGTAGGCTACCCGGAGTTTTTGACTGACAGGCCCGCTGGCAGGCACGTTTTCAGGCAGCCGCTCTGACAGAAAGCTGGATGCCACCGCGGGAAGCCGGCGCCCCTTGCCCAAAGTGGAAAAGAACAGTGGCAAATGGCGTACGGTAGGACACGGCGGATCGCAAAGATTGCCGATTCCCACGCCGGATTCAGAAGGCAGCAGACGCTGCGCCGCTGCAGCAAAACGAAGCGCCCTGGCCATGAGCCTGCGATTGCTGAGCAGTTTGCGGAAAGCCACGTTCTTGGCAAAGGGGAGCCCGTCGCGCTGCACCATCAGGCCGCGCAAACCGGCAACAATCAGATCGTTGCGGATTCCACGCGGACAAACCATGGTGCAGCGGCCACAGAGCAAACACTTGCCAACGGTTTCCGCCGCGTTGTCATGACCGTCCAGCAACTCGAGGATATGCCGGTTGCGTCCGCGCGCGGTCAGTTCCTCACGCGGCTCCTGGGCATAGACCGGGCAGCTCGTCAGGCAGGTTCCACAACCTATGCAGCGCGCGCTCTCGCGCAGGCACTCCTGCACGGACGGATTTTCTGAGAACTGAGACATGGCTTACCTCTGGGAGTTCGATTAACAACACGAAGCGTCGGGACGGCCTGTTCTGAATACGGAAACACTTTCAACGCCGCCGTTGCGGCCGGCGGCTCCGCCCCAGTTTCGATGCAGGCTCCGGCCAGAGCCGTCGCCCCGCCCCTCTCCTCGCTGTATGCGATCCTGAAGCAACTTTTGAAACAGCGTCATTTCAAAAAACGCTCTGACCGCGGCTCAAAGGAACACTTGACTTGCCGCCATGCCGGAACGCGGTTCCCATGTCCGCACCGGCAGGCGACGTCCGCCCGGACACCGTGCCGCGCTAATTCCACAGCATGCACCGGCTGTCCGTATCCACCAGATAGAACGAGCCTTCCACAAGGTGCTCCTTAAGCACCCTGGCCAGCCGTTCCGCACGCAGCCGGTTGGACTGGCGGAAAATAATCGGTATATCCTGATCAAAAATGTGAATATTCCCAAGGCCGCGCCGAGGTTTCCAGCCTTTGCCCGTAAACGCACCGCCCTGGCAGTTGCCGGTGCACGCCCCGCAGGCCACACAAAGCGTCTGGTCGATGGTCTTGTCCTTCCAGGAGATGGCGTTCATCGGACAGTAATATTCGGCCTCGCACTGGTAGGAACAGCAGATGCAGCGTTCTGGATCAAACTGCACTTCCAACGGCGCGTCATGCCAGATGTCTGAGTAGGGAATCCCTACCAGCTTGAGGCGGTCTGCAAGATCACCGATGTAATGCGTCAGCTTTTCATCCCGGCAGGCAGTGAGGTTGTCGAGGATCTCCTGACTGGTAATGGGGAACGGGACGGCAAGGCTGTTGGTCACCTCCACGCCGTAACTGGTGCGGAATCCACCCATGTACTGAGGATCCATCTGCTTGATGTCGGCCACCGTAGCCAGACAGATCTGCTCGGCGGCCGCGCGAGTGCCGTAACCGGCAACAAGTCCCACCGTGCCGTTGATCAGCACCCGAATCCCGGGACGGATGACAAGCCGGCTGTGATCGTTCTCGCCCGGGTTCATTTCCCCGCTGCCGCCGACAGCCAGCCCTTTCAGCGGCGGGATAGGACGGCAGGCAAAGATGGACGTCGGATTGCCGCGATAGGAAGCCGCGTTCTTCACATTTGTGAAGCCCATGTAGTTCTGATAGGAGTTACGAGAGGTGTACAGGCGCGCAAAGGGCATTTCGTCAAGCGTGGCTGTCGTGTAAAAAGAGCGGCCTCCCATCGTCCACTCAATGTCAACCGTTTCGCGCTCTACAAGGGCGCGCAGCACATGTCCTCCGCCGTAACGCCCGTGATTGTCCCGGCTTTCCTCCGTCCCGTTGAGCAGCACAGGCGTGAAACCGCGCTGCGTCCTGAACTGCGACAGGCAGGGCACACCGTTGATGTGCACAGTTTCCGGCTTGGTGCCCTCCATGCCAATCGGCAGGGAAAGCATGGCCGCGGTTCCGGACATGACGGCCCGTGTAGCCGTAGTGACCACATCCACCTCGGAGACAGAAAGCCTTTCTCCGCCGCGCGCCCTGGCTTTCAGCTCCATAGCCGTCATGACAACGGCTTCCCCTGCAGCCAGTCTGGCGTTGATGTCCGCGATAGTCTTTGTTTGACCGCTCATGTTCCTTCCACCTTTGTTGTTGCTGCCGCAAAGGTCAGGCCACAATTTCCAGAGATCCCCTGGCCCCAATGCAATCTTCCATGATGACGACGACTCCCTCCGCCGGCGTCGTGCGGGAATATTCCAGCACGTTGCGCACGTCTTCTCGCCGTCGGACCAAGTTGCACAGCCGGGTGGCCAACGCGTCGGCCACAGCCGTTCGTTCCGAAAGCACCGTTACGCTGTCCGCGTTGCCAAGGCTTAAAGAAGGACCCAGCTTTCCCGACGAGGTGCACACCCCGAACGAACGCAGGCCCGGGACAGCAGGCCGGATATGAATGCAGCCGGTCCCGGCCGACTCAGCCACCACACACAGCGTTGGAGGCGTTGCCGTACAAAGAAATACGTCCCCTCCATTCTCCACGATGACCTCATCTGAAAAAGCCAGCAGCGCTTCGCCCACATACTGGGCCACCGCTCCAGCCACCGCCGCCATAGGGCCGACATTGGCGACAATCCCCGCCTGCAGCATGTCGCACACAATCTTCGGCGCCTGTTCATCCATCGCCAGCGGCTGCAAGGACGTATAAAAATCCTTTCGCCCGGCAGCGTAGTCTATGATCTGAGCACGGGCCTGCCGCAACGCCTCGCGAGCCTCTCTCTCCAGAACCTTCCGGGCACTGATCAGCAAATCGCTCTGCTCCTGGCGGATCTGAAACCGCTTCAGTCCTCCGCCCGTGACCAGCTGCCGATAGATTCCCGCATGAATTTCAGAAGAAAGCGGCACCATGGCGACATTCCCGATTCTGTTACAGGCTATTCTTTAAATTCCGCCTCACCCATGTCGCGCAAACGCTTCTCCTCCAGCGCAAACAGGATGTCTGCCGCTCGCCCCACATGCAGGCATTTCATGGCGCAACGCGTGGCACAGGCCGGAGTAAATCCCTTGGCTGCACGCTCGGCGCAGTGATCGCAAAGCGGTCCCCGGTACATTGCCACCTTATCGGACGGGCAGAAGCTCCAGTAACTGACATCGCGGTACTCACACGGATCGGCACACGTTTCGCAGGATGTAGGCAGCGCCAGCAACCTTGTGGGATGACTACTGACATGTGCCAGCCCGATCCGCCGCACCGGCGCTTTGTCTCCGTCGCCGTGTTCAGCCTGGCAAGCCAGGCGGCAGGCCCCGCACCCCACACACCGATCCATATCGATCAGCATGACGATGTCGTCGGGATGAACCTCCCGCAAGGCAATGCCCCGTTCGTTATATTGGGTTCCCACATAGATGACCCGCATTGGCGCCTCCGCATGCGTGTCCCGCCAAAGAGACACGTTTCGTGTTCCATGGGCAGAAGTGCTTGCCGTCGACTGCGCTTGCACAGCGTTGCTTCAAAAACTGTACGGCCAGGAGCCTGAAGGGAAACACGACGTTTCTCGTACCCGGTCCCAGGCGTGAAGCTGCGCCTCCGCCAGCGCGGTTCCCTCGAAAAAACAAAACCGCCTTACTTCTCCGCCTTGTCAATCTGAACCGCTACCGTAGTCTCGCCGACAGGCAGCAATATGGCTGCAAATTCCGGCTCCATGTTCACCGTATCCAAACGCGCACTCCAGCAGACGCGCGCAACGGCATTGACCGTTCCGTTCTCTGTGCGCAGGATCAGCTTGTCTCCGGCGCGCAGCCGCAGCCGGGCTGCGGTTTCGGGATGAATCGATGCCAGCGGCAGGCCGTCACGCAAGACGACTGCAGGATGATCGGCAGCATGCATCACCTGACCGGACAGAACCAGCCACACGGCACGCTCCTTGAGCGACACAGCGGGATGTTGCGGCGCACGCACGGCATCAAGCCGGATCCGGCCGTTTGCCGTCGGGAAACGGTGGCCGCTGTCCAACCAGGAGGTGTGTGCCTTGAACAGAATATTGCAGCCTCTGATGGCCGCACGAATGAAACGGCTCCTCTCAAGCGCCACATCGTCCTGCTTTGCGCAGGGCCACTGGACACCACCGGAAGACGCCATGCCTTCCCCTGCGAGATCATGAAGTGTGATGCCTGCTGTCAGAGGATTGGCGGCCAAAAGATGTCCGGCCATCCGCTCTTGCCCGGTGTCAGCGGAAACATCACTCCAGGGGGCTCTGGCATCGGGTGCGACCTTGGCGGCAAGCGCCGTCCAGATCTCAAGCGGCGTACGGCTGTCCCCGGCAGGGGCAAGCAGCGCACCGCTCCACTGCACCGCCCGCGAATCGCTGACATCCCGCAGGGAAGCGTATTCGCTCCAATGTGCAACGGGCAGGGAGACATGCGACAGCGCACGGGCAGCGTCGTCAAAACAGCCCACATGGACAACGAGGCTGCAGGCCTTCAGCGCTTTGCGCACCCGCTTGCCGCCGGTAAGCCGCGAAGCCCAGTCGCCATACCCGATGACCGCTTTGCACCGTCCGTCATCTAAAAGCTGCTCCAAACTCTCAGGCGCAATGCCGCCATCGCTGCGGAAAGGAGAAACCGCAGGCATATTGAGGCCGCCCCCTGGGAGGCCCACACTTCCCAGCACCGCGACCATGGCGCCACACAAGGAAAGCGCGGCATCGTCAAGCGACAAGGCTGGCCGCACCTGCAAGGGGGACTTGTGTGTCAGAAGGCGTGCAAAGCGTTCAAACCGCTCTTCCTCAACGCCGCAAACAGATGCGGCAACGGCTGGTGTCAGCTTGCACACTGTGGAGCGCAGCACTGCCATGCCTTCTGTGTTTTCAGCGACAAACGCGCTGTGCTCCTTGCCGTCGCGCAAGATGACATGCAGCAGCGCTCCCAACGCCACGCCTTCCGTGCCTGGAAGAACCTGCAACGCCTCCGTGGAGCGTAAAGCAGTCATGCCGCCGCAGGCCCCCAGATACAGCAACGTGCTGCCGCGATCTCTGGCGTCCTCAAGCGGGCCGAAACTGATTGGTGCTTCTGCCGCCGGATCGCCGCCGACGACAAGAATAACCCTGCTGCTGGCCCAGTCGCGCTGGGCATTCATGCACAGCATCCCCGCAGGGACGCCAAACATGGCGGCAAGCGCCCCGCGGCTGCCAAGCTGAGCCGGGACAAACGCCGCAGGAGGGTATGTGCCGGGCCGCACCGCAGCAAACCATTCTGCCCCGGCAATATAGTCCAAAGGCGCATGATCCGATCCTGGCAACGCCAGCACCGGCTCTTCACCCAGTTCGGCAAGCCGCCCGATGATGGCGTCAAAGGCCTGCTCCCACGAAACCCGCTTCCACGGCGCATGCAGGCTCTCCCGCATCTCAGGGACCAGCAGACGCTTTTCATGCCTGTGCGTGTGGTACACCATCAGCCCCTTCGGACACAGAGATCCCTTATTGAGCGGATGCTCTTCGTCTCCGAAGAAATCCACGGGGGCCGCACCATTCATGAAGGCCTTGACGCCGCATCCCGCCGGACAACTTGCACAGACACCGCGGGTCACGGTGTCGTACGGTCTGATGGATTGCTGCTTTTTGGCAAGAACACTGCCTGAACGCATGTCGTATCTCCGTGATGTCAGAGGATGGGATGGCCGTCGGGTCATTCCGCTTACTTTTCACAGGACGTTCCTGTTACTCTGATTAGAGCAAGACATATGCCAAGCAGTATCTGTGTAATTTATTATTATAAATAAGTATGTTATCGGCTAACAAAACGCCCTGGTGTATGTATCAACTGCAACCATTAGATTACAGTTTTTACTCAATATCGTTTACACTTTTTTATAACATCATATAATATATATATTTT
>DVMI01000075.1 GCA_018715085.1 Candidatus Avidesulfovibrio excrementigallinarum | reverse complement strand
AATTTATCACATGCTACTTTCAGTGTCTATAGTTTTCAAACTCTTTTTTGGCTGCTCTTACATTTTGCTTTACAGCCGGTTTGCTCTTTCTGCCATGTCTGTCCATCCGTCTTGTGGGCCTGTCCTGACACGGGCCGCCTTGCAAACCCGGACAGCCCCTGTGCCGGTACGGAAGGAACGGCCGAAGCAGACGGCAAACACTGGCGCGGCAGGCTCCGCGCGTCCCAAACCGGCCTATGATGGAATCCTGCCAGAGAGTTTGAGGAGCGTCTGGGGGAAAGTAGAACGCGCTTAAGGCGGGGTTTCCGCCTTCCCCGCAGGCTATCCTCAGGAGCAGCCTGAAAGCCTGGCTGGCCAAAAAAGGCCCCGTCCGGACCTGGACGGGGCCCGCATGCACCATGCTAGGGCAGATCTATTACTTGTAGGGCTTCACTTCTTTGATGAGCTTCAGATACTTGTCGGTAGCGTACTTGCCATCGCCGACCTTTTCGCATTCCTTGTCGGTGATGCGGCCGATGCCGGCGAAGAAGTGGGCCAGGTTGCCCTGCCAGCGCTGAGCCTGGCTCTGTCCCTTGGAGGCGTCAAACAGGGCCAGCTGCTCCTTCAGGTTGTAGACCGGGTGGGTCTGCAGGTCCTTCAGAGCGATGTCAGCAGAGTATTCCTTGCCGACCCACTCGAGGAAGAAGCGCTGGTATTCAGGAACGAGGCTTTCCAGGGGTTCGTTCTGCAGCATGTCCACAGCGCGCAGATACACGGACAGGAACGCAGCCACGGTTTCGGGATTGGCGTCAGCAAACTTCTTGTCAGCAACCACGACGATCGGCAGGCCTTCGCCGCAGTTCTTCACGGTGCCGGCGATCTTCCAGCCAAGTTCTTCACCCTTGTACATATGGGGAGCCCACAGGGCCACGCCGTCGCCGATGCCCTTTTCAAAGGCGGACAGAGCCTGGGCCTGGTCCATGTTCTTGATGACGACGTCGCTGTCCTTCAGGCCCAGCACCTTCAGCCAGGAGCTCAGGGCGAAGTGGGCGGAGGACACGGTGGTGCACAGGAAGGTCTTGCCCTTCACGGTTTCGGGGCTGCCAAGCACATCGGGGAAGTCTTTGTTGTAGCCTTTCACCTTGGCGATGGGGCTGTCAGGACGCACCATCACGCAGTTGCAGAACGACTCGTCGTTACCGTTGGCAACGACTTCGACATCATACCGCAGAGCTCCCATCATCGTGGGCACAGCGCCGGTAGCACCAACAGACCATTCGCCGGCGGGAAGCGCGTTGATCATGTCCATGCCGGAGCTGAACAGCAGCATTTCGACATCAAGCCCAGCTTCTTCGTCCCAGCCCTTTTCCGTGGCATACCACATGAGGAAGGCTTCGTGCTCGTCCAGCCACGCGGTGCGCAGCTTGACGGGTTTGTCCGCCGCAAAGGCCATAGCGCCCATGGCAAGGCAGAACACCGCGGCAAGGATACCAGCAGTCAGTTTTTTAAACATACATTTCCTCCTTGTTGCGCGTTCCGGCGGCTCTGCGCCGACGGTATCGCTAGTGTGGAAACCCTGGCCGTACAAAGACGGCCTTACCCTATACCGTGTAAAACAAGTCCATGCTCTGGATGGAACATGCACCTATTTACGCTTTTCTTGCGAGGCGGACGGCATGACCATGCCTGGCATCATGCCGTGATTGGCCTCTCTTACCCGTTTCATCAGCACGCTGCGCAGGCGGTACGCCTTCCAGAGCATCAGGCAGGCAATACCCACCAGCGTGCCGGGGATGTACGGTTTAGGTTCAAGGAACCAGATGCCTGCCGCCGCGAGACTCAAGATCAAGCAGCCCAGCCGAAGCAGAAACAGTTGATCGTAGGCTTTGCGGATCTGCGCGTCGAGCCCTTTGCCCGCGACGGCCTGCCAGCTTTGATGTTTCCGGATGTAAAAGCGCGTGCCTAAAAAGGCGGCCGCCGCTCCGGCGCATCCGAACAATATGCCGATAGACGAAGCTTCCATGCGTTAGAGCACCAGTTCCGTGTTGTCGGTGATCATGGCGCGCATCTGCAGAAGATCCATGCTGGTGTGCTCGCGCGGACGGGGCAGATCGACCTTGTATTCCGTCTTGATGGTGCCAGGCAGCTTGCCTTCCATCAGGATGATGCGGTCGCCAAGGAACAGAGCTTCGTCGATGTTATTGGTGACGAATATGACGGTGCGCTTTTCCTGTTCCCAGATGCGCGTCGTTTCCTTCTGCATGAACATGCGTGTCTGCGCGTCAAGCTGGCCGAACGGCTCGTCAAGCAGCATCACCTTGGGGGAGTTGGCATACGCGCGGGCAATGCCCACACGCTGCTTCATGCCGCCCGAAAGCTGGTGGGGATAGTGCTTTTCAAAGCCCTGCAGGCCCACCATGTTGATATAGTACTGGGCAATCTCGCGCCGCTCGTTGGCGGGGACGTTGCGCAGCTTGAGGCCAAGCTCCACGTTGTCACGCACGGTTTTCCAGGCAAACAGCATGTAACTCTGAAACACCAGGCCACGATCGGGTCCCGGGCCGCTGACAGGCTCGCCGTCAAGCGTCACGAACCCGGTATCCGGCATTTCAAGGCCGGCGATGATCTTGAGTAGCGTCGATTTGCCGCACTGGCCCGGTCCGAGCACCACCAGGAACTCGTTTTCATACACGTCAAGAGAGACGTTGCGGATGACGGGCACTTCCTGGTTGCCCTTCTGAATAAAGGTCTTGCTGACGTTTTCGCAGCGGATTTTCAGCACAGGTTCGTTATGGGTGTTCATGGTATCCTCTTCGCGGCCCCGCGGTCGGGGCGTCATACGTTCCGGGAGCGCGTCCTACAGGTTGTCGATAGTGCGCTTCCAGGGGCAGAGCTTGCGTTCAAGCAGAGAGACAAGCTGGGACGTCAGCCAGGCCGCTGCCGCAATCAGGAGCATGCCGCCCAGGACCAGTTCAGGCTTGTGCGTGTCCATGCCGCGCTTGATCAAAAAACCCATGCCTTCACGGGAGTTCACCAGCTCGGCGGCGAGTACGCAGGTCCACGCCACGCTCAACGAAATCTGCAACCCTGCGAACACCGCGGGGAACGAAGCCGGGAAGCAGACATGGAAAATTTCATCACGCCGGGATCCGCCAAGCACGCGGATAACGTCATACAGTTCCGGGTCCACCAGCCGCACGCCGTTGTATGCGTTGAGCAGGCAGGGCACAAAGGAGCCGATGATGATGATGAAGACCTTAGACGTTTCGCCAATGCCAAACCACAACACCGCAATGGTACACCAGGCGATGGGCGGCATGGGCTTGAACAGGTCGAACAAGGGCTTCACGATGGCGTTGACGTATTTGTTGAGCGCCATGAACAGGCCCAGGGGCACCGCCACAATGGCCGCCAGGAAGAAACCGATGACGATACGCTGGGTACTGGCCCAGATATGACCCCACAGGTTGGTGCCCGCGTATTTGATCTGCGTCAGACGGACGATCTGGTCGACCACTTCCAGCGGCCGGGCAAGGGAGTCGTGGAAGATGCGTTCACGCGCCACATAATCCCACAGCAGGAAGAACGCGATCAGCGAAACGGCGTTGAGGAAATAGGTGTTGGTCAACAGCCGAATAATGCTGAATGGTTCCTTATTCTTGGAATGATTGATTGTTTCGTTGGCAATACTGTTGTTCGACATGGCTTACCTCCGGATCCCGGCCAGCAGTTTCTTCTCGACCTGGTCGATGATGAAGCCGATAATGGCCCCCGATACGCCCACGCAAATCATACCCAGCACCACGATGTCAGGACGGGCCACACGGCCACCCATAGTGATGAGGTAGCCCAGACCGGAGTCGGCGGCGAGCAGTTCGGCGCCCACGAGGTTGGTCCAGCAGTAAGTCAGGGCCAGCTGCAGTGCACCAAACACCATGGGCAATGCCGAAGGAATGCACAGCTGGGTGAAGATCTGCCAGTCACTTGCGCCATAGGTACGGGCCATCTGAATGAGTGTGGGGTTGGTCATGCGTACGCCCACCCAGGAGTTGATGACGCAAGGCACAATGCCGGCAATCCAGATAATGAAGACCTTACCAGTAAGACCGATGCCAAACCAGAACACGGTAAGGGGAATCCAGGCGATAGGCGGGATGGGGCGGATAAGTTCGAAAATGGGGCGGCAAAGGCCTTCCACCACTTTAAACCAGCCCATGCACAGGCCCAGCGGGATGCCGATGAGCAGCGACAGCGCGTACCCGATGAACGCTTCCTGGATAGACGTCCAGGCGTGCGTGCCCATGGTGGCGCCGTCAGGATTGATGTCGTGCAGTTTGACAATAAAAGTTTTTACCACGGTCGAAGGGGCGGCCAGCAGAGTATCCGGAATAAATCCAGTCTGCACGACAAGCTCCCACAGAGCAAAAAAGGCGATGATGCTCAAGTACGGGAGGATCGTCAGCATCAACGGCTGCTTAACCTCAACTTCCTTATATGCCATGTCCCTCTCCTATCTCGTTGCTGTACGCGATTTCGGTGCGAAGCCGCAACGGCCTACCACCAGCGGATGAGTTCGGTCACCTGCTTGCGCAGATCCACGAATCTCGGATCGATCAGATTCCTCGGACGGGGCAGATCGACAATGATTTCCGCCTTGATGCTGGTCGGTTTGTTGGTCAGTACCAGGATACGTTCGGCCACATACACGGCCTCTTCGATGTTGTGTGTCACAAACAGGACGGTGCTGCCCAGCTTGCGCCACAAATTGACCAGCTCGTCTTCAAGATAGTACCGCAGTTTCACGTCCAGCTGGCCGTAGGGTTCATCCATGAGCAGAAGGTCAGGATTCACCGCGAAGGCCCGTGACACGGCAATACGCTGCATCATGCTGGCCGACACCTGGTTAGGATACAGGTCAGCGCACGACGACAGGCCAACCAGATCCATGATCTGATTGGCGCGTTCTTCACATTCGCGCTTAGGGATTCTCTTGATTTCCATCCCATACGCCACGTTTTCCCGCACAGTGCGCCAGGGCAGACAAGTCGGTTCCTGGAACACGTAGGAAATGTTGTGTTTTCTGGGATTAGCCTCTTCCCCGTCAATCAGAATCTCGCCTTCCGTCGCAGGCATCAGCTTGGACAGACAGTTCAGGAACGTTGTCTTGCCACACCCCGTAGGGCCAACAATGGCAAGCAACTCGCCCTTCTTAATCGTAAAGTTGATTCCGTTCAGCACGGTCAGGTCGCCAAATCGCTTGGTGAGATTGTTCACCCGGATTTTGACTGGTGCTTCTTGAGTGGGCACTGGCGGCTCCTTTGCTTGTTATCAACGCTACACTCCTGCACTGCGCTTCTCTGCCGGCGACGGCAGGGCATGTGCAACCCATACATTTTTCAATCTAGCAATAATGATGCCATTTTTTTCACAACCCGAGGCAATGGCATTCTCCCAAACGGGTCGGGCGCCGTATTCCAGTACCGGACACGGCAATATGCACCGTCACCATGCTGCACAATCCGCCCTTCTGTCCGTTCTCAACAATGTGCCCGGACACGTGACTGCTGCTTTTTGTGACAACTCTGTCCCATTTTGGCCATCTCAAGCAGGCAATATGGGACATTTTTGTCCCATTTATCATTTATATATCAATATCAATATATTATATAGAAACTCCGCCTTGTCGAAGGGGACTGTCGCCACCTTACTGCTGTGGCTGGATCCTCTGGCGTCAATAGTGGGACAACATTGTCCCATAGTTTGATCACGTCTTATATCCTGCGGACAAGCCAGGTCCTGAAAGCCCCTTCCATGCGTCCTGACGCGTTTCAGCAACATTGCGTGCCGGCCCGTATGGGCCGCCTGGGCTCCCGGATGCGGTCAGGCGCCAAATGTGCTCTGCCTGCATGATGCCGTTCTGCCTGCAGACGGCATCTTTGTTCTTCAAAGGCACACACTGCCGCAATCGGACAGCTCTGCACACGGCTTTTCAGGCACAGCGCTCCGGCTGCTGCCGGCAACAAGTTCCGGGGCCGCCTGAATACAAAAGCGCCGCAGCGGCCCCGCCGTCTTTCTGGCTTCGGCGGTCACGTCAAAAAACGCGCAAGCAGCGTCTGCTGCCTGCGCGTTTCTGCCTGGTGCCTGTCCTGTTTTGTCAGGCCATATCGTGATTGTGCATGCGGTGTCTGGCCAGATCCTCATATGGCGTTCCGGGACGGCCATAGTTGGCGTAGGGCCAGATGGAAATGCCCCCGCGCGGCGTGAAAAAGCCGGTAACTTCAATATACCGGGGATCCAGCAGACGGATCAAATCCTTCATGATGACATTGACACAATCCTCATGGAAGTCGCCGTGGTTGCGGAAGCTGAACAAATAGAGCTTGAGGCTCTTGCTTTCCACCATTTTTTTGTCGGGGATATAGCTGATGCGGATTTCCGCAAAGTCAGGCTGCCCCGTGACAGGACAAAGGCTGGTGAACTCCGGACAGTTGAACCGCACCCAGTAGTCGTTTTCCTGATGTCTGTTGACAAACGTTTCAAGGACATCCGGCGCATAGTCCTGCCGGTAGGTTGTATTGTGTCCCAGCAAGCGAAGGCCTTCGCCATCGCGGGACGTCAGGGACGTGACAGGTGTCTCATGCATGTTGTTTTCTCCCTACAGGCCGAAATAAAAACCTGGCCAGCCGTGACCGTCTGCAGGAGCAGACGCGACGTGCCTTACGCGGACGCGGCCCCTTCCGCTTTCAGGCGGCCCCGGCGGAACGGCCCTGCCTCTGCGGCGCAGCGCCCGCGCCATCTGAGACGTTGCAGACGTCACACGGCGCGCTTTGTACAGCTTTTGTCCGCAAGGACTCCGGTGCGTCAGAAAGCCTGCCTGCAAGCCTGCCGGCGTCCACCTTGCAGAACAACGTGCCTCACGTTTTTTTGCGCAGCGTCCTGGGCCAACAGGCCGCCGGTGCCGTCAGCGTGATGCTGTCGAGCGATCCGCGTTATGTAAGCGGGCCGGCGCAAGCTTGATCCGCGCCGCCTCAGAAAAGGCTGCCGCCCGGTTCTGTGTCGTGCGCTGCTTCAGGCCTTACGGCCAGCTGTCACGATCACGCGGCGGCCGTTCCGGCACGACGTCAGATTTCCCCGACGCGCAGAATGTTGTACGAAATATGCTCGTCGTAGACGTCGGTCTGTTCCACGCGCTTGAGCATGGCAACAATACGGATTGTCAGCGGCAACACAACGATTTCATAAGCTGTTTTTGCTACAGCCTGAATCACAATCAGCTTGAGCAGCTCGCCCGCCGGAATCAGTCCCCAAAAGGCAATGGGGAAGAAAACCAGCGAGTCGGCGGTTTCCCCGGCCAGGGTGGAGAGCACGGCCCGGACGGAAAAATGCCTTCCCTGACTGGCAACCTTCATCCGGCTCATCACATAGGCATTGAGAAACGAGCCCACAAGGAAAGCCAGCAGGCTGGCCACTGTGATGCGCGGGGCCAGACCAAACACAAACTGGAACGCGTCCGCCCCCTGCCAAAACGGCGCGGCAGGCAGGACCAAGGCAATCTGAAAAATGGCCAGCGCCATGAAATTGAGCAGAAAGCCCAGCCAGATAATCAGGCGCGCCTTGCGAAAGCCCCAGACTTCAGCAATGCAGTCGTTAATGATGTAAGAGACGGGAAAGACCAGAAACCCTGCAGTGATGGTGACGGTTCCGACCTGAATGATCTTGGTTTCCAGCAGATTGGAGCAGATAAGACAAACGCAGAACAACATGCCGAGCAGCATGAAGGAAAGAGAAACGGTTTTGTTTTTCATGACTTGTTTTTTACGTGGTTCTCAAGCACACGGGAAAAGGTTGTTCTTCGGAGCCAAAGCCAAATGCTTTTTTTAGTATGCCACCTCCTGGCGTTGCCGGTTATTCTGCCGCACAAGCGCGGCCTTCTGCTCAAAACGGTTTGGACGCGAGCGGCCTTACGCCAGGAGCAGCCCCACGGGACACGCCTGCGGATCCTTTCTCCGGCCTCAGGCACGCCGCGTCGTTTTGCCTCATTTTCCCCAAGACAGCAAGAGCCCTGCCTGCGCGCCCGGCCTGCCCAGCGGATTCACCTTGCCGGAAGGGCACAAACTGTACGCGGCACTTATGGCGGGCCGTCCCAGCGTGCGGTACCACTGTCTTCCCTACCGTTCCGCACCCGACGTCACATGGCAGTAGACATCGTCTTCCCAAAGCGTATGCCTGATGCAAAAAGGGCCCCGGCCTTTCGGCCCGGGGCCCTTTCTCACTTTCAAAAAAAGAGGCGCTCAAACTCAGTCGTGCTTCTTGTCCGGCTTGCGCTCTAGCGCCTCAACAAGCGCGTCCCGGTACGTCCGCAACACCGTCAGGCGGGCAACCTTCTTGTCTTCAGCCGGCACAATGTGCCACGGCGCATACTGCGTGCTCGTGCGCAGGAACATTTCGTCCGCAGCACACAGATAGTCCGCCCATTTTTCCCGATTGCGCCAGTCGTCGGGCGTGATCTTGTAATTCTTCCAGATGACCGTCTCGCGCTCCTTGAAGCGGCGCAGCTGCTCCTCGGGCGAAATGTGCAGCCAGAATTTGAGCAGCACGTTGTGTTCACCCATAATCTGCTGCTCGAACAGGTTGATTTCGGCATAGGCGCGGCTCCAGTCTTCACGCGGTGTCAGCTTTTCAACCCGTTCGACAAGCACGCGGCCGTACCACGAGCGGTCATAAATCGTCACAAACCCCGCCCGCGGGATATGCCGCCAGAACCGCCACAGGTAATGATGGGCCAGCTCTTCGCTGCTGGGCGCGCCAATGGGGATGGTCTGGCTGATGCGCGCGTCAATGCCCTGCTGCAGGCGGCGAATGGATCCGCCCTTGCCCGCGGCGTCCCAGCCTTCAAACACCAGCGTGCTGGAAATGCCCTTCCGGTACGCCTGATATGTCAGAATGCGCAGCTGCCGCTGCAGCTCGTCAAGCTCCTTGTGATAGGCCTCGCGCTTGATGCTGACGCTCAGGTCGACAGTCTCCAGGGAGGAAATGCGGCCTTCAGAAGCAGGGAGTACGACTTCGCTGCCGCCGTCTGCACCTTCTGTCTGCTCGGCAGCCAGGCGGGCCTTGCGTGCTTCCCTGGCCGCAATGGTTCTGTCGACGGTATCGACCACTGCGCGCACCACCGCCAGGTTACGGTAATTGGCATCCTGTGCGTCCACAATAACCCAGGGGGCATAGGCGCGGTCGGTCATCGTAATTGCTCTGGACGCCGCGTCAACCAGGCTGTCATAATGCTCGGCGGATTTCTTGTCATACGGCGTAAAATGAAGGAACTGCTTCTGCTTGCGCCGTTTTTTCAACCGGTGGGCGTGGGTGTCCTTGTCCAGGTGCAGCCACAGCTTGACGATGGCCATGCCGGAATCGGCCAGGCTCTCTTCCATCGCCTGCCAGTGACGCAGGCTCTCGGTAAACGCCTCTTCAGTCATGTCGCCGCAGGCAAAGGGCCGCAATACCCGTCCATACCAGCCGCCAAAAAAGACGCCCGTTCTTCCGGCGCCGGGCATATGGCGCCAGTAGCGCCACTCCTCCGGGCGCTCGCTCTCTTCGTCACTGGGCATCCAGAACACATGGCTGTGCATGAATTTGCTGTCCATCCATTCCGAAAGGAGGTTGACCACCGAACCGCGGCCCGATCCGTCCACCCCACAAACCAGAATCAACAGAGGAACGCCCTGTTCAATACAGCGCCGCTGTGCTTCAAACAGCCGCATCCGCAAGCGCGGGGCAATGGTTTCGTACTCTTTTTCGCCACATTTATGCCCGAGGGCCATATTTTTAAACATTCCTATATCCTTATGTTATCTGCTTGCGCATGCGGCGGCATCTTCCGCCTGCTTCCGCGTGGGGAGAAAACAACACGAGGCACCGCCCGCCGCATCATCCGGTCCGTGGGGCTGGGTTCCTATCTCCGCCTCGTCGTAGCGGCAGAGCGTCACGCGCCGGTCGTAGGTCTTGCGCAGCAACTTGAGACCGCGCTCGATCTCCTCTCCCTCAATAAGACAGTCACCCGCCGTCAGGATGTGCAGCTCCACACCGCCGTTTGCCGCACGGGCCAGACGCGTCGCACGGACGACCTGACGGTGGCTTTTGTCCATCCTCTCAGCAAGGTTAAGAAATACCGACAACAAGCGCACTTCCTCGCGAGCGTCGTCGTCCAGATCAAGATAGACCTGATGCTTTCCCGACGGCCGCTTGCGGTGGAAGTAGGCCAGCGCGGCGATGATTTCGATTTCGCGACTTGTAAAACCCAGCAACTCGGTATTGCGGATCAGATAATGACTGTGCGCGTTGTGATCTGTAAAGGCGATGAAAATGCCGATATCGTGCAGCAGCCCCGCATAGTACAGCAGCTCGCGCGAGGCGTGCGACGCGCCATTGAGTCCCAGGCCGGCAGCGCTGTCAAAAAGTTCCAGAGCAAGCCTTGCCACATGCCGGGAATGGGTTTCCTCAAACCGGCAGAACCGCGCCAGCCGCAGCACGCTGCGCTCGCGCGACGGCACCGGGGCCGAGGGCTCCTGCGACAGGCGCATGAGATAGTCCACAAGAACGCCGTTCTGCAGGTTCCGGTTGCTGATCAGGACGCTTTCAAAGCCCTGCTCTTCCATGATCGTCTGCAGGACCGCCGCACCGCCAATCAGCACGTCTGCGCGGTTCGGGTTGATGCCCGGCAGCGCGCGGCGCTCTTCCAGCGTGCGCGAACGCAGCTCCCGCACGACCCGCAACAGGCCGTCGTAACTGAGCACCCCCCGATTGGCCCGGGAAGGACGGCCGGCTTTTTGCGCGTCGGCCTCTTCCAGACTGGCCGCAATTTCAGCCAGGTTCTGTGCGGTGCCCGAACTTGCCACGGCTTCGGCAATCTCAAAATCGGCGATGCGCTGGAAGGCGTGCAGGGCGACGCCCCGCACATACCCCTGCACCGTCGCGTACTCCTTGGCTGAAACCGGGCCTGTCTTGTCCTTGAAAAACAAGTTTGTCAGCCGGACACAGCCAAGCTTGACCGACTCAAGGCTCTTGTAGCCCCGCGAGTTACCAACGGCGAGTTCTGTGCTGCCACCGCCGATGTCGATGAACAGCCGCAGCCGGTTCGTATGCTCCAGCCCGCTGGATACGCCAAGATAAATCAGTCTGGCTTCCTCGCTGCCAGAAATGGCGGACATCTCAATGCCTGTCCGCTCCTTTACCCGGGCCAGAAAGTCCTTGCCGTTCTCCGCGTCGCGCACGGCCGCCGTCGCGACGGCCAGCAGCTCCGACACCTTGTAGGCCGCGCACATTTTGGCCATGCCCTCCAGCACATCCAGCGTGCGGGCCATGGCGGCTTCCTGCAGGCGTCCGCGCAGAAAACCGCCCTCGCCCAAGCGGACCATTTGCTTGACCTGGTTGAGCACCGTGCTCGAACCGTCCGAATGGGTCCGGACAATCAGCAACCTAAGCGAGTTGCTCCCCAGGTCAATGATCCCCAGGCACGTTTCCGGCAAAGCGGCTAGTCGGGCTGACATGCGCACTCCACCTGCAATCCGAACACATGGGCGAACAGATCGCCCTTACGGACAGCCCGCTTCATTTCCTGCTGGCATTCCGATTTGCTGCGCAGCACCAGCACAACACGGCGTGACTTCATTCTGACCGTGATCCCGGTAACAAGCGCCTGATGCGTATAGTCCAGCCCGTCCGCCACGCGCAGCAGCGCCGCCGCGCGTCGAAGCGCCTTGCGCGTCGCACGCGGCAACACCGCAAACTGACTGTGCCGGCCAGAGGGCCAGGCCTTGCGGTGATAGCGCGCCAACAGAGCGATCAACGAGCGATCGTCAGGCAAAAGCTCCAGGGAAGGATCTTCCAGAATGCGCCGCATGCTGGCTTTGTGGTGTCCCTTGCGCCCGGCGACAAAACCGATGTCGTGCAGGCGGGCCGCCCCAAGCAGGCGCCTGCGCCAGTCTGCGTCAAGTCCGTGAAGATCTTGCAACTGATCAAACAACGAACCGGCCAGCCCGGCCACATGCGCACCATGGCGCAGCGCTTCGGCCAGCACGTCGTCGCCGGAAGGCGGATTCCCTGTGTCAGCGGCTGCCGGGGCGGGCGCAGCCGCCTTGCTGGCAGAAGACTCCTTGCGTGCCTTGGCAGGCGCTTTGGTGGCCGCCGGCGCTGCCTTGGCCGGTTCCTTGGCGGCACTGCCCGCGACAACACCGCTATGGCCAGAGGCCTTGCCTGCACACGGGGCTTTCTGCGCGCTGGAAGCGCCTGCCGGGGCGGAAGCGCATTTGCCGGACGGTTTTGCCTCTTCAGTCTTTTCTGCGGGCGCGGGTTTTGCGGCGGACTGGCGCGCACCGGCGGAGGCGGCTTTTGCAGACGAAGGCTTTTTGGCCGGGGAAGGCTTCCGGGCCGAAGATCCGGCGGACGCAGCCGGCACGGCCTTGCTTTCCGGCGCACCCTGAGCCTGCAGGCCCTCTGCGGGCTCCTGCTGCTGCGCTTCCCCTGCCGGCGCAGGCCCGGTCTTCTGCGCCTCACCCGCCTGGGCACCCGCTGTTGCTCCGGGCGCGTCACGACGTTCGGCAACGCTGGAAAGTTCTTCTGCCGCCACAGGTTCCCCCTGCTGTTTGACAACCTCCGCCATGTCTCTGTCCTCCTTCCTGAAAATGACGTTTCCCCTTTGGGTACATATGCCGATCACACAGTTTCATCCGGCGGGCACCCAGGCCCCTCCGGTTGCAGGCTGCCGCTTCCCCCTGCGCGCAGCTGTTCTGTGCGAAGGCGGCCTTTTGCGAAATGACTTTGCGTTCCGCCCCTGCGCACGGCACATATAAAGCTTGTGCGCAGGCAAATCCAGATGATCCGGAAAAAAAACACTGCACCCCTGCCAGGATGCGGCTGCAACTTCTGTTCTTCTGTGCCACAGACTCCCGCACCCTGACGCAAAGCCTCAATGCAGGCCGGCTGAGCCTTGTTGTACCAGGACGCGCGGCGCTGCGCGTCTGCCAGAATTTTCCAGCCACCGTCACTAGCGGGCGTAGCGCTGGATCATGATCTCCTGAGAGTTGATCTCTTTGTCTGCTGAATCGGGTTTCAGACGCCGGTATGTGGCATCGCTTTGCAGGCTCCAGGCCTGCTGGTTGTCACACAGGTGCGTTTCCAGCACGTCTTCGCGCAGCATCCGCCGCAGCTTCGGATCAAGAATCGGCGTCAGCACCTCTATCCGCCTGTCAAGGTTGCGGGGCATCAGATCCGCACTGCCGATATACAGGCAACCTTCTCCACCGGCATTGAACCAGTACAGCCGCGAGTGCTCCAAAAAACGCCCGACAATGGAAGTGACCGAAATGTTCTCGCTGATGCCGGGAACACCCGGCCGCAAGCAGCAAATCCCGCGGACTTGCAGACGAATCCGCACGCCGGCCATGGACGCGCGGTACAGGGTACGGATGATTTCCCTGTCCACCAGCTGGTTGCACTTGAAAATGATTTCCCCGCCCCCGCGCTGCTGGTGCAGGGTTATTTCGCGCTCGATCAACCCCAGCAGCGTCGGCCGCATGGAGACCGGCGATACCAGAATCTGACGGTACGTCTCCCGGTAGGCGTATCCGGTCATGACATTGAACAGGTCGGTCACGTCAGCACAGATATCCGGATTGCTGGTGAACAAGCCCATATCCGTATACATTTTGGCACTGGACGGATTGTAGTTGCCGGTGCCGATATGGACATACCGGCGCACGCCGTCCGCTTCACGCCGCACCACAAGGCAGAGCTTGGCATGGATCTTCATGCCCACAAGGCCGTAAACCACGTTTACGCCTTCCTTTTCCATTTCCTCGGCCCAGTTGATGTTGCGTTCCTCGTCAAAGCGGGCTTTCAGCTCCACGACGGCCGTCACCTGCTTGCCGCGCCGGCGCGCCTCAATGAGCGCGCGGACAATAGGCGAATCGTTGCCCACGCGGTACAGGGTCTGCTTGATGGCCACGACGCCGGGATCCTCGCTGGAGCGGCGCAGAAACTCCAGCACCGCCGAAAAGCTCTCGTAAGGATGATAGACGAGGACGTCCTTTTTTTGCAGGCTGGCGTACATATTGCCTTCAGCAAACACCGCGGGCATGCTGCTTTGAATGGGCGGAGTCTTGAGCCTTGGCCTGTCCAGCCCGTACAGGGCAATAAATTCCGAAAAAGCCAGCGGTCCCTTAATCCGGTAAACCTGAAACGGCCGGACTTCCAGATGCGCCGTGAGGAATTTGCGCAGATCCACGGCCATGCCGTGGGCAATCTCAAGCCTGACCACGTTGCCGAAACGGCGCTGATCCACAAGATCCTTGACGGCTTCCAGCAGATCGTCGGCTTCGTCTTCCTCAATCTCCACATCCGTATTCCGTGTGATGCGGAACAGCCCTGCGCTGACGACTTCGTTGCCGGGGAACAAATCGCCCAGATGTTCGGCGATCAGATCTTCAAGCAGCACAATGTCTTCATCGCGGGCGCCGGTGTCCATGCCCAGCGAGGCATAATTCTTGGCCTCTTTACTCTGGGGCACGAAGATGAACCGGGACACGTTGCTGGGGCACTTAAGCCGCGCAAAGCGGTACACTCCGTCCCGCGCGTCATACAGCTGGATAATGAAATTGATGCTCGTGTTGGAGATGGTCGGGAAGGGGTGCCCGGGATCAATGGCCTGCGGCGTCAGAATGGGATAGATTTCATTCCGGAAATACCCTTCCAGAAAACGCCGCTGCTTTTCGCGCAACTGACGGTAGCGCACCAGCCGGACCCGTCGTTCGGCCAGCTGCGGCAGCAACTTCTTTCGCCAGCAGTTCTGTGCCCGTTCCAGCAGCAGACTGGTCCGGCGGCGGATTTCTGTCAGGCTGCGGGACGGCGAAATTCTGTCCGGCGAAGTCGTCATGGCCCCGCTGCTGTACTGACGCATGACGTTGGCCACCCGGACCATAAAAAACTCATCAAGGTTATTATAGAAAATCGACAGGAATTTCAGCCGTTCCAAAAGAGGAAGATGCGGCTCCTCTGCGACCTCCAGCACCTTGGCATCAAAATCAAGCCAGTTGATTTCGCGATTCAGATACAGGTTAGGGCAGTCCAGATCCTTTATTTCCTCAGGCGAGCAGATCTGCTCGGGATAACTTGCAGTTTTCTTTGACGACACCCTGTCCTCCGGCACCCAGCGGTTGATAGCCTTCCTCTATAGCCCATATCTGACAAGCCGTCTGTACCACGTC
>DVMI01000074.1 GCA_018715085.1 Candidatus Avidesulfovibrio excrementigallinarum | reverse complement strand
GTGTGCCCGGAAGAAATCCGGACTTGCCGCACACATGGGCCTTGCCTTCAATTTCGGTGGGGATGCCATACAGCCGGCAGGTGATGGGGCGTTCTTCGTACATAAGACAGGTGTCGTCCGCTCCAAGCAGCGGGCAGCGCACCCGATCGTGTGCAACCTGCTCCATGACGTCATGCACGGCCTCGGTCGCGGCTTCTTCCGTCACCACTTCACGCCCTTTGTCCCGCATGGTGCGAAAATAATCGCGCTTAAGCACGGTGATACGCCTGTCGGCCGCCGCGGCCTCCGTCAGAATAGCAGACCGTTTTGCGCCGTAAGAAAAACGTTCCTTGAAGCGGGTATTGAGATACAGCGCTTCGATGAGCGAGAGATCAAACAGGGCATGGCAACAGTCCGAACAGCCAGAATGGCATTTCACGCACGCCCCGTGCGTGCTCGCCACCCGCTCGAATACGGCGTCCACGCTTTTCACCAGCGCCTCATACCGGATAAAAAAGGGCGAAAGATCAGGAATCATGACGGAGAGATTTTCCTTTGTGAGGGGGACGTGTAAAAAAACGGGAAGGGACTGCGCCCCTTCCCGTTCCGTACAGAACATGACATGGGGCATATTCCACAACAGGAACGGCCCCGGAGTCCGGGCCACACGGGGTTCGGACTCCGAATGTCAAGCGATCCTAGTTGTCTTCAACGGTAATCGCGTTGTTTTCGCAAACTTCAACACAGGATTCGCAGCCGAGGCATTCTTCGGCGCGCACAGGGGTGGATTTGCCATCCTGCAGTTCATACACTTCAACAGGGCAAACGTCCACGCATTCGCTACAACCGGTGCACTTGTCGGTATCAACAGTAACGGTCCAGCCCATAATGGATTCCTCCGAAAGTTGTGGTCTAGAGGTCTGAAAAATAATTTCAGAGTTTAAGCCGCCAGCAACACGTTTGTTGCTCCAAGCCCTGCCTTTAGCGTCCCATGTACGGGCATGTCAAGCCTTTTGGCTGTCCGCCGGTGCCACCAGCAATCCTTTGGCATCTCTCGTGTTGTGTTACATGAAAAACTTGTTGATCTAGCCCTGTACAAACACATAAAGAATAATACACGGCAAAATATAGGTGATATAAAACCGCGTTTTTTCCGGGAAACGAAGGCCTTTGCCACTGTTGGCTTCCCTGATGAACTTGTCCCAGCCCCAGCCGCACCGGCTGCAGCAGAATAAAACAAAAATGAGCGACCCCAGGGGCAAAAGATTGTTGCTGACAATAAAATCTTCAAAATCAAGAATGCCACTTCCCTGACCAAGCGGCTGGATGTCCGACCACACATTGAATCCCAGCACGCAGGGAAGCGAGGCAAAAAACAACAGGATGCCGACAATCGACGCCGCCTTGCGCCGGCTCCATCCCCAGCCGTCCATGGGATAGGCAATGATGCCTTCCATCACGGCAATGACTGTGGTCAGCGCCGCAAAACTCATGAACACAAAAAAGAGCATGCCCCATATTTCGCCGCCGGGCATGCTGTTGAACACGTTGGGGAGCGTGACAAACACAAGCCCGGGGCCGGAATTGACGCTGACGCCAAAGGCCGAACAGGCCGGGAAAATGAGCAGCCCGGCAAGCAGGGCCACCATCGTATCCATGCCCAGAATGCCCAGAGCCTCACCGGTCAGCGAGCGTTCCTTGCCGATGTAGCTGCCAAAAATGGCCATGTTGCCTATGCCTACGCTTAAGGTGAAAAAGGCCTGCCCCATGGCCGCAAACACGACCGTGCCCACGCCCTGTTCAAAAAGATGATCCAGATTGGGCATGAGGTAAAACCGTATGCCTTCCTGCGCGCCGGGCAGTGTCACCGCACGCACGACCAATATAAGAATGATCAGAAATAGGCAGGCCATCATGATCTTGGTGACGCGCTCAACCCCGCGGCGAAGGCCCGCCATGCAGACCAGCGTGCCAATCAGGACTGCCAGTCCCATCCAGCCTGCCATACTGTACGGATCAAGCAGCGTTGATGTGAAGAACTGGCCGATTTGTTCCGGCGTAAGGCCGCTCAGAGAACCGCGCAGGGCGTACCAGCAGTATGAGAGCATCCAGCCGGTGATTGTCGTATAAAACATCATCAGCAGAAAGCAGCCGATAACCCCCATATATCCGGCAAGGTGCCATTTGGTGCCGGCAGGCTCAAGAAGCCTGAAGGCGTGGCCCACGCCGCGCTGAGCAGCCCGCCCTACGGAAAATTCCATAATGAGAACGGGAAGACCGAGGATAATAAGAAAAATAAGATAAATGAAAACAAACGCCGCGCCGCCGTAGCTTCCTGTAATGAACGGAAACCGCCATACATTGCCAAGGCCTATGGCACAGCCGGCCGAAAGGAGCAAAAAGCCAATGCGGCTATTCAAACTTTCCCGTTGTTTCATCAGTCCATCCTTTGCGGAAGCGATCAGTCCTGTGTCGCCGTGTCCGCCAATTTCCCCGGCGGGTAACGTTTTCAAAGACGCCATTGCAGGCGGCAGCCTGCCCGCTGATTGAACAGGCGTCTCCACACAGCCCGCTTCATCTGGAGTGCGCTTACGCGCGCGGCTTCTCTCAGCGGCGCACGCCCTGCCTTGCTTTTGTTATTTCCCGGCGCCAGCAGCGTCGCTCACAACACGCTTTGCCAACGCTGTGCCCGTACTACGCTCTTCCCCGTGGACGTCACCGCTGCCACACTCCCATGGAGTGTGCGGCATTCCTCTTGCTGCGGCGCGGCCGCAGGCGCGATCAGAACTGAAAACACGCCCGTTGCGCCCGGTTCAACAATCAAGACAATCGCCGTTGCAAGGCTCTCTCGGGTTGCTTTATGAGTCAACGGCTGTCCTTGCTGACAGGATGCGGAGCAGGCCCCGCATTCCTGTCAGCATCCGTTTGCGCAAACGCGCCACGGCGTCAGTTCAAACCGTGGAGCTGGAGCTTTTCGGCCACGCTTTCTGCGGCGGCTCTGGTAAACGCCTGTGCAGGCAACGTGCGCTTTTCTTCTTCAGAAAGGATTGCCACAGGACGGTTGGCCAGCGCGCGGTCGGCATGAATTTCAAACTCCGCAGGGAAGGCGTCGTTGAAATACATGTCCTGGAAGCCGCTGAACTTGAGACTGTGCGCCGTCGAATCCAGAATGGCCAGCTCGCCGGCGTCCACAAGCCCCAGTTCGCGGGCCCGCAGCAGGCCGGCAAGACATTCCCCGCCCTGGGTACAGGCAATATGCCCATGGCGGTTGGCCTGGACGGTTGCGTCCATGATGGCCTGTTCCTCGACCTGCACCACATTGAACGCGCCGGGGCGGACGGCTTCGTAGCGCTCTGCCAGCGTCTTCACGCGGGGGAACGAAACCGGATTGCCTATCATGGCCGCCTGAGCCACGCTGGCCCGGACCTGCACAGGCTGATATGTCCGGCTGGCCGGATCGGCGTGATAGTAGCGCCAAACAGGGTCGGCATGGGAGGACTGCACGCCGAACAGTCTCGGCAGCCCTTCAATGACACCGAGCTCGTACAACTTGAGGAAGCCGGACATGATGGCCGAAATGTTGCCGGCGTTGCCTACAGGCACAAACAGGCACAGCTGTTCCACATTCCAGCCGAACCACTGGGCTACTTCGCAGGCGTAGGACTCCTGCCCGAGAATCCGCCAGCTGTTTTTGGAGTTGAGCAGGGCTACGCGGTAATGTTCGGCAAGGTATTCGACCACCTTCATGCAGTCATCGAACACGCCGGGAATTTCCATGACGGTAGCGCCGTTGCCCAGCGGCTGGGAAAGCTGCTGCGGGGTGACTTTTCCCTTGGGCAGCAGCACTGCAGTCTTGATGGGATCGCCCACATAGGCCCCGTACATGGCCGCTGCTGCGGACGTGTCGCCCGTTGAGGCGCAAATGCCCAGGACTTCGTTCCATCCCCTAAAGCGCACCAGGTAACGCAGGTAGCTGAACGCGCAGGCCATTCCGCGATCTTTGAATGACGCGCTGGGGTTCTGGCCGTCGTTTTTGAACATGAAGCGGGCGTTGAGATGCTGCTGAAGCGCTCTGGATCCCTCGACAACAGGCGTATGTCCTTCACCCAGGTAGACGACATCCTGCGGGTCGAGAACCGGCGCCAGCAGTTCGTAATAGCGGAAAATGCCCCTCAGCGCCGTTTCGCGCGTGGCGGCCCGGCTGTCGAACACGTTCCGCCAGTATGCGCCGTCTCCCATGTCGCGCAGCGCGTGCCTGTTCAGATCCTCAAGAAGCAGCACCTGGCCACAGGTCGGGCAGGTGTAAAGCAGCTCGTCGATACCGAAACGTCCGCCGCAACCAAGGCAGACGTATTCCAGCTTTCCGCGGTACTGTGGGAACATGGACAACAATCCTTGCGAAAGGTTGAAGGGTGAGCAATAAAGCCAAAGTATGCCGTTTCCGGCAGGTCACGGCATGACTCAGCCTGCCGTTTATTTAAGAAAAGTCAAGCAGGAAAGGGCTGCGCCACCAGGCACAGCCTTATGACACAAAAAAACGTTCTGACAGGGACATACGCGCTTTTCTGAGGTGCTGACTGCAACGCGGCGCTGAAAAACCGGAAGAGCATGCTCTTTTGTGCCACACCGGTCCCTGCCTGTCTCAATGGTGCCGAGTGCAGGCGGCCATGTTCCGGCACTTCGTGCCCACATGACGCTGTCCGTGCCAGATTTGCGCCTGCACATTTGCAATGAGGCCGCAACGCGCTTCACAGCAGCGCTGCGGCCTGCATCCATATTGAAAGGGGTCCCTTGCTCGCTGTTCGATCCGTTCAGAAGAACAGAAGAAGGGGGGTTCTCCGGCCTGAAAACGGATGCCCGGGCCTCAGCAGGCCCACAACAGCGCTTCCATGTTCAGTCCGTACTGACGGCGGGCGCTGCTGGCGTAACCTTGCGCCTGATCTGGACACGGCACCCCTTTTATGCGCGGCTGCATAGTCTTTATGCCGTGCTATGCGTCGCCGTTTTCGCCATTTTCTTCATTGTTCGGCGAAACTTCCTCGGCCTGAAGATCCTCCAGCCGTTCGGCATTGACGGTGTCAAAGCCGACCACGCGGCCGCCGTGATCGAGGCGAACCAGCCGCACGCCGCTGGCCGCGCGGCCGACAGTACGGATTTCTCCCACGCTCATGCGCAGGATTTTGTTGCTGGACGACATGAGCACAAGCGTCTGATCGGGATCTACCGGCACTGCGCCGATCACCGGGCCTGTCTTGGCTGTCACGCGGAAGTTGATGATCCCCTTGCCGCCACGAGTCTGGACGCGATACAGATCCATCGGCGTCCGCTTGCCGTATCCCAGGGACGAAATAGTCAGAATTTCCGGAGCGGGTTCGCCTTCGGCCGCTTCAGACATGACCAGGCAGGCCACGACCTTGTCGCCATGGCGCAGCGCAATGCCCTTCACGCCCGCGGCCACACGGCCCATATCCCTAATATCGCGGCAGCTGAACCGGATGGCAATGCCGTCGGCTGTGGCCAGGACCACAAAGTTGTCGTCGGTGACTTCCGCCACAGTGATCAGTTCGTCGTCTTCGCGCAGGTTGACGGCAATCAGTCCGGTCTTACGGCAGCGCGCATACAGGCTGGCCCGCGAACGCTTGACCATGCCCTTGCGTGTGGCAAAGAGGAAGTAGCGGTTGTCGGCAAATTCCCGGATGGTCAGCACTGCGCTGATGGCTTCATCACTTTCCAGAGGCACCAGGTTGGCCAGGTGCACGCCCTTGGCGGTACGGCTGCCTTCCGGCACCTGATGAACCTTGAGCTGATGCATCCTGCCCTTGTTTGTGAACAGCAGAATGTACTGGTGATTGGTTGTTGTAATGAAATGCTGGATATAATCGTCTTCGGCCGTCTGCACACCGGCAATGCCCTTGCCGCCGCGCCGCTGCTGCTGATAGTTGATCAGCCCGGTCCGCTTGATGTAGCCACGCCGGCTTAAGGTGATGACCACATCGTCGTCGGGAATCAAATCTTCGATGTCAATGCCGGTCAGCGCTTCACGGATCACCTCCGTGCGGCGCGGGGTCGCGTAGGTTTCACGAATCTGCGAAATTTCGTCGCGGATCACGCCCCAGAGCACTTCTGCATCGCTCAAAATCGATTTGAACCAAACAATCTTGGCCTCAAGATCGCGCAATTCCTCTTCAATCTTTTCGCGTTCGAGCCCGGTCAGGCGTTGCAGGCGCATGTCCAGAATGGCCTGAGCCTGCACGTCGCTGAACTCAAAACGCGCCATCATGCGTTCCTTGGCTTCCTGCGGCGTCTGAGACGAGCGGATCATGGCCACGATCTCGTCAATGTGATCAAGCGCCTTCAGCAGCCCTTCAAGGATGTGTGCGCGCGCCTCGGCCTTGGCGAGTTCAAAACGGGTCCGCCGCACGACCACCTCGCGGCGGTGTTCAAGGAAAATGGTCAGAGCGCTTTTGAGATTGAGCAGCACCGGGCGGTTGTCGGCCACGGCCAGCATGTTGATGCCGAACGAACTTTCAAGCGGCGTATACTTGTACAGCGCGTTGACGACGATTTCGGGGATGGTGCCGCGCTTGAGTTCGACCACAATGCGGATGCCCCGGCGGTCCGATTCGTCACGCAGATCGGCCACGCCGTCAATTTTGCGCTCGTTGATGAGGGCGGCGATTTTTTCCACCAGTGTGGACTTGTTCAACGCAAAGGGAATTTCTTTGATGACAATATTCTGAAAACCCTTTTTGCGATCTTCAATCTCCACCTTGCCGCGCACTTTCACAGTGCCGCGGCCGGTCGTATAGGCGTCGTACAGCCCTTGTCCCGCATACACCGAACCGCCGGTAGGAAAATCCGGCCCCTGGACGATGTCCATCAGGTCTTCTACCGGGCACTGAGGATCATCAATCAGCGTCGTCAGCGCGTCGCACAGTTCGCCAAGGTTGTGCGGCGGAATGTTGGTGGCCATGCCCACGGCAATCCCGGACGAGCCGTTCAAAAGCAGGTTGGGCACACGGGTTGGCAGAACGGAAGGTTCCTGCAGCGTGTTGTCGTAGTTAGGAACAAAATCGACGGTGTCCTTGTCGATGTCGTTCAAAAATTCGCTGGCCAGACGGGACATGCGGACTTCGGTATAACGCATGGCCGCGGGAGAATCCCCGTCGATGGAGCCAAAGTTGCCCTGGCCGTCTTCCAGCGGATCGCGCATGGAAAAGTCCTGGGCCATGCGCACCAGGGCGTCGTATACGGCCACATCGCCATGGGGATGATATTTACCGATAACGTCGCCGACGATGCGCGCGCACTTTTTGGTGGGCGTGTTCCAGTTGTTGCCCAGATCTTTCTGCGCAAAGAGAATGCGGCGGTGCACGGGCTTGAGGCCGTCACGGGCGTCGGGAATGGCGCGCCCGATGATGACGCTGAGCGAGTATTCAAGATACGACGTCCGCATCTCGTCATTGATGTCAATACGCTGCGACATACCTGTTCCTTATTGTCTCCGGGAGAAGCCCGGTTTTCCTCTTTATGGCGGTACGGGCCGTTGTCCGGCCGCTGCCGTGCGGGAGCGGCTCCGCTCCCTTCTGCCCCTGTGTTCCGAATCCGGCGCGTCAGATATCGAGTTCGCGGACCTTGAGGGCGTTGTCTTCAATAAAGCGGCGTCTGGCCTCAACCCGATCGCCCATCAGCTCTTCAAAGGTGTCGTTGGCTTCGGAGCTGTCTTCCACATGAACCTGCAGAAGTGTCCGGTTGTCCGGATTCATGGTCGTGATCCACAGCTGTTCCGGATTCATTTCGCCAAGACCTTTGTAGCGCTGGATATTCAATCCCCGGCGGGCTTCGTCCATGGTGGTGGCATACAGCGCAAACACGTCTGCGGCCGGCAGCGCCTGTCCGCGTGTGTGGATGGTGAACGACGTGCCGCCGCATTTGGTGCGGATGGTGTTAAAGCCCTCCCAGCCGTGCAGGTAAATGCGCGACAGGAAGAACTCGGCGGCAATACGGGTTCTGTGGCTGTTGACGTTTTCCAAGATCACATACACGCGTTCCATGTCCTCATGGCTTTCCGTTTCCACGCTGAACGCGTATCCGCGGGAGGCAAGGTAGGCGGCAATGGCCGGATCGTGCAGGTTGTCCGGCGTGATTTTGATTTCGGATTCGATAAGGGCCAGGTAGGGCTCGCGCGAGACGCCCGCGATTTCCGCGCCGCCAATCTGCGCGCTGATGCCTTCGATCCGGCGGACAAGCTCGGAAATCTCAGCGCCCTTGAACCGGATGCCGTTGGCGCCCTCTACGCTCATGTCCTCGTTGACGCGCTCCAGAAGAAATTCGTTGAGGCCGTTGTCGTCCTTGATGAATTTTTCCATTTTGCTGTTGTGCGCGCGGTACAGGGGCGGTTGTGCAATGTAGAGGTGACCGCGTTCGATGAGTTCCGGATAATTGCGGAAGAAAAAGGTCAGCAGCAGCGTGCGGATGTGCGCCCCGTCCACGTCGGCGTCGGTCATGATCACAATTTTATGATAGCGGAGCTTGTCGTAGTCCACATCCCCCTCGCCGATGCCGACGCCCATGGCCGTGATCAGGGCTTTTACTTCCTTGTTGGCCAGCATGCGGTCAAACCGGGTCCGCTCGGTGTTGAGGATTTTGCCGCGCAACGGCAGGATGGCCTGCGTGTTGGGGTTGCGTCCCTGCTTGGCCGAACCGCCTGCCGAATCGCCTTCCACGATGAACAGTTCGCTTTCCTCAGGGTTTTTGCTCTGGCAGTCGGCCAGCTTTCCAGGCAGCGCGTTGTCGGACAGCGCGCCTTTGCGGCGCACCAGCTCCTTGGCCCGCCGGGCGGCCTCACGGGCCCGCGAAGCGTCCACGGCCTTTTCGATAATCAGACGGATTTCCTTGGGGTGCTCGGCAAAATAGGTATCTAGGGCGCTGTAAACCACACTGTTGACAAGCCCGGCCACTTCGCTGTTGCCAAGTTTGGTCTTGGTCTGCCCTTCAAACTGCGGATGCGGCAGTTTGACGCTTAAAACTGAGGTCAGCCCTTCGCGCACGTCGTCGCCGGACAGCACGTTTTTGACCTTTTTGCTCAAGTCCGGCTGTCCTTTGATATAGCCGTTGATGGCGCGGGTCAGGGCCGTTTTGAAGCCGGCCAGGTGGGTGCCGCCTTCCTTGGTGTGGATATTGTTGGCAAAGGTGAGCGTATTTTCCTTGTAGCCGTTGTTATACTGCATGGCAAATTCCACGCTCACGCCGTCCTGAATGCCTTCGGCAAAGATCACCGGGTGCAGCACGGTTTCGCCTTCGTTCAGGTCTATGACGAACTGCGGGATCCCGCCTTCCACATGAAACACATGCTGCTCGCCCGTGCGTTCGTCCCGGCACTCGATGCGCAGGCCCTTGTTCAGATAGGCCAGCTCCTCAAAACGTTTTTTGAGGATGTCGTAAGAAAATTCGGTGGTCTCGAAAATTTCTTCATCGGGCTTGAAACGCACCGTCGTCCCGTGGCTGTCTGAAGCGCCGATGCACGTCAGCTCATTTTGCGGAATGCCCCGGCTGTAGCGTTGCTTCCAGACCTTGCCGTCACGGCGCACCGTCACTTCGAGCCATTCGGACAGGGCGTTGACGCACGAAACACCAACGCCATGCAGACCGCCAGACACCTTGTAGGCGTTGTTGTCGAACTTGCCGCCGGCGTGCAGCTTGGTCATGACAACCTGCACTGCAGGGACGTGTTCCTTAGGGTGGATATCCACAGGAATGCCGCGCCCGTTGTCGCGCACGGTCACCGAATTATCAAGATGCAGAACGATTTCTACGCGATCGCAATAGCCTGCCATGGCTTCGTCGATGGCGTTATCCACCACTTCATAGACAAGATGATGAAGCCCGCGGCCGTCCGTACTGCCGATATACATGGCCGGGCGCATGCGCACGGCCTGCAATCCTTCCAGAATGGTAATGGAATTCGCGTCGTATCCGTTGTTCTGCATAGTGTTCTCTTTGTTCCAGAATGTTGCTTGCAAACCGCTTTGAAGCCTGCCGGACACAAACATGCCGGCCGCGTCTTTGCCGCTTTGTGCGGACGTGTCTTCACTTTGCCGGGACACATCCGCCCTGGCAAATCTGTTTTCAGGCACAAGGCTGGCGGCGCTGCGCAAAGACGGTTCCTCGTTCTGCATCGGGGACCGTCAGGGCGGCTGCATACATAAAAACCGCTCTGGCGCGTCTGCCGCCGGGATCCGGCCTTTCCCCGCTCCGGCCCGCTGTCATATGCCGCGCATCATGACAACAGAAGGAATGCCGGAACCGGTTCTGAAGCGGCGTGCCTTTGAATGGGTGTCAGCGTTGCCGGCAGGCGGCATATTGAAAAAGGTCCTGTTCCTTGCGGCCGGATGCCTCCCCGTCAAAGGGCACGCATCCGCCGCAGCGCTTTCGTGTGCCATGAAGGCGCGTCAGTCCTGAGAGTCCTCGCTGCCTTCGCTGTAATAATCCTGCTGGGCCATTTTCATGGGCATGAGCAAAACAGTATACCCGGGGTCGTTTTCGCCTGCAATACCGCAGGGCCCTTCTTCTCCTGTCAACGTCAGGGTAAGCTGCGGAGACTGATAGTGCGTCAGGATATCCATCATGTTGCGGGTGGGGAAAATGATCCGCCCGATGCTTCCGGTATATGTGACTTCTAACGGTTCGGCCGCAGAGCCGGTATCCTGGCCCTGCGCAGAAAGCAGCAGCTCTGTCGAGGTCAGGTCAAAGCAGGTGCAGCGATCAATGTCTGTATTGAAAATGGCAATACGATCCAGCGCGTTGAGGCATTCCTTGCGATCAACGGACAGCACGGACGCCTCGGGCGTTTCAAGGCGGCTCAAAAAGGCGGTGTAGTCGGGATAGACATATCCGGCACGGGGCAGGCTGATGCACTCTTTGCTGTTGCCTGTCCGTACAAACAGCCGCTTGTCGGTAAAATCGAGCTCAATTTCGTCCGCGCCAAGCCATTTGCGCAGTTCGCCCACATATTTTTTTTGCAGCAGAATGCCTTCTTCGGGCAGATGTTCGGCCAGATCGTCGTGGGTAAAGGTCATGAGCGCAAACTGATGTCCGTTAAGACCGCAGATATCAATGCCGCCGGCTTTGCCGTTGGGACGCATGTACAGGCAGGACAGGGCGTCAGAGGCTTCGTCATCGCTGACGCAGAACAATGTTTTGTCCAGGGCTTCCTGGAAGAAATCACCGCTCCAGACAACAGGCTTGTCCCCGGGGAAGGCGGCAAGGGGCTGGAACCAGGTCACGTCGCTGACAGGGAGGCGGTAGTTACGGCGTCCCTGTTCGACCACAAAGGCGCCGCTTTTGTCATCCAGCCGGAGCCGCAATTCCCCTTCGGGCAGACGCCGCACCAGATCCACAAAATTACGCCCGTTGACCCCCACCATGCCCGGATCAGAGACCTTGGCCTCATACAGGCCTGTAAACTCAATGTTGGCATCCGTGGCCATGATGGTGAGGCTGTCCCCTTCAGCCTTCAGCCATAAGGAGCGCAAATAGGCGGCGCCTGATTTGGCGGGAATGATGCTGGCGGCTTTTTGAAGTCCGTCGATGATTTGTTCTTTTTGTACCTGTAAAAGCATATGTTGTCCCTTGTTTTTATTGTT
>DVMI01000073.1 GCA_018715085.1 Candidatus Avidesulfovibrio excrementigallinarum | reverse complement strand
GATCCCAAGGCTGAATAGTCACCGTACGGCTGTCCGGCACAGCAACAGAGGCCAGCTGGCTGATGGGCGTGGAGGTGCCGTAATAGTCGACCTTGATGTTGTCCACCAGCGCCGTCGAGGCACGACCGGTGCGGAGTTTGCCGAAATCGCGCTCCAGTGCGGTCACGGCCTTGTCCATACGGTCTTCAGTTTCCAGAAAGATGCTGTCCTTATCCATATCATTCCCCTTCGATGATGGTGCCTACTGCACGTCCGGCCACCACCTGTTTGATGCTTCCGTTAAACATGTTGCAGACAATGATGGGCATGTTGTTTTCCTGAGCGAGCGTGATGGCCGTGGAATCCATCACCCGCAGATGGCGCCGCAGCGTTTCGTCGTAGGACAGCCTGTGGAACATCACAGCATCGGGATGCGCCACAGGATCCTTGTCGTACACGCCGTCGACCTTGGTCGCCTTGATAATGGCGTCACACTTCAATTCCATGGCCCGCAACGCGGCCGTCGTATCCGTGGTGAAATACGGATTGCCCGTTCCAGCCGCACAGATGACGACTCTGCCCTTTTCCATGTGCCGGATGGCCCTGCGCCGGACATACGGCTCACAAACCTGACGCATTTCAATGGCAGAGAGCACCCGTGTGGGGTGCCCGTACTTTTCCAGCGCGTCCTGCACGGCCAGCGCGTTGAGTACGGTAGCCAGCATGCCCATATAGTCCGCCGAGGAACGCTCCATCCCCTTTGCGGATCCTGAAAGACCGCGGAAAATGTTGCCACCGCCAATGACCAGCGCCAGTTCAATCCCAAGATTGAGCACCTCGCCAATCTCTGCGCATATCTTTGAAACGGTATCCGGGTCAATCCCTGTTTTCAATTCGCCAGCCAGTGCTTCGCCACTGAGCTTCAGCAGAATCCGCCGGAACTTGAGTTCTTCCCCCATCTGCTCTCCTCCCTTGCATGCGGTGACGCCATTGCGCCAATCCGTCGCACCATTTCCGTCCGAACAGCACAGAGCAAGCCATTACTGGCGGTGATACGGCTTGCCCCAGTCTCCTTCGTTGACTCTGACGTACTTTAAAAAGGCATAAAAGGCGCCGTGCGCCGCATTGATGAAGCCTGCCCGTCCATCGAGCAGACCGAGCTTGAGCACATAAATCCGCAGGAAGCGGCCAAAGCCGTGCAGCAGACCTTGCAGAATGCCACCCCGCACGCCTTTGGCTGCCAGCTCGTCGGCCCCCTGCTGGGCGTAGGAGTTGATTTTATCCAGATGCTCGCGGAACGACGCGTAGGGATAATGAATGATATCCCCTTTAACCACCCGCGTCTCTCCTTCCGGATGGAACGAATAGTGCGCGCCCGAAACGGCAACACGCATCTTACCGCGCCGGAAACAGCGCAGAAGCCTATCAGGGTACCACCCGCTGTGCATGAGAAAACGGTTGTAATACCACGAGCGGCGCGACACATACAAACCGGCCAGCGCGGACGAGGCAGGATCCCGCGTTGCCGCAAGGATGGACTCCCGCAGCTTAGCAGTGCAGATTTCGTCCTGATCGAGGCTGACAATCCAGTCTGAAGGAAATTCCCTGTCAATGAGTTCGAGCGCAAAGCGGAACTGATCGGCAGGTCCCGTCCAGGGATGCTGTACGCAGTGCGCACGGGCCTGCCGGGCAATGTCGACCGTAGCGTCCGTACTGAACGAATCCACAACGACAATGTGATCGCAGAAAGAAAGTGAGTCCAGGCAGTCGGCCAGAAGCCTGCTGCCATTATACGTCAAGACCAGTCCGGTTATGCCGGAACCTTTCATGGACAATCCTCATTCGGTACGCTTGACTGTCTGCTGACGGAGAACGTTGCACAGCAACCGGCCGTCAGCTGGCAGCACTTTCAGACACAGGCCGCCCTGCTGAATATGGTGCTCCATCGGGCCCGCCACGAGGCAGACGCCTTGACAACGTCTGACTTTTGTCAGGCCATCCAAAGCAAGGCGCCTTTGGAGCTGCCCGTCTTCAGAAAAAACCGGCCCGTGCAGGGCAAAAACGATTCTCCACAAACCGGCCGTCTTGCCAGCAGACATGGCTCAAGGCTCCAGCAGATCTGTGCGACCGCCATGCGGCACACCAGCATCTGCAAGAACCCATGCCAGACATACAAAAAAAGGGGGCCGTGGCCCCCTTTGTAACGCAGAACGTCGTGTTATTCAACGCCCAGCTGGAGGCGCACAAAGCGTCCCACGCTGATAGGCGTACCGGCTTCCTTGCTGGCAGCCTTGAGCACGTCGCGCACCGTCATCTTGTCGTCGCGGATATACGCCTGTTCGAGCAGGCACACTTCCTTGAAGAACTTCTTCACAGCACCTTCAGCAATCTTTTCAACGATGGCTTCGGGCTTGCCTTCTTCACGGGCCTTCTGGCGGTACACTTCGCGTTCGCGTTCCTGAGCAGCAGGATCGAGGCTTTCGGGATCAAGCGCCATGGGGTTGGCCGCAGCAATCTGCATGGCCACGTTCTTGGCAGCTTCACGCACCACGTCGTTGACACTGTCGGCCTTGATTTCGACCAGAACGGCGATCTTGCCGTTGCTGTGCAGGTAATGCCCCACAATACCAGGAGCGCTCATGCGCACTTCGGCAGTGCGGCCGATCTGCATGTTTTCACCAATGGTGGCAATGGTGCTGGTGAGCAGATCCTGCACCGTGCCGCCTTCGGTGGGCTGGGCCAGCAGCTCGGCGGTGTCGGGCGTGAAATGCGCATCGACATGATCCACGATCGTCTTCACGAAATCCTGGAACTTTTCACCACGGGACACGAAGTCGGTTTCGCACTTGACTTCAACCAGCACGGCGCGCTGTTCGTCGGCATCGATCTTCATGCCCACAAGGCCTTCAGACGTTGCACGGCCGGCCTTCTTGGCCGCCTTGGAAAGCCCTTTCTGGCGGAGCCAGTCAACGGCCTTGTCCATGTCGCCGTCATTTTCCTGCAGGGCTTTCTTGCAATCCATCATGCCTGCGCCGGTTTTTTCGCGCAGCTCCTTCACAGACTGAGCAGTAATGGTCATTTCTCTTCTCCAATCGGGCAAGACCCGGTTATCCGTTTTGCTTCCGGCAGAACCGGGACGTTACTCGGCGGGGGTCTCCGCGGCTTCAGGAGCGGCGGCGGCTTCAATGTCGGCAGCCTGCTTCATCGCTTCTTCAGGATCAACCTTATCGTTGTCCTTGGCCATGGCAGCACCTTCGAGGCACGCTTCGGCAATGGCGTTCACAAACAGCTTGATGGCGCGGATCGCGTCGTCGTTGCCGGGGATGATGTAGTCGATCACGTCGGGATCGCAGTTCGTGTCGGTCACGGCCACAATCGGGATACCGAGCTTGCGGCATTCCTTCACCGCGATTTCTTCACGATGCGGGTCGATGATGAAGGCCAGCTGGGGAAGACGATCCATGTTCTTGATGCCGCCCAGGGTGGCTTCGAGCTTTTCCATTTCGCGCTGGAAGTTGAGCACTTCCTTCTTCTGGTAACGGTTCACAGAACCGTCAGCGAACATGGCTTCGAGCTTCTTGAGGCGCTCAATGCTCTTCTGAATGGTGGCAAAGTTGGTCAGCGTACCGCCCATCCAGCGGTTGGTCACGTGGAACTGACCGGCGCGATCAGCTTCGGCGATCACGGTTTCCTGAGCCTGACGCTTGGTGCCGATGAACAGCACGCGTCCGCCGTTGGCAACCGTTTCCACAACCTTGTCATGCGCGGTACGGTACAGTTTTACGGTCTGCTGGAGGTCAATGATATGGATTCCGTTGCGGGCGCCAAAAATGAACGGACGCATCTTGGGGTTCCAACGACGGGTCTGATGGCCGAAATGGACACCCGTCTCCAGCATCTGCTTCATGCTGACATAAGCCATGACAATTCTCCTTGGGAATAGGGTTTGCTTCCACCCCAGCCCTGGTTTTTCTACCTTGTCCCCTTTGCCGGGCAAGGCACCCCAAACCGCTGCCGGAGTGTGCTTACTGGATTTCCTGCATGCCGGACCAAACCGGCGCACAGCCGTCTACCTGTATGGTTTCCATGGAACTTTGTCAAGTCTGCATGCAGGGTTGCAAAACGATGGACACCTTTTGCGCAAGCGTTGCCTCTGCGGATCGGACTCCTGCTGAACAGCGTGTCTGGCGAGCCTCGGTCCCCGTGCATCCTCTGCGCCCGAGGCGTCCTCTGCTTTCCTCCTGTCAGGCTTGGTATCTTCCACATCGCACCACAACGTGTTGCACGATGCGACCGGCTCCAGGGCCGCAACCGGCTGAGACTTTCTGTCTGCCTCATCAAAAAGTGCCCGCAGGCAAAAAATCTTTTGACAAGGATCACGTCCTCTGCTAAATAGGAATTGTTCCTAAAACATCACGGCATTTATGCCACTCAATCATCAGTAACGATTTTAAGGAGTCCTCCCATGAGCAAGACCGACCAGAATTTGATGGATGCCTTTGCCGGTGAATCCCAGGCCAACCGCAAATACCTTGCCTTTGCCAAGCAGGCCGAAAAAGAAGGCTTCAAGCAGGTGGCCAAACTGTTCCGCGCCGCGGCCGAAGCCGAAACCGTGCACGCGCATGCCCACCTGCGCAACGCCGGCAAGATCGGCTCCACGGCTGACAACCTTAAGGAAGCCATTGGCGGCGAAACCTACGAATACACCAAAATGTATCCTCAGATGATCGAAGACGCCAAGGCCGAAGGCAAGGATGCCGTGGCCAAGTATTTCGATATGGTCAACAAGGTCGAAGAAGTGCATGCCAACCTGTACTCCAAGGTGGCCGCCGATCCGGCCAACGCGCCTGAAGTGGACTATTACATCTGCCCCATCTGCGGCTATACGCACGAAGGGCCCTGTGACAAGTGCCCCATCTGTGGCGCTGCCGGCAAGGTTTTCTACACGGTCGGCTAACTATCACGCATAAAGGCAGCCAGGCGGCAGCGTTCGTCCCTTCTCTACACTGCTGCCCCGGCGGCCAGTCTGCCGCCCTGTGCTGACGCAGGCCTCCAGAGACGACACAAGAAAGGCCGGCACCCTTGCTGACAAGGGTGCCGGCCTTTCTATACGCGTCTGTGTTTTGCGACAGAACGGACAGGCCAGCCCTCTGGCAATGTGGGGACAACATTCCTTCTAACAACAGCGCCTTCTGAAAAAGCGTCGGTCAAACGCCCGTTCAGCCTGCGCCATCCGGAACATTCACAACGCTTCACATCCGGGCGCAACACACTGGCGGCTGCGCCATACTTTCTTCATGAAAACAGACTGCACGCTGCCCAGCGCACCGGTGGCATCCGTTGCGGCAGCATGGACATGCCGGCAACCAGCCGCAAGGATTCAAGAGGCGCCGCCGTGTTCCGGCGCCCGCAGCCGGCACACGTCACCGCATGGCATTGCCGCAAGCGGCGGGGCGGCGGAGACGGGTTCGCCCGGCGCATTGCGCTTACAACAGGCCATGCCGCCTGCTCTGCCCCTTGCAAGGTCAGACGCAAACGGCATGCACTGCGGATTTTCTGAAAAAACGCGGCTAAGCGTTCTGAATGCCGGTAACGGTAAAGCCTGCGTTGACCACCGCAGCCGTAAGGGCGTCGTCAGCCACATCGGCGTTCACCGTCACTGTGGCTGTCTTCGCTGCAAGATCGGCCACGGCTTCGCTCACGCCAGGCACGGCGCGCAGAGCTTTTTCTACAGAGCTGGTGCAGTGACTGCATTGCATTCCATTGACTGCAAGAATCTTTTTCATGGTTGGATGTCCTTGTTCAGGGTTAATGAAAATAGGGCATGGCGCCGCTGTGCACGGCTGCGCATGACACACAGCTGAAACCCCTGCCATGTGGCGCGGCTTGAACAGCCGCAGGCGCAACGCGTTGGAAACGACGCTGACAGAACTGAAGCTCATGGCTGCCGCCGCGATCATGGGGTTGAGCGTCAGCCCCCACGAGACATAAAAGACGCCAGCGGCAATGGGAATGCCAATACAATTGTAAAAAAAGGCCCAGAACAGATTTTCGCGGATATTGCGCATGACGGCCCGGCCCAGCTGAATGGCCGTCACGGCATCCAGCAGATCGCTGCGCATAAGCACGACATCGGCCGAATCCATGGCGATATCGGTACCCGCGCCAATGGCAACGCCAACATCCGCCCGCGCCAGCGCCGGCGCGTCGTTGATGCCATCGCCGACCATGGCCACCTTGTGCCCTTGCTCCTGCAACGCGCGGATTTCACGCTCCTTGTCCTGAGGAAGGACCTGTGCCAGTACACGGCCAATGCCGGTCTGACGCTGCACGGCAGCCGCTGTTCTGGCGTTGTCTCCGGTCAGCATGATGACCTCAATGCCCATGGCGGCAAGTTCGCTCACGGCCTGACCGCTGGTGGGCTTGATGGCGTCAGCGACTGCGATCACCCCCACCAGACGGCCGTCAACGGCAAAATAAACCGGCGTCTTGCCTTCTTCGGCAAAGGCCTGGCCGCGCGCTTGCAGATCAGCATCCGGCGCAATCCCCTGGGCTTCAAGCAGCGCCTGATTGCCGGCCAGGCAGCGCCTGCCATCCAGTTTGCCCGCAATGCCCTGCCCCGGAATCTGCTCAAACCCGGCAATCTTGCGAACGATCTGCCCCCGCCGTTCGGCTTCGTGCACGATGGCCATTCCGAGGGGATGCTCGGAAAATTTTTCCAACGACGCCGCAAGTTCCAGCAATTCGGCCTCGGTCACACCGTGCTCGGGCACGATATTTGTCACCTCAGGACGCCCCTCGGTCACGGTGCCTGTCTTGTCCAGCACCACGGTGTCAATCCGGTGCAAGGTCTCGATAGCTTCAGCCGATTTGAACAAAATTCCATTGAGTGCACCGCGTCCAGTGCCCACCATAATGGCCGTTGGTGTTGCCAGCCCAAGCGCGCAGGGGCAGGAGATCACCAGTACGGAAATGGCCGTAGACAACGCAAATTCGACGCCATAGCCCAGCAAAAGCCATACGACGGCAGCCACCAGGGCGATAAGAATGACCACAGGGACAAAAATCCCGCTAATCTTGTCGGCAAGCCGCGCGATAGGCGCCTTGGACGACACGGCTTCATCCACCAGGCGGATGATCTGGGCGAGCGTGGTGTCTTCGCCCACGCGGACCGCCTGCATGATCAAATGCCCGGACTGATTGATTGAAGCTCCGGTGACCTGACTCCCGACCAGCTTTTCCACTGGCACGCTCTCGCCGGTAATGGCCGACTCGTCCACAAAGGCGCTGCCTTCAACGACCACGCCATCCACAGGCACGCGTTCACCAGCTTTAACCACCAGCCTGTCACCCACGCGAACATCTTCAACGGGAACTGACAACTCGTTGCCGTCGCGCAGCACCGTCGCCGTTTTGGGCGCAAGGCGCGCCAGTCCGGCAATGGCGTCAGCCGTGCGCCTCTTGGCGCGGGCTTCAAAAAACTTGCCCAGCGTGATGAGCGTGAGGATCATGGCTGCCGATTCAAAATACAAGTTTGCCGCCAGGCGCTCCGCGCCCGCTGCATCCCCCCCGCCAAGCGCTGCGCCGATGGCGTAAATGGTGCATACGCCCGACACCACCGCCGCTCCGGACCCGATGGCAATGAGCGAATCCATATTCGGGGAGCCTGCAAACAGCGTTTTAAAGCCTACACGGTAATATTTGGCATTGACGAACATCACCGGGAGCGTCAGCAAAAACTGCGTGAAGGCTCGCGCAAGTGTCCCGGAAGGCCCGGACAAAAATGCCGGCAGAGGCAGGCTTACCATATGCCCCATGGAGATGACACACAACGGAATCAAAAACGCAAATGACACAATCAGCCGTTGCCGCATTTCGCGCTGTTCATCCCCGGCGGTGTCCGGGCCAGCCTTTGCCGTCTGACCGGTCTGAGCGCCGCCATGCAGCGCGGCCCCGTATCCTGCGGCACGGACAGCCGTGGCAATGTCCTCCGGAGTCAGCCGCTTTTCATCAAAAACGACGGTCATGCTGTTGGTCAGCAGGTTCACGCCGGCTTCACTGACACCTTCAAGTCCGTCAACAGCCCGCTGCACCCGTGCCGAACACGCCGAACAGCTCATGCCTGTCACGTCAAATCGTTCTTTCCTCATGGAACCCCGTTCCTTTACGGTTCGTTATGCCTTTGACCATCCTGCCGGCAACCTCTGGCGGCAACACAGGGGATCGTATGCGCGGCGTACTGACGGCCGCCGCAGCATCGGGATGCTTTTGACAACTATCCTATCTATGGATATCTTTTTCGCAAGAATGTACTTTTTTGATAGCCACTACCTAAAAGGATAGTATGAAATGAATCAGCCTGCACATTCAGCATGCGCCCAGGCTCAAGAAACCTGCTGCCCGGTGGAGACGACGCTCGATCTCATCGGGGGAAAATACAAGGCGCTGATTCTCTGGAAACTGACGGACAAGACCTTGCGCTTTTCCCAGCTCGGCCGCGAAATCCCGCAGGCCACGCCCAAGATGCTTACCCAGCAACTGCGGGAACTGGAAGCCGACGGCCTCATCTGCCGCACAATCCACCCGGTGATTCCTCCGCGGGTCGACTACGCACTGACGGAGCTTGGCCGCAGCATCCGGCCGATTCTGGAAGCCATGTATCATTGGGGCAGCGGGTATCTGCACCGGCAGGGCAAAACCGTCAATTGCACCATGCTGCCTCCAGGCAAACACGACCTGACGGAAGTCCGCTGCGTTCATTGCAAGACCGCCGGCAACCCGCATGAACGCCCATAGAACGCGGCGCACGGCCCCGCTTTCCCAAAAACACCCGAACCAGGAAGGAGCCAGCCTCTTTTTCTCCGTATCCATCCTCCCTGTTCGCCGCGTTGCAGCATACGGCCATACCGCAGATCGGTCCGGCCGCGTGGGGTGCAGCAGCGTCCGGCCGTCTGGCCGCAATACGAGCATGCAGGCTGTCTGCCCGGCAGAGGACTGCAAGCAGGCAACTCCGGGGCAAACAGCGTTTGCCTCATCGCCCTTCGCATGCGTCATATGCAGACTACTGTAATGCTATTATGCCTTATCTTCCGGTTTCATCGCCTTGCCACCTGTAAGACACCCGCTGCCGAAGTGGTGCCGCCTGTGCCCCAGCAGACAGAGCGCACCGGTAACGCCAGGCTGCCAGACCACATATAAAAAGCGCTGCCAGATCTGGCAGCGCTTTCGCTGTTGACAACAGGCGCACAGCCGCATCTTGCGGCAGTGCGGCTTTGGCTCAGAATGCCTGTCAGGCACTTCAGGCATGCTTCCACACGGGCGTGACCGCCACGGCAAACATATACCCGCCGCCTCGAACCGTACGAATCAGCCGCATGGCCGCGCTGTCGCCAAGGCGATTGCGCAGGCGGCTGACCTGAATGTCCACACTGCGGTCAAACGGTGCGGCATCCCTTCCGTGCAGCATATTGAGCAGCATATCCCGGCTCATGATCTGAAAAGGATGCGCCAAAAAAATCATCAGCAGCCGGTACTGGGCGTCACTGAGCTCCACAAGCGCGCCTTCGGGATCATGCAGTCCCCGGGAGCGGACGTTGAGTTCCCAGCCGGCAAAGGACAAACATTCCGGTTCGCCGTCGTGCCCCGATGACATGCCGGGTCCGTCCTGCCGCCTCCCAAAGCGGCGACGGCGCAGGACCGTACGGATCCTGGCCAGAAGCTCGCGCGGCTCAAACGGCTTGATCATATAATCGTCGGCGCCAAGCTCAAGCCCTACGACACGGTCTGTGACGCTGTCCAGCGCCGTGAGAAAAATAACGGGAATGTCTCCCCGCTCCTGCAAACGCCTGTACAGGACAAGGCCACTTTCCCCCGGCAGCATAATGTCCAGAATCACCAGATCAGGCATGCGTTGCGACAGCACTTCAAACAGGCGTTCCCCATCACCGGCGGTGTCCACCTCAAATCCCTGCTGACGCAGGTAGCCTGCAAGCAGCTGGCAAATCTCCTCGTCATCGTCGACAACGAGAATCCGTTCCTTTTCTGTAACGTTCATGATTCATTCAGACTCAGTGAGGTTAAAGAGTCCTTCCAGTGCAGGACCCAGCGGACAGAAAAGCCGTGCCGCCCGGATTTTCCACGGGCATGGCAGCTGACGGCCCGTTTGCGCATTTTTCTCTTTTCGTCAGACTCGGATATTGTGCCGGACAGCGCAGGCAATGTCTGACCGCCTGCGTCCGTATACGGCGGCATTCCCTTTCCCGGGCGCGAACCACTGACATAAAAACCAAC
>DVMI01000072.1 GCA_018715085.1 Candidatus Avidesulfovibrio excrementigallinarum | reverse complement strand
CCTGAAAATCGGGGGAGGGGGGAGGGGAATCTTTGGGGACGCAGGAAGAGGGAGGATCGGGGGCGTTCAGGGCGCGCAGGCTTTTGTGCAGGTCGGCCAGTTCGGCGCGCACCTCGCACAGCGCCTGCCTCAGCGCCGTGTCGGCGGCCGGCGGAGCGGACGCGGTGTCCGCGCCGCCGGTCCCCATGATGGTACCGTGTTTGTTTTCTGCCAGAAGGCGGCGGGCGCCTTCAATCGTCATGCCGTGCTCATGCAGCAGCGCCTTGACGGTCAGCAGATTTTCAATGTGTTGCCGGGTATAGAGTCGCTGGCCTTTGGGTGTCCTGAGCGGCGCAAGATGGGGAAACTCCGTCTCCCAAAAGCGGATGACGTACGTTTCCAAATCCAGCATGCTGGCTACTTCGCCGATACGGTAGACATCCTTTTTCATGGCCGGCACCCTGAAACTGGTGTCAGATTCGGACACCAAGGCTGCTTGTCAGTAACGCGCAGGCTTTTTCCCGTTCCTTGTCGATTTCCGCGTCCTTCAACGTCCGCTCCGGATGCCTGAAGACCAGCCGGAAGGTCAGGTTGCGCTCGTCCTTGCCCTCGGGCTCAAAGAGATCCACCAGGGTGAAGCTCTCAAGGAAGCGGATGTCTCCGCCAGCCAGGCAGTCGTTGATGGCGTTGACGGACAGCATGGCCGGGGCCATGACGGTGATGTCGCGGGTCGACGCGGGGTAGACAGCCAGAGGCTTGAACTGAACGCGGGCGGCGTCGTGGAGCTTGCGCAGGATGGTCAAATCCAGTTCTGCCGTCCACAGCGGCTTGTGTGCATGGAAGGCGTCGGCCTGGGCGGGCCGCACGCGTCCCATCACCCCGACAGATTCGCCGGCGACCTCGATGACGACGCAGGGCGAAAGGTAGGGATGCGAGCCGTCGTCGCGGCGGCACACGGGCATGGGCAGATCAAGATAGGTGATAAAGTGTTCGACCAGACCCCGCAGATCGCTGTAATCGGCATCCCGTTCGGCGTCAGGCCAGTTGCCCGCGCGCAGCGGACCGTACAGCGCGATGGCGAGTTTCGGGCTTTCCTTGGCGGTTGTTTCGGAAGTCTTGTCCAGCGTGAAGGCGTTGGCCACCTCAAAAAGGCGCAGGCTCGTGTTGCCATGGGCGATGTTGTGCCGCACCGTCCCCAGAAGGCCGGGGGTCAGCTCTGTGCGCAGCACAGCCTGCTCTTCCGAAAGCGGATTCAGGATGCTGATGCGGTCCTCTTTGGGCAGGCCGAGCAGATCCAGATCCTTGTGGCTGAGGAAGCTGTAGTTTTCGGCTTCATTGAGACCCGCCGCAGAACCCCAGCGCTTGACGCGCAGCAGGAAGTCATAGTGGGATTCGGGATGGCCGAAGTCGTCAAGGGAGCGGTGCACAAAGGGCAGCTTTTCGGGAATGGCGTCCATTCCGTAGACGCGGGCAAGCTCTTCGATCAAATCCGCTTCGCGGCTCAGATCCTGACGCCAGCTGGGCGCAGTGACCGTGAGCTGTTCGCCCTGGCCTTCGACCGTGCAGCCCATGCCGGTGAAGGTGTCGCGGCAGAACGTGTCGTCAAGGTCGATGCCGAGGAGCGATACGGCTTTGGGCTTGCGGAAGTTGATGACCGGGGCCTGCCAGGGCCGCGGCTCGCAGCAGGCGACGCCTGTGCGCACGCATCCGCCGGACAGCGAGGCCATGAGCGCGGCTGCGCGTTCCAGCGCATAGACCGAGCCGACTTGATCCACGCCGCGTTCGTAGCGGTACGAGGCTTCGCTCGAAAGGCCCAGCCGGCGCGCCGTGCGGCGGATGGTGCCGGGACGGAAAATGGCGCATTCGATAAGGACGTTGCGGCTTTCGGCGTTGATTTCGGTATTGGCTCCGCCCATGACGCCCGCCAGCGCCACCGGCTTGACACCGTCGCGGATGAGCAGATCGGCACCGGCGCGCAAAATCCTTTCCTGACCGTCAAGAGTGACAAGGCGCTCGCCTTCCTGTGCGGCAGAGACGATGATTTTGTTGCCTTCGATGAGATCGCGGTCAAAGGCGTGCAGAGGCTGGCCAAGCTCCATCAGAATGTAGTTGGTCACGTCCACGACATTGGAGATGGCGCGTACGCCAACCGCATGCAGGCGGTAGCGGATGGACGCCGGAGAGGGCGCAATGCGCACGCCTTCCAGAAGCCGCAGGCGATACGCCTGGCACAGCTCGGGATCGGGAATTTCAACGGCAAAATCGTGCGTCCAGTCTGCGCCGCTTTCTTCAATCTGCACCTGCGGCAGCGTCAGGGGCAGGTTGAAGGCCAGCGCCGTTTCGCGGGCAAAGCCGAGCATGGACAGGCAGTCCGCGCGGTTGGGCGTGATGCCGATTTCAAGGATATCGCGATCGAGATCCAGCGCGTCAACAAATTTTTCGCCGGCGCGCAGCGTGTCGGGCAGCACCAGGATGCCGCTGTGCTCTTCGCTCAGGCCCAGTTCGCGCTCAGAGCAGATCATGCCGTGCGACGCTTCGCCGCGCAGTTTTGCGGCTTTGATCTTCATGCCGTCGGGCATGGTCGTTCCCACCAGCGCCACAGGCACCGTCTGGCCGGCGGCCACGTTGGGCGCGCCGCAGACAATGGGCAGGACTTCGCCGGTACCGGCGTCCACGGTGCAGACATGGAGATGATCGGACTGCGGATGCGGTTCGCAGGTCAGCACCTTGCCGATGACGATATCTTTGATTCCGTCATAGGGATGCAGCAGATCTTCCATTTCCAGACCGAGCAGCGTCAGTCTGGCGCCAAGTTCTTCAGCCGTGCCTTCAAAGGGGACGAACTCCCGCAACCACTTCAGGCTGAGTAACATGTTCCCCTCCTAGGCAAACTGCGCAAGGAAGCGCACGTCGTTTTCAAAGAACATCCGCAGATCGCCAATGCCGTACTTCAGCATGGCGATGCGCTCGACACCAAGGCCAAAGGCAAAGCCGGTCACTTCTTCGGGATCATAGCCCACATGGACGAACACGTTGGGATCGACCATGCCGCAGCCTAAGATTTCAACCCAGCCGGTGCCCTTGCAGACGCGGCAGGTTTCGCCGTGGGCGTGACCCTTGCCGCCGCACATGACGCAGGAAATGTCGACTTCGGCGCTGGGCTCCGTGAAGGGGAAGAAGCTCGGACGGAAGCGGACGCGGGTTTGAGGACCGAACACCGCACGCATGAAGGCGGTCAGTGTGCCGCGCAAGTCAGCCATAGAAACGTGTTTGTCCACCATGAGCCCTTCGACCTGATGGAACATGGGCGTGTGCGTAAGGTCGGAGTCGCGCCGGTAGACGCGGCCGGGGGCCACCACGGCCAGAGGCGGCTTGCGCGAAAGCATGGTGCGCGCCTGCATGGGGGAGGTGTGCGTGCGCAGGACGATCTTGTCCTGAATGTACAGCGTATCCTGCATGTCGCGGGCCGGGTGGTCGGCGGGCAGGTTCAGCGCTTCAAAATTGTAAAAGTCGGTTTCGACTTCAGGGCCGGAAACCACATCATAACCCAGCGTGCGGAACGTGGCGCAGAGTTCTTCCATGACCTGGGTCACCACATGCAGGGAACCTTTCCAGGGCATGTTCCCCGGCATGCCGGCGTCAAAACGGGCGACCAGTGCCGCTTCGCGCGCGGCGTCCAGCGCGTTTTTGCGCGCATCAAAAAGTTCGGTCAGCCGCTGCTTGACAGTGTTGGCAAGCTGCCCAAGTTGCGGCCGCTCGGCCGCAGGCAGTTCCGGCAGCCGGGCCATAATTTTGGCCAGGCGTCCCTTGCGACCCAGAAAATCGACGCGAAGCGCCTCAAGCCCCTGTAAATCGGAAGACTGATTCAGCCCCTCTTCGAGCTCGGGAATCAGTCCTTCAAGTTCCTTCACGAGGTCCATGATACCGACCCTTATGCAGCAAAGTTAACAAAAGAAAAAAGCGACGGGTCGCGACCATACCACGAAGGCGGGGTTTCCCCCGCTCGTACAGTGTGGCGCGACCCGTGCAGATCAATCAGGCAAGCTTCGATTTGGCAAGTTCCACGATTTTCGCGAAATCGTCCTTATGACGGACGGCGAGATCCGCCAGAACCTTGCGGTTCAGGGCCACACCGGCCTTGTTGAGACCGCAGATGAGGCGGGAGTAGGACAGGCCGTTTTCACGGGCACCGGCGTTGATGCGCAGGATCCACAGCTTGCGGAATTCACGCTTACGGCGCTTGCGATCGCGGAACGCATAGGCAAGGGAGCGCTCAACGGCGACGCGGGCGGTGCGGTACAGACGGCTGCGGCCACCACGGTAGCCCTTGGCCATGTCCAGATATTTCTTGTGCCGGCGATGTGCGGCCAAACCTCTCTTCACACGCATGGAAACATCCTCCGATGTCTTCGACCCGACGAGGCGGAGATTGGGCCAGCCGGGTGCTAAAAAAACGCTTCAAAACGGCGGGGCAGACGTCCCGCAGACAATGCAGGGCAAAAAACCGTACGCGCTTACGCGTAGGGCATCATGCGCTTGACAGCCTTCAGGTTGGTGCTGTCAACAAGCGCGCCCTGGCCAAGGCGCATCTTGCGCTTGGCATCCTTCTTGGTCAGAATGTGACGAAGATTCTGACGACGGCGCTTAAACTTGCCGGAACCGGTCGTGGAAAACCGTTTGGCGGCGCAGCGTCTGGTCTTGAGCTTGGGCATAGTAAAACTCCTCAAATCGAAACGTGCTTGAATTTTTTTCCGTCTCCGGAAAAACAACTCAAGGCATATGACATAGTTTGATGAAAAAGGCAAGCGGCTGCAGGACAAAAATTGTAATCCGTTCCGGGCAGGCGCAGAAAGGCCGCGCCCTGCGGCCCAAAGCCTGACAGCGCACACCTCTGCACAGGCGGCAGGGCTTTTTGGGGGCAGACGCCGGCCCCTGCAGCCCTCAGGGGCGCCGGGCAGTGCCGCGCGCAGGGACGGCGGCTGACCGCCCGGCTTTTCGTTGGGGGAGGACCTTCCCCCTTATCAGGAAAAGGCCCTCCGGGAAGCGCGTTTTCAGAGGGCCTGTCTGGCGTCCATGGCAGGACAGAGGGCGTTTTTATCGCGAAGCGGCTTCCAGAATCCGGAAGACCTCCAGGTTGCCGTTTCTCCGGGCCTGTTCCAGGGCTGTCCTGCCTTTTTTGTCTGTTGCAGTGGCGTCCGCCCCGGCATCAAGCAGCGCTCTGGCAATATCGCTGTGTCCGCTCTTCGCGGCATACATCAGCGGGGTCCAGCCAAACATGTCCTTTGCGTTTGCGTCCGCTCCGGCGGCGATCAGCGCATTGACAATCCCGGTGTGTCCCCAGGAAGCGGCATCCAGCAGGGCTGTCGAGCCGTCCTTATTTTTTGCGTTGACGTTTGCTCCGGCGCCGATCAGCAGGCTGACAATCTCACTGCGTCCCCAAAACACGGCCTCCATCAGAGCCGTCAGATCTCTGTTGTCCCTGACGTTGACGTCTGCTCCTTCAGCAAGCAGCGTTTTGACGTTTCTGGCGTTTCCGTCCCGGGCAGCCTGCAGCAGGGCGGGAGCAGCATGTTCCCCGGCACTGGCGGACAGCGAAAGATCGGGGAACAGCAACAGCGGACACAACAATAAGGGGATCAGCTTTTTCATGGAGAGCTCTTTAAAGCAGTAAAAACGTGTGTGCGGCCGGAGAGGCGCTTCATGACGGCCGTTTCTGTGAGCGGTTCCCAGAGTCAGAACGTGCTTCCAGAGGCCATATTCCTCAGGCACCCGGGGGCTGCCCTGCCATTTTGGCCCGCCGCAGCGGCGTCCGTCCCGGCAGCAGGCCGTGTTTCGGCAGCTTTATCCTGCCGGTTTTGCGGCCTGAGCCGTGGCCGTGCTACCGGGCGCACTGCTTATGTTTGCGCCTGCTTCTGCGGCAGGCGGCGTGCGAAAACGCCGTTGTGCGCGCCGCGCGTGGTGAAGGTCAGGGCGTCCCGGCGGCAGAGGGTCTTTTGGTATGAGGCAGCCTGAGCCGCTCCTGCGTGGCCCCGGACGTCCCTTCCGGCACGTGTCCCGGGAGACGGGCCCGCCCGGCGGGGACGCCAGTCACAGTGGCAGGGGACAGTTTTTTATTTAAAGGCAGTCAAGCACTGTTGACAAGCGTCTGCAACACAGAAGCCTGTGAGATTTTCGGTGGCCTGTATGCAAGAGATATGCAGTGAATGTTCAGGCGGATGCACGCCGGCTTGCTGTTGCATGACGTTTCAATGACTGTGACCGGGCAGACGGCAATTCCTACGGTTTTATACGTGAAAACATTTTTTTGCATTGTGACAGACAGTCTGCTGCGGGTTTTGATCTGGAGGATAAAACGTAAGATTGCTCCTTGTAAATGGCAATCGGCGCTCTGGCGCCAACGTGGAAACGGCCGGCTGAAACGGCGTCTTCTGTATGTGTGCCATGCTGGCAGATAAGGCGGACTGTTGCAGTGATGCCGGCTTCAATTCTCTGAAGTTTGAAGACAACATGCACAACGGTATGGGACGGTTAGGTTGCGACAGGGAGTCGGGCTGGCCGCAGTACGCCTTGCCGCAGCGCGCAAGAATATTGCCCGTTGATTAGCAGAGTACCGCACAAAGTCAGCGCATGTAGTGGAACGGGCGTGATCTGCTGTGCCTGTAAGAGCCATTCTGCAGTAATGTCCCGGCTTGTCATTCTGCTGACATCGTTCAGAAAAGGCGTTGGGGCGGGCCGTTGCGGAGGGATGGTTTGACCAGAAACGCTGTACACAAAACAGGCCTCCCGCAGCCGCCGCAGCGGCGGTCTGCTCCCGCAGAGGACAGGGAAACGTCAGAGTCATACGGAGTGGCAGATTCAAAAAAGGGAATGCGCTATGGGGTACAGGCGTCAGGCCGTGCATGCCTTTGCATCCACAAGGATACTGTGCCTGGAGGGACTGCCATGGGCAGTGTATGACCATTGGCATGCATGTTGCATTGAGCCAGTTTATACTATGCTGCCAACACATGGCAGGTAGACAGGGTGTAGTAATTAATTTATATAGACATCATTATGTGGTATAAATAAACCATGTTGGAGTTCAGATGCGGCCATTTTCTCCATCTGATATGAAAGGCATATTGCATTCCAAGCGTGCTAATATCTATTACCTGGAGCACTGCCGTGTTATGGTAAATGGCGGGCGGGTGGAATATCTGACGACATCCGGGAACCGATCGGCCTACTGGAATATCCCGATAGCCAACACGTCTGTCATCCTGCTGGGAACGGGGACGTCCATCACGCAGGCGGCCGTGCGGGAGCTGGCAAAGGCCGGCGTACCGGTAGGATTTTGCGGCGGCAGCGGAACACCGCTGTACAGCGCCGCCGATCACGAGTTGCCTGTTATCTGGTTTCAGCCACAAAGCGAATACCGGCCTGTGGAGTATGTGCAGTCCTGGCTTGGTTTCTGGTTTGACGATGAACGGCGTTTTGGTGCGGCGCGGTATTTTCTGCGCAGGCGTCTGGAGCGCGTTGCTGCCTGCTGGACACGCCAGCGGTTCGGGAATGGCTTTGATCTTGGCGAGGCCGGGTTGCATCAGTTGCTGGATCACGGACAGGCTGCCGTGACTGGCGCGAAGTCTCTGCAGGATCTGTTTCTTGTGGAAGCCCGCTTTGCAAAGCAGCTTTACGGCCTGGCCTGCCGTATGACGGGGTACGGCGAGTTTACGCGCGTCAAACGGGGCATGGGACAGGACATTGCCAATCGTTTTCTGGATCATGGCAACTATCTGGCATACGGGCTTGCGGCAACAGCGACGTGGGTGCTGGGACTGCCGCACGCGTTTGCCGTCATGCATGGCAAAACACGGCGCGGAGGCCTTGTTTTTGATGTTGCCGATTTGATCAAGGATGCCGTCATCATGCCGGAAGCCTTTTTGGGAGCAATGCGCGGCGACAGTGAACAGGCCTTTCGGGAAGCCTGCATTGACGCTCTGACGCGTACCGAGGCGCTGGATTTTATGCTGGATACGCTCAAGGAGACCGCGCTTGCAGGGGGCGCGCCGTCATGAATGTTCTTTTTGTATCCCAGTGTACCGGCACGGCACTGTCGGAGACGCGCCGCATTCTCGATCAGTTTGCCGTGCGGTATGGCGATCGCGTCTGGCAAACGCCGATTACTGAAGCCGGGCTTGCTGTAGTGGCGCGTCTGCTGCGCAAGACAGCCCGCAAGAATACGGCGGTTGCCTGTCACTGGATTCGAGGACTAAACCATAGTGAACTGTTGTGGATTGTGGGAAATGCACGTCGCTTTAATGCATCCGGCGCTGTGCCGACAAATACGACAAGGCAGACGGTGATGCTGCACGAGGACAATGACTGGCATACGGCGGAGTGTTGCCGGCTGATAACAGCCATGGCGGCCCTGTGGCATGACGTGGGCAAAATTGGAAAAGCCTTTCAAAAAAAACTGCATGGCGGGGAACAGGCTGGGGACGCTTTCCGGCATGAATGGGTCTCGGTACGTCTGTTTCAGGCTTTTGTGGGGCCAGCGAAGGATGATCGCGCATGGCTGGAGCGCCTTGTTGCGCTGGGAGAGGCGGGCACGCCAGCCAGCGCCCAGGCCAGAGACTGGCTTGACAGGCTGTATGCCGATACGGATGACGGACTGCCGGAGACCATAAGCAGCAGAAAACCGGCGCTGCCCAGCCCGGGAGTGTTTGGAAGCCTGCCACCGCTGGCCGCTGTTGTCGCTTGGCTTGTGCTGGGGCATCACCACCTGCCTGCCAAGCGTGAGGGCACGACATCAGACGCCATTGTACGCAATCCCTTAAAAAGTATCGTTCCTGGCTGGGGGTATGCACGGCTGTGCAACAAGAAAAGCGTCAAGTTGACGTGGACAATAGCCGAGAAGGACTTGCCGTGCTTCAGTGCTGTGTGGCGCAGGCGAGCAGCACGGCTTGCCCGAAGGATGCTTGACAGGCCGGAAACGTATCAGACGGACTGGTTCAACAACGTGTATGCCCTGCATGTTTCCCGCATGGGGCTTATGCTTGCCGATCATGTGTATTCCTCGTTGACGGAGGCAGCGGATCGCGTGGCGGGAGAGGCTTCCTATGCGCCATACGCCAATACATTGCGCAGAACAAAGGAGCTTAATCAGAAGCTGGATGAGCACTTGCTGGGCGTGGAACGGTTGTCGTCAGCAATCCTCTGGAGGCTTGGCCGGTTGCGGCCGTCGCTTCCGGCTGTAGGAGCCCTGTCCCTGCGCCGTTTTCGCAAACGCAGTGAAGATGCCCGCTTCCGGTGGCAGGACAAGGCGTTTGATCTGGCGTCAGCGCTGTCGATGCGCAGTATGGAACAGGGCTTTTTGGGGATCAACCTGGCGTCGACCGGGTGCGGCAAAACCCTGGCCAACGGGCGTGTCTGCGCCGCACTTGCCGGCGAAGGCGGACTGCGTTTTACGGTAGCTCTGGGCCTGCGCACACTGACGTTACAGACGGGTTCAGCCTATCGTTCACGCCTGCGCCTTGGGGAAGATGAACTGGCCGTGCTGGCCGGCGATCAGGCTGTGCGCGAACTGTATGGCGTCAACTGGGATGCCGGCAATGCCCCGGAACCTGCAGATGAGGCGGCAGCAGACGGAGGGAGCGAGGCCGGGGAGGCGCTGTTTGAAGGAGAAGTGCAGTACGGCGGAGCCGTTGACGGCCCTCTGGCGCGCTGGCTGGCCGCTACGCGGGGGGCTGCGGCGTTGATCAGCGCTCCGGTGCTGGCCTGCACGATCGATCATCTTGTTCCGGCTACAGAAGGATTGCGCGGCGGGCGGCAGATTGCGCCCATGCTGCGCCTGATGACGTCGGATTTGATCCTGGATGAACCCGATGACTTTGCGCCTGCCGATTTGTATGCCCTGAGCCGTCTGGTGTACTGGGCGGGGATGCTGGGCAGCCGGGTGATACTGTCCTCGGCGACCATAACGCCCTCGCTCGCGCAGGGCTTGTTTGCCGCGTACAGGGAAGGACGGGAGCAGTTTTTGCGCAACAGGGGATCGGGCCGCGCCCTGCCTGTCATTTGTGCGTGGTTTGACGAATTTGGCTGCCAGGCAGAAGAGGTTGTGGACGAAGCGGCCTTTGCGCGGCAGCACGGCGCGTTTGTCCATACACGTCTGAATCGTCTGTCCAGGCAGCCGTTGCGCCGCAAGGCACTGATCGTGTCTGTGGAAGGGTGCCCTGCAAGGCAGGAAGAAAGGCTGGATTTTTGGTCTGAAACGATCAGGACGGCAGTTTCCCGGTTGCATGAGGCTCATCATACGACGGAGGAAAAGACCGGCAGGCGCCTCAGCCTGGGGCTGATCCGCATGGCCAACATTGATCCGCTGGTGCAGACGGCACAGCGCCTTTTGCACACCGGCCCGGAAGAAGGCGTGCACTGGCATGTGTGCTGCTATCATGCGCGGTACCCCATGCTGATGCGTTCGGCGCTGGAAAGTACGCTGGACCGGCTGCTGACTCGAAAACTCCCGGATGCGGAATTTTTGGCACAGCCCTGTGTGCAGCAGCTTTTTGCACGTTCTCCGGCGCGCGATCATGTGGTTCTTGTTCTGGCAACGCCAGTGGCCGAAGTGGGGCGGGATCACGATTATGACTGGGCCGTTGTGGAACCTTCCAGCATGCGATCGCTGATCCAGCTGGCCGGGCGCATCAGGCGGCACAGGGAGGGGGTTCCCGCCGGACCCAACATGTACCTGCTTGACAGAAACCTGCGCGCGCTGGAACTTCTTGCCAGAGTAGAACATGACGCGCCGGCCTACTGCCGTCCTGGTTTTGAGTGCGCCGCCTTTATGTTGGAGCGGCATGATCTGACCTCACTCCTGACACCGGAGCAGCTGGCGCGTCCGGATGCCGGCCCGCGCGTGGCAGAGCGTCACCCCCTTGCGGTGCAGACCCGTGCGGATGGGCGCACGCGCAGTGTGGGCAACCTGGCCGACCTGGAGCATGCGGTGCTTGGCGAAATCATGCAGGGATCAGAAGACGTATTGCTGCCGTGTGTAAAAACATGGTGGACCGGCAAAACCACACTGAGCGGCGAAATGCAGCGCAAAAGCCGTTTCAGGGCGCAGGAACCCAGCGAGGTTTATGCCCTGGTACCTGATGAGCAAGAAGATGACTGCGTATTTTACCGGCTTGAACGCGGGCAGGAACCGACAGCGCAACAGAGTTTGTGCACACGGCTGGAGGTGCAGCGGCAGGAGAGGGTTTCGTTTCTTGCAGAACAGGATTACCTGACACGGCTGCGCTGGCTGGCTGATGAAAAGGATCTTTCCCTGCCGGAATGCGCCCTGCGCTTTGGCCGTGTGACGCTGCCGGAATATGGCCGGGAGCGGGGTTGGCTGTATCATCCCCATCTGGGCTTTGCCCGGCGGGACTGACAAAGAGGAGGAAGCCATGGAGCATCACGACGAAGTGGCTGCGCTGCGGCAGTGCATCGAAGACTTTCTTCATGAACGCTGCGCTGAAAAGTTGAAAAGCGTCAAGGATGAGGCCGCACGAGAAGCGATGATCGCCCGTTTTCAGCGGGAGACCTGGCTTGCGGACGCGGCAAGGCGGTCTGAGCAGATCAAGCTTGTTACTCATGCGTTGAAGTACGGCCATCCAGATGCCAGAGGCAGCAATATCCATGCCGGGGCATGCGGTGTGCGCCCCCGCTCGCCTGAAGGGTATGTGGGCACCCACTGCTGCGCTGTGCTCCATGAGGACGCTGTGGGAAACGCCGCGGCGCTGGATGTGGTCAAGTTCCTCAAACTGGAGCATCAGGGCAAAACTCTGCTGCAACGGGTCATGGCCAACGACGAAACTCTGCGCGCCGCGTTTTGCGACAACAGCGAACAGGCTGCGGCATGGATGGCGGCGTTTCGCCGCATGCGAGACAACGACGCCCATCCTGCGTCGCACAGGCTGGCCAGGCAGATCTATTTCCCTCTGGAGCAGGGCGGGTACCATCTGCTGGCGCCTCTGTTTCCGACCAGCCTGGTACAGAGCGTCTACCTGACCTTGCAGGAGGATCGTTTTGGCAAGCGGGCAGCCGAGGCGCGCAAAGCCCGGAGCGAAGAACGGTTTTGCGAACACGGCTATTGCGAATACCCCAGGTTGCTGGTGTGCCGGTTTGGCGGGACAAAACCGCAAAATATCAGCCAGCTTAATAGTGAAAGGCACGGCGAAAGCTGGCTGCTGGCCTCCACGCCTCCCTTCTGGGACAGCGGGCGGGTACGCTTGCCGCTTGGTGTGGACAGCGTGTTTGGCCCTGTTTTGAACGGCCTTCCGCAGTGGCGTCGGGAGTGCCAGGCGCTGACAAACTTTTTAGAAAAGGTCGCCGGGGACTATACAAATATCCGTATTCGCGAGACGCGTGCGGCGCTGCTGGATGAACTGCTGACGGTCATTGTGCAGTGGGCAGCCCGGATCCGGGAACAGGAGGCAGGCTGGTCGGCCAGGGACGAATGCCATCTGCCTGAAGAGGAGCGCTTTTGGCTTGATCCCCTGCGCGGCGAGCAGGATCCCGAATGGCAGGCGCGCCGGGATGAAGGAAGTTGGCGGGAGGCGTTGTTGAATCGGGCAGCAACATGGCTCAACGGGGAGCTGACAACGCGCGTGCTGCGTATGGGTGACGAGGAGCGCCATGCCTGGAAACAGGAACTCCGCAACGCCGTGCAGCAGCTTGAAGAAG
>DVMI01000007.1 GCA_018715085.1 Candidatus Avidesulfovibrio excrementigallinarum | reverse complement strand
AAAAATTTTCAATCAATTAAATATTTATATCCATCTATATAAAAAAAGTGCAGCGACTTTGCCGCTGCACACTTCGCTTTATCATAGGGGAATTCACGCTTTCCGCGCGATGCTCCCTACCGCATACAGGAGCAATTCGTTGACCTTGCGTACATTTTCGCTAAACACATTGAGGATGGCTTCCCAGGTTACGGCTTCCTCATCTTCTTTCCAGCAGTCGTAATCCGTGCTCATGCCCACGGCTGCATAAGGGATTCCCGCCTCATTGGCCAGCGCGGCCTCGGTCGCAATGGACATATTGATGATGTCTCCGCCCCAGATCCGGAACATGCGCGACTCTGCGCGGGTGGAAAAGCGGGGCCCTTCAATCGTAACTACCGTTCCGCTGGGATGGTGGCGCAGCCCCAGTGCTGCACAGCCCTGACAAAGGATTTCGCGCAGGGTTGCATCAAAGGGATCTGCCATGGCAGTGTGCCCCTGTTCACCCGGCAAAAAGTGATCGTGAAACGTGTTGTTTCGCCTGCGTGTAAAGTCAATGAACTGATCGATGACAACAAGATCGCCCCGCTGTATCTCTTCCCGCAGCGATCCGACCGCTGTAGTGGCAAGCAGACAGGTGCAGCCCGCAGCCTTCAACGCATGGATGTTGGCCCGATAGTTGACGCCGCTGGGCGAAAGTGTATGGCCGCGGCCATGACGCGCCAGGAGCACCACCGGAACGCCATCGACAGTCCCCTCCTGAAGGGGTGAGGACGGTTCCCCCCATGGGGTTCCCGCATACACGTCACGCACATCGCGCAGCAGATCACTCCGATCAAAACCACTGCCGCCGATAATACCTATTTTGCAGTCCATGTTCCGTTCCATATTCCTTTCTGAGGCCAGCCGCAAATTCAGGCTGCGCCGCATTGCGTGTTCTTTGCACCATGCTTTTCCCGGAGAGATACAAAATCCCAGCTCTGACGGCAACCAAGCCTGTCTGCCTGTTGCCTGCGGCGGCGCACACGCCGGGGATCTGGCAAAGTCTGGCATCGCGTCCGGGTATGCTGGCAGGCAACGGGGGCATCCGCCCCACGGCTTTGCGTCATCAGCAGCTGACCAGAGACGCGCCTTTTTCAGACTGCAGGGGGTCCCTCCAGCAGATCAATAAGCCGGCGCGCGGGAATTGCCGGCACCTGTGTGCCAACGGAGAAATTCAATATGGCGGCCGGGGCGACGGTATGCCAGGGCAGCTCACACGGTGCACTTTGCTGCCGCACGGCATCGCGCCGGCATACGGCAGTGACTGGTGCAACCGGCTCTGCCCACTGACATCACAGACAGTGCCGTCAGAAGGCGGCTTCCATAGCGCTTTTATTGAGAAAAGAGCCCTGCCAGCGGCAGTCTTTTACAAAATAAAACCCGTATGGCGCGCAACTTCTGACGGCACTCTCCCGTCTTTGGCGTTGAAACGGCATCAATTTCAACGCGGTCATTTGAGTTAAACAGCGTGGCCAAAGCTCCCCCACGCCACCTCGTTTCGACAGCCGCTCTCCCCCGTCGTCAAAGCGGCCTACTGCGTCGCGGCACAAGCCCTTTGATGCTCAAAACGGCGCTGGGCTAACGCGCCGGCATCACGCCCGTCCCCGACACAAAAAGTCTGCCTTCCTGACAGCCGGGAACCTGACCTTATGCAGAGCAGGTTCCCCGGCAGCGTCACCTGTCGTTATCAAGCAGTGCAACCTGTTCAAACAACATCTGCGCCGCCTCCTCGACGGAAGGAGCAAATACAAATACCCCATCTTCGTGGCCGGCTGTAACGAACAGTCCGGCTTCCGGCATGGATGTGACCACATCCCTCACTGCAGCTGCCATGGCAGGGGTGCCGTAGGCCACCCCCCTAGGCGTACGCGGCGCTGTCCCCCCAAGCAGAGTATGAAACAGCTGCGGGCTGTGCACATGAATGACGCAGTCGGCATCCGGGCGGGCCGCATATATCGCGCCATGGGTCATGGCTTCGGAGGACGGCCTGCAGGGGCCGTGCGATTCCACCCTGTTTTCTTCAGCCATCCAGCGGTCGACAACGGCAAACCCGTCTGCCCCCAGATGTCTGGCTGCGCCTGTTCCCGTGCCACTGATAATAAAACGCCCGTCTGCGCCCACCCTGCGGGAAATGTTGCCGTAGCTGATCCCCTCGGCATATTCGCCAATAAGTCCCATATCATGCAGCAGCGTGCGCACAGCGCTCAGGTCAAGAGTGAGTGCCTCTTCTTCAGCACTGAGCAGGCAGGCTTCATGCTGTGCACAGTAACGGACAACGCCTTCCGTGGCTTCCCTCGCGCTCAAGGATTCCTCGGGATACAGGCGCAGGATGTCTTCCTCTCTGGGCAGACACAGCCCCCGCTCTGTGAGCAGACCTGTGACAAGCCGCGCAGGCGTGACGTCAAACGCCCAGTTGCGCGCACTCGTAGCCTCAGGACAAATCCGTACAGCCTCCACTTTGCCGTTCTGCAACGCGCCAGAAACCCACCGCACCTCTTCGCCGCTCCGTTCCTCAATGGGAATTTCGGACAGGCCGTCATCCATAGAAAAGTCAAAGCTTGTGGAAGGAAAAGCCACATAAAAGGGAATTTCGTTGTCCCAGGCGGCAACCGCCTTAAGATATGTACCGATCTTGTTGGCAACGTCACCGCGCCGCGTCACCCGATCGGCACCAACAATGACCATATCCACAAGGCCATGTTGCATGAGATGGCCGCCGGCGTTGTCTGCAACAAGATCGTGCGGGACGCCGTGCGCCGCCAGTTCAAAGGCTGTCAGCGCGGCCCCCTGATTGCGCGGACGCGTTTCGTCAACCCAGACATGGACAGGAATGCCCTCATCGTGGGCTGCATACACAGGCGCCAGCGCCGATCCATAGTCCACAAACGCCAGCCAGCCCGCGTTGCAGTGCGTCAGAACATGCACGGTCGGATCGCTTTCTCCCCTGGCGCAGCGCTGCTCATAGCACTGCCGGATCAGTTCCAGGCCGTGTGCACCGATACGCCGGCAGAACTGCGCGTCCTCGTCGGCCAGAGCCTTTGCCACGCGATGCGCCACCCTGCGCTTTTCCATCGGCGAATCTTCGTGGGCCATGGCCGCCAGCTGCCGTTCCACAGCACGCCGCAGGTTGCTCGCCGTAGGACGGGTCGCCGCCAGACTTGCCGCCGCTTCCAGCATCCAGTCGTCAAAATTGCTATCAGGAGCCTCCCTGGCAGCAAGCCACATGCCCCAGCCCGCCGTGGCTCCGATCAGACCGGCTCCGCGTACGGCCATGTCGCGTATTGCCACACAGGCGTCGAGCACCGTGCTGAGCGTCACAATGCGCAACTGGTGAGGAAGAGCGCGCTGATCAATAATTTTGACCTCGCCATGCTCTTCCCAAATGGTTCTGTACCATGTGCCATCAATCTTCATAGCTGCTCCTGCCCACGCTTCCCGTCCGGCCCTGCCGGGAAAAGTTGAACGCTGCCAGTCCACGGCGCCCTGAGGGCTTAAAAATTCCTGTCAGTTCCGTAATGCATGATTCGTGCCCACGCGGCATGCACTGCCGCCAGGCAGGACACACCTGGCTCTGCCCTTTTTCAAGAGGCCTTTTGTCCTGCTTGGACAAGATCCGGATCCACCATTCGGTGCCAGTGGGGAATGCCACCTGATATCATGCACTAACCTGTTTTAATTACTTTAATAATATTTATATAGCGATATCAAAAAAATGTTTTGGAACGGCGTGGCTCTGTGCGTCCTCCGCTTTTTACTTAGCGAAACAGGCGTGAGACAGCGG
>DVMI01000071.1 GCA_018715085.1 Candidatus Avidesulfovibrio excrementigallinarum | reverse complement strand
CGTCGTGGTAGGACAGGCGCTGGCCGTGGACTTGTCCGGCGCGCGCAAGGACGAAGTCCTGCTGGCTGCCGGTTCGGCCATGACCGAAGAGGTGCTGGCTGATCTGCCTATCAAGAAGCTGGCCGGGCTGTTTGCCAGCCGTGACGTCAACGCCCAGGTTGACGAGTACCTGCAGAATTATGACCGGCAGCTCGTCTACATCAAGGCGATTTACGACTCCAAGCGCGAAAAGGCTGTTGAAGGCGACGATCTGCCGCCAGGCGTGATCAAGATGGTCAAGGTGCATATCGCCGTAAAGCGTAAGCTGTCGGTGGGCGACAAGATGGCCGGCCGTCACGGGAACAAGGGTGTTGTTTCCTGCATCCTGCCGGAAGAGGACATGCCCTTCTTTGCCGACGGACGTCCCGTGGACGTGGTGCTCAATCCGCTTGGCGTGCCGTCGCGTATGAACATCGGCCAGATTATGGAAACGCACCTCGGCTGGGCCGCCAAGGAACTTGGCCGGCAGCTGGCCGAAATGGTGGATTCCGGTACGGCTCTTGACGTGTTGCGCACCGAAGTGAAGGACGTGTTCAACTCGCCCGAAATCTCGGCCGAAGTCGACGCCATGGATGACGAGGAATTCCGCAAGTCCGTGCTTGCGCTGCGCAACGGCATCCTGACCAAGACCCCGGTGTTCGACGGCGCGTCTGAAGACGAAATCTGGAGCTGGCTGTCGCGCGCCGGCCTTGCCGACGACGGCAAGTCCGTGTTGTACGACGGGCGTACCGGTGAACCGTTTAAGAACCGGGTGACCACGGGCGTGATGTACTACTTAAAGCTCCACCACCTGGTTGACGAAAAGATCCACGCCCGTTCCACGGGCCCCTACTCGCTGGTGACACAGCAGCCTCTGGGCGGCAAGGCCCAGTTCGGCGGCCAGCGCCTCGGGGAAATGGAAGTCTGGGCGCTTGAAGCCTACGGCGCGTCGTACCTGCTGCAGGAATTCCTGACAGTCAAGTCCGACGACGTGACCGGCCGCGTCAAGATGTACGAAAAGATCGTCAAGGGCGACAACTTCCTCGAAGCCGGATTGCCCGAGTCCTTCAACGTGCTGGTCAAGGAACTGATGTCCCTGGGCCTCAACGTCACGCTGCACCAGGACGAAACGGCCAAGAAGCCCAAGAGCATCACGTTTATGGAAGACGTGAAGTTCGAGGAAGAAGGCGTCGAACCCCTGTAACAGATCCACCATGGCCGTCCGGTTCTGCCGACCGGACGGCCTGTCCGCCCGCCGGCGGGCATTGGCGTCCGCGCCGGTTTTGCGCGGCATGCCCCGGGAAACAAGGCCCGGTCGTATGTGTGATACAACGCTCATCAGACAAGGAGCGCCCAATGAGCCTTGACGAATTGTTTTCCATGCGCAGCGCGGCGATGGCCAACGCTTCCAGCGTCCGCAACCTCCAGGCCATCCAGATTTCCATCGCCTCGCCTGAAAATATTCGCGAATGGTCCTACGGCGAAGTCAAAAAGCCCGAGACCATCAACTACCGCACGTTCAAGCCTGAACGCGACGGTCTGTTCTGCGCCAAAATCTTCGGCCCCGTCAAAGACTACGAGTGCAACTGCGGCAAATACAAACGCATGAAGCACCGTGGCATCGTCTGCGAAAAATGCGGCGTGGAAGTCATTGCCTCCAAAGTCCGCCGCGAGCGCATGGGTCATATTGAACTTGCCGCGCCCGTGGCGCACATCTGGTTTTTGAAAACCCTGCCTTCCAAGATCGGCACACTGCTTGACATGACCATGGCCGATCTGGAAAAGGTGCTCTATTTCGATTCCTATATCGTTCTGGATCCCGGCAGCACCAACCTGCAGCGCATGCAGGTCATTTCTGAAGATCAGTACCTGCAGATCATCGAACATTTCGGCGAAGACGCCCTTACCGTGGGCATGGGCGCCGAATCCATCCGCGGGCTGCTTGAAGAGCTGGATCTGGAAAAGCTCAAAGTCGAGCTGCGCGAGGAATCGCAGACCACCAAGTCGCAGACCAAGAAAAAGAAGCTGACCAAGCGGCTCAAGGTTGTTGAAGCCTTTATCGAGTCGGGCAACCGTCCGGAATGGATGATCCTCGAGGTCATCCCGGTCATTCCGCCGGAACTGCGTCCTCTTGTGCCGCTCGATGGCGGCCGTTTTGCCACCTCCGACCTGAACGACCTGTACCGCCGGGTGATCAACCGCAACAACCGCCTCAAGCGTCTCATGGAGCTTGGCGCGCCGGAAATCATCATCCGCAACGAAAAGCGCATGCTCCAGGAAGCCGTTGACGCCCTGTTCGACAACGGCCGCCGCGGCCGCGCCATCGCCGGCACCAACGGCCGTCCGCTCAAGTCCTTGTCCGACATGATCAAGGGCAAGCAGGGCCGGTTCCGTCAGAACCTGCTCGGCAAACGCGTGGACTATTCCGGCCGTTCGGTCATCGTCGTGGGCCCGAACCTTAAGCTCCATCAGTGCGGTCTGCCCAAGAAGATGGCGCTTGAACTGTTCAAGCCCTTCATCTACTCGGAGCTCGAAAAAAGAGGCCACGCCTCCACCATCAAGAGCGCCAAAAAGATGGTGGAGCGCGAAGAGCTGGTAGTCTGGGACATCCTGTCCGACGTGGTGAAGGAATACCCCATTCTGCTCAACCGCGCCCCGACGCTGCACCGTCTTGGCATTCAGGCGTTTGAGCCGCTCCTCGTAGAAGGCAAGGCCATCCGCCTGCACCCGCTGGTGTGCACCGCCTATAACGCCGACTTTGACGGTGACCAGATGGCCGTGCATATTCCTCTGTCCGTGGAAGCGCAGATCGAATGCCGCGTGCTCATGATGAGCACCAACAACATTCTGTCGCCGGCCAACGGCAGCCCTGTCATCGTACCTTCTCAGGATATCGTTCTTGGTCTGTACTACCTGACCGTCGAACGCGCGTTCGAGAAGGGCGAAGGCATGATCTTCTGCGCGCCGTGGGAAGTGGTGGCCGCGCTTGACGCCGACAGGGTCAGCCTGCATTCGCGCGTCACGGTGCGCATGCCCGACGGACAGCGCGTCAAGACGACGCCTGGCCGTATCCTGGTGTCTGAAATTCTGCCCAAGGGCGTTTCCTTCGAGTATGTCAACTGTGTGCTGACCAAGAAGAACATCGCCCGTCTGGTGGGCAACACCTATCGCGAGCTGGGCATCAAGGCCACGGTTCTTCTGTGCGACAGCATCAAGAACCTGGGCTACGAATACGCCACCCGCGCCGGCATCACCGTGGGCGTCAAGGACCTGACCATCCCCAAGACCAAAAAGGCCCTTATCGACGCCGCCACCGCCGAAGTGGACGACATCGAACGCCAGTACCGCGACGGGATCATCACCCGCACGGAAAAATACAACAAGGTCGTTGACGTCTGGACCAAGGTCACCCAGAACGTTTCTGCCGAAATGATGAAGGAAATTTCGACGGAAGTGCTCACCGATCCCAAGACCGGCAAGACCGAAGTCAACCAGAGCTTCAACCCGATCTTCATGATGTCCAACTCGGGCGCGCGCGGTAACGCCGACCAGATGCGCCAGCTCGCCGGCATGCGCGGCCTGATGGCCAAGCCGTCCGGCGAAATCATCGAAACCCCGATCACCGCCAGCTTCCGCGAAGGGCTTACGGTGTTGCAGTACTTCACCTCCACCCACGGCGCGCGCAAGGGTCTTGCCGACACCGCCCTTAAGACGGCCAACTCCGGCTACCTGACCCGCCGCCTTGTGGACGTCGTGCAGGACGTGATCGTCTCTGAACATGACTGCGGCACGGCTGACGGCATTGAAATCAAGCAGATTCGTGAAGGCGGCGAAATCAAGCAGCGGCTTTCCGACCGCGCTCTGGGCCGCGTGCTGCTGCTTGACGTGCACGATCCGGTGACCAACGAGCTGCTCTATCCCGAAAACACGCTCATTGACGAAAAGGTGGCCGCCCACCTTGAAGAACGCGGCGTGACCTCGGTCATGATCCGCTCTGCCCTGACCTGCCAGGCCGAACGCGGCATCTGCTCGCTCTGTTACGGGCGCGACCTGGCCCGCGGCCATATGGTCAACATCGGCGAAACCGTCGGGATCATCGCGGCGCAGTCCATCGGCGAGCCTGGCACGCAGCTGACCATGCGTACCTTCCACATCGGCGGGACGGCCTCGCGGCAGATCGAACGCTCCAACTACGAAGCCCAGAACAACGGTCACGTTGTCTTCACCCGCGTGAAGAAGGTCGAAAACCGCGACGGCGTGTCCCTGGTCATGGGCAAGAGCGGCCAGCTGGCCATTGTGGACGAACAGGGCCGCGAACGCGAACGCTACACCCTGCCCAACGGCGCCCGTCTGCTGGTCTCGGATCAGCAGGTGGTGAACAAGGGGACGCTGCTGGCCGAATGGGACCCGTTCAACGAACCCTTTGTTTCGGAAATGGACGGGATCATCAAGTTCACGGACATTGTGGACGGCAAGACCTACCAGGAAAAACTGGACGAAGCCACCCACCAGACGACCATGACCATCATCGAATACCGGACTACCGGCCTGCGGCCGTCCATTTCGGTCTGCGATGAAGACGGCAACCCCAAGCAGCGCCCCAACAGCCTCATGCCGGCTGTCTACAGCCTGCCCGTGGGCGCCATCATCATGATCAGGGATGGTCAGGAAGTCCACGCCGGTGACGTCATCGCCCGTAAGCCGCGTGAAACCTCCAAGACCCGCGATATCGTGGGTGGTCTGCCGCGCGTGGCCGAACTCTTTGAAGTCCGCAAGCCCAAGGACATGGCCGTGGTTTCCGAAATTGCCGGGACCGTGACCTACGCCGGAGAATCCAAAGGCAAGCGCAAGCTCATTGTCACGCCTGAAGTAGGCGAGCCCAAGGAATACCTCGTGCCCAAGGGCAAGCACGTCACCGTTTCCGACGGCGACTTTGTTGAGTCCGGCGACCTGCTCACTGAAGGCAATCCCGAACTGCACGACATTTTGCGCACCCGCGGCGAAAAGTTCCTGGCCGCCTATCTGGTGGACGAAATTCAGGAAGTGTACCGCCATCAGGGCGTGGGCATCGACGACAAGCACATCGAAGTCATTGTGCGCCAGATGCTGCGCAAGGTGACCGTCCTTGATCCGGGCGGAACGAGCTTCCTTGTGGGCGAACAGGTCGACAAGGCCGAGTTCAAGAGCGAAAACGAAAAGACCATTGCCGAAGGGCGCGCCCCTGCCACCGCCGAACCGCTGGTGCTGGGCATCACGCAGGCCTCGCTGACCACGTCGTCGTTCATCTCGGCGGCTTCCTTCCAGGAAACCACCAAGGTGCTTACAGAAGCGGCGCTCAAGGGCAAGCGCGACCCGCTGCGCGGCCTTAAGGAAAACGTCATTGTCGGCCGGCTCATCCCGGCAGGCACCGGCTACCGCGAATACGTCGAACAGGGCATCAATGTGCCCGAGCAGAAAAAGCGGCCCAGCCGGTATCTTGCCGAAATGGAAGAGCTGGGTGTTTCCACCAGCGACATCGACGAACGTTGATGATTCAGGGCTCCGGGGAGGCGCCGCCTCTCCGGGGCCCTTGCTGCTTTTCCCCTCATAGAAAAGGCCTGTACCATGAATACAAAAAAAACCGTCCGCCTCATTATGGCTGTCGTATGGGGACTTTTGACCGTCCTGCTGCTGTACTGGGCTGTGACCAGCGCCTCGGCCTAAGGCAATTCGGTTTGCTTCCGGAGTTTCCATGAACAGACTCTTCCGCTTTCTGACGGCCTGCATTCTTGCGGCAGCGCTGCCGGTGGCCGCCGTGGCCGCTCCGGCTCCTCTCACCGAGGCCCAGCTGCGCGACGCGCTGGCCAACCATCCCGACGTAATGCTGGATTTCCTGCGCGATCACAGCGAAGAACTGCTGGACATCGTGCGCGAAGGCTCTGTGCTGCAGCGTCATAAGGCCGCCATTGCCGCATGGGAAAAAGATCTGACCGTTCCCAAACAAATTAACGTGCGCGGTCATGCTGTGCGCGGCGACGCATCCGCTCCGGTAACCATTGTGGCGTTCTCGGATTTCACCTGCCCTTACTGCCAAAGAGCTTCAAAGGAAATCCGGACGCTTATGGCCAACAACCCAGATAAAATCAAATACATCTTCAAGGCTATGCCTCTCAATAACACGGGCACAGCCAAACTCTCCGCAGAATATTTCGCCGCCGCAGCCCTGCAAAGCCCCGAAAAGGCCTGGGCCCTGTACGATCTGTTCTTTGATTCGTACGATGTCGTCACGCAGGGAACACCTGCCGATCTGCGCGCGCTGGCCGCCAAGGCCGGCCTTGACACAGCCCGTCTGGAAAAGGACGCCGCCAGCGCCAGAATTCAGGATCTGCTGGAAGCGGATATTGCCGAAGGCGAACGCCTGGGCGTAGACGGCACGCCCACTTTCTTCATCAATGACCTTGTTGTGCGCGGCGCGGTTTCCCAGGATCTGTTTGCCAGGGCCCTGTCCATGGCCCTTGATGCAACCTCTTCCTCCCGCCGCTAATCAGAGAGTATCATGCTGCTTTCGTATTCTCTTGCTGACCTGCAGGCCGCGCCTGCAGGTCAGTTTTTGACGCCGGACCCTGTCTGCGAACAGGGCGTCTGTGTGGTCATCGGCAACTTCGATGGCGTCCATCGCGGGCATTTGGCGCTGTTTGAGGCCGCCGCCCGGACAGGATTGCCCGTTGTGGCCGTCACCTTTGCGCCGCACCCGCGTGAAGTGCTCTCGGCCTCCGCGCCTCCACGCCTTCTCTCCACCGACGATCGCCTGCAGCTGCTGGCCAGCGCCGGCGCCCGCCATACCCTGCTTATTGCCTTCACGCGGGAATTTGCCGCCTTGGACACCGACGTCTTTGTACGCAGCATCCTGTGTGAACGCCTCAAGATGCGCAAGCTTGTCATCGGGCACGACTTCAGCCTTGGCAGGGGCCGTTCCGGCAACGGCGACCGCCTGCGCGAGCTGGGCGCGGCGCTGGGCTTTGACGTCATGCAGCTGCCCTGCCTGCTCACACCAGACGGCATCCCCGTCAGCTCTACCCGCATTCGCGACTGCCTTGGCGCGGGCGACGTACAGGGCGCCGCCAATCTCCTCGGCCGGGCTCACAGCGTGCGCGGCACTGTCGTGCACGGCTTCCGGCGCGGCCACGATCTCGGTTTTCCTACCGCCAACCTGGATCCGACCGTTCCCGGCATGGAAGCCATCGGACTTGCCCTGCCCGGCGTCTACGCCACACGGGTTGTCATCCCCGGGCCAGACGGCACACTGCCGCCCATTTCGCTGACCACGCGGCCTGTGGGACCTCTGGAAAAGGGGGCCTGCGTCCTGCCTGCCGTGACCAGCGTGGGACATAACAAAACGTTTGGCCGCAACGCCCTGAGCGTTGAAACGCACATTCCCAACTTCAGCCGCGAACTGTACGATCTGCCCATGGAGCTGGCCTTCCTGTACCGCCTGCGCGACGAGCGCAAGTTCAACGGCATTGACGAACTCAAGGCGCAGATCCGCCGGGATACCGATCAGGCCCTGCGCCTTGCCGGCTGACCTTCCAGAACGCTTTCAAGGCACTTTTCCGGGGGAAAGAAGACCTGCCTGTTGCAGAACGCCTTCTTTCCCCCGCGCTGTTTTCTTCCTTCAACCAGCCCTCAGGATAAAACCGCTGCGGCCCACGCGCCGGCGCGCTGACAAAGACGTCACGCCGCAAGCGCACGCGACCTTTTGTGCCGCCATAACGCCAGCTGCCGCCCTGCCAGTCTGAACGCGGCGCTCAAGCCGCCCTGCCGCTGCTGTACGCCTGCCTGCCCTCCGCGGCCGTGCAAGACTGTGTGCCGGCAACCCGCTGCAACGCTCTTTCAACGTCAGCGCTTGCCTGCGTGAAATGCGGCACTCCGACACGCTTCCCCAAAAACCTTTTCCCCGTCCCCTCTTCAATGCCTTGCTGCGCGCGGTGTACTGCGCTCCAGCCGTATGGCGTGCCGTTTCAGGCCATTCAAAAACATTCAGGGGGAAGGGAGCACGCCGCATATAGGGCGTGTTCCCTTCCCCCTGGTTCATCATTGCGTTCTGGCAGTCTGCCAGCCGCACCGCTCTGCACTGGCGCTATTCGGCCTGGGCCTTGAGCGCTTCGGTCTGAGCGGCGGTGACAAGGCCGTCCACCAGTTCCTGAATTTCTCCTTCAAGCACTTTGGGCAGGTTATACAGCGTAAGATTGATGCGGTGATCGGTCACGCGCCCCTGCGGGAAGTTGTATGTACGGATGCGTTCGGAACGGTCACCGGATCCCACCTGTGCGCGGCGCTGGTCGGCCTGCGCGGCGTTCTGCTCTTCCTGCTTCATCTGCAACAGGCGCGACATCAGAATTTTAAGGCCCTTGGCCTTATTCTTGTGCTGCGACTTTTCGTCCTGGCAGCAAACCACAAGGCCGGTAGGAATATGGGTCACGCGGACGGCCGAGTCGGTCGTGTTGACGCTCTGCCCGCCCGGGCCGGACGAACGGTACACGTCAAAGCGCAGATCTTCGGGCTTGAGGTCGATATCCACTTCCTCGGCTTCGGGCATGATGGCGACGGTGGCGGCAGACGTGTGAATGCGGCCCTGAGATTCGGTGGCAGGCACGCGCTGCACGCGGTGGGTGCCCGACTCAAACTTCAGGCGGCTGTAGACTTTGTCACCGGAAATCATGGCGATGATTTCCTTATAGCCCCCGGAGTCCGAAGGGCTTTCGCTCATGATTTCCACTTTCCAGCCCATTTTTTCGGCGTAGCGCGAATACATGCGGAACAAGTCGGCAGCAAACAGCGCCGCTTCTTCGCCGCCGGTTCCGGCACGGATTTCAAGCAGGATGTTCTTTTCGTCCAGCGGGTCTGTCGGCAGCAGCGCGACCTTGAGCGCGTGCTCAATGCCGGGCAGCTCCGCTTCGATGGCGTGGATTTCTTCCTGGGCCATGGCGCGGATGTCAGGATCGGCGTCGTGCTCGAGCTCGTGATTGTCCTTGAGGTTCTGCTCCAGGCTCTTGTAACGGCGGAACAGTTCGACAACTTCGCGCAAATCCGCGTGAGCCTTGGTCAGCTTGCGGTAGCGCTCCTGATCCTCAAAGACGTCGGGAGCGGCAAGCGAGCGCTCCAGATCTTCATATTTGCGTTCCAGACTTTCCAGTTTGGCGAACATGATCAACTCCGTGGGAGATGAGTGACATGAATGACATCCTGCGGCAGGACAAACCGATCGCGGGCTTCCGGTCCGAGGACGGCGGCCAGCGCGGCCACGGCGACTTCAAGCTGAGCGCTGTCCGGCTCCCTTGTGGTCAGGCGCTGCAAAAAAAGTCCCGGCGCACGCAGGCAGCGTCCGCAGATACTGTCCCCCATGCGCGCCGCATATTGAATGATCTCGTATGACAGACAGCTGATGGGCACCAGCAGTGCCAGCTTGAACACCACTGTCAGCAGGTGCTTGACCCAGAAAGATTCCGGCGTCCACAGCAGCAGCAACGCCGGGACAAGCACCGTGTGTGCCAGCACGGCCACAACCAGGACAAACAGCAAAAACGTGGTGCCGCAGCGCGGATGCAGCCGGGTGAACCCGCGGGCCGTCTCAGCCGAGACGCATCCTCCCGCTTCAAAGGCCGCAAGCGTCTTGTGTTCCGCCCCGTGATAGCAAAACATCCGGTGGATATCGGGCATAAAACCGATGGCGGCAAGATACCCCAGCAGGATCAGCACCTTGAACAGGCCGTCCCAGAGGTGAAAGACCACGCCGTCCACATCGCCGCCCAGCTCAAGCCAGTGCATGAGCATCGACAGCAGGTGGGGCAGAAGCACAAACAGCCCTACAGCAATCAGCAAAGAAACCAGCAGCGTGAGCATAAGCTGCCAGTTCTTGAGATCCTGACCGGTCTCGCCCTGTACGGCATAACACGTCGAACGGTTCAGACAGCGGACGCCGTTGACCAGCGTCTCGGCCAGGATAGGAAAACCGCGCAGCAGCGGGCGCCGTAACAACGCAAGCCCTGTCAGCCGGAACCAGGGATGCCGTTCCACGGCAATAGCCCCGTCAGGCTGCCGGACAGCCATGGCATAGGCGTCGCCATGATGCATCATGACGCCTTCCATGACCGCCTGTCCGCCAATCCGTGGCACTGTACCCATAACGCTCCCGGAAACGTTTATACGGCAACCGCCCGGAAAATTCCGGCCGGGCCGTCTCTGTCAGACAACACACCAGAGAACCGCGGCCGTCACAGGCAAAACGGACCTGGACACCCGCAGCCACGCACACCGGCAGACTGCGCCAAAACCTCCCCAGGGGGCTTCCCGGGGAGGTTTGTTATCGTGCGAAAAACAGCGCGGCTTCGCAACGAAGCGAAGAAGAGCTACTTCTGAACCTTGGCGTACTTCTTGCGGAAGCGGTCAATACGACCGGCGGTGTCGAGGAAGCGCTGCTTGCCCGTAAAGAACGGATGGCAGTTGGAGCAGACTTCGACGTGCACGTTTTCGCCCTTGGTGGTCAGGGCTTCCACTTCAAAACCGCAGGCGCAGCAGATTTTCGCCTTGAACACTTTGGGATGAATCTTGTCTTTCATGACAAACTCCTTCGGGTATCTGAATGCGGGAAGAAGCAACCCCTCCCGCAAGCGAATTCGGAACAAACAGGGGTACATCAAATCTCATGGATTGGCAAGTGATCCCGGCAAGAAGTTTTGCGGCGGCGTGTCACGGGGTGGCGGGTACGCTGTTTTTGGACTATGCTTGGCGCGTTGCTGAATGTGTGCGACGTGCCCGGCCCGAGGGCGGCACTTCCCAAAAAAACGGTTCCAGCCAGAGGAGGATCCGCATGACAGCACTTTTTTGCCCCGCCCGGGGCGGTATCTCCGGCGTCCGCCTGCTGGTCACGATCGCCCTGACCGTTCTGCTTGCCGCTTGTGGCGGAAACAAAGTCCCGCATTTTGATCTTGACGCCGATCACCTTTCTGACGTGCGCGACGCACGCGTCTTTCCTCAGAATTTGAGTGTCTTTGCCGCGCAGGCCGGCGCGGATCGCCCGCTCATCGGCCCTGCTTCGCAGGCCGAACGCAACCAGCGTTTTGACCGGCTCTTCTTCAGCCCCTGGGGGAGCAAACGCGCCAGCATCAAGGCGGCAGACGCCTTTGCAGGCATGGATCAATACAGCCGCCTGCGGATCCGCAGCAAAAACCCCAAAGGCTATGCCGAAAATCTCCGCCTCTGGGACAGTGTCCGCTGGGACACCCTGGTAACCAACACCCGCCGGGATCATTTTCCGTCGCGTCTTGATAAAGGCGTGACCGTCAGACAGGTTTCCGTGCGCGAACTGCCGACAGAACGTCCGTGGTACGGCCATCCCTTCCATCCCGGCCAGGGATTCCCCTTTGACTCCTTCCAAATGTCCCTGCTGCCCCCGGGCATGCCGGTGCTGATCACGCACACCTCGCGCGACGGAGCCTGGATCTATGTGGAAACTGCGCTGTTTGGCGGCTGGCTGCCTGTGGATTCGGTAGCTCTGGTCGACGAACAGGCCATGGCCCTGTACAGAACGGGATCCTATGCGGCCATTCTGCGCGACGACGTGCCCCTGTGCGACACCATCGGCACGTTCCTGACCATGGCGCGGGTTGGTACGGTCCTGCCCATTGTGGGCCAGAGCGGCAGTTCCCTCGACGTGCTGGTGCCCTCGCGCGATCCCATTACAGGGCGCGCCGTGTTCAGCACCGTGCGCCTTGCCGCAAACGTGGCCGCGCGCAAGCCGCTGCCTCTGACGGCCGGCCGCCTTGCGGCCATCGGCAATCAGTTCATGGGGCAGCCTTATGGCTGGGGCGGCATGTTCGGCAACAGAGACTGCTCGTCCATGCTGCGCGATCTGTTTGTGCCCTTTGGCATCTGGCTGCCGCGCAACTCGGCGGCGCAAAGCCGCAGCTGGCAAACCGTGTCGCTGGAAGGGCTGTCCCCCGCCGCCAAAATCGATAAAATCCTCACACAGGGCAAGCCGTTTGCCACATTGCTCTGGCTGCCGGGGCACATCACCTTGTATGTCGGCCAACAGCATGGCGATCCCGCCATCTTCCATTCAGTCTGGGGCGTGCGCACCCAGGGGAACGGCAAAATTTCCGGCCGGTTTATTCTTGGCCGCACAATGATCACCTCCACCCAGCCGGGGCAGGAGCTCGACAGAGTCAAGGACGGCACACTACTGATTGATCGCATGGCCAGAATGACGATCCTCCGTTAACCGGCCCTGCGCCGCGCAGGCATGCCCTGCCGCAAAGGCAGGGCAGCCCGGAAAAGACGGCTGTCATGGCGCTTTCACCGGTTGTGCCGGCAGGCCAGGCGATGCGCGCCAGAAGAGAAAACCCGCAGAGCCCCAAAAGCCCGGCACTGCGCCCTGCGGGCACGCTGTTCCTGCGCAAGGGCCTGTCAGCGCGTTCTGCCATAACGCGGCATTCCCTTTCTGCCTGCCCTGCCAGGCGAAGAACAGTACCGTACCCTTTGGGCATGAACGGCGCAGCAACATCCCGGCGACGCAAAGGAAAGGCAAAAGCGCATGCAGGCCTTGCGGGATAAGGCCCCCTCCCTTCCTGGCCGCCGGCGGGCCTTAGCGGCCGGGGCTTAACTCTTCCCGCCAGGGCACGCCTGTCCTGCCCGCGCACATCCCCGCCGTATTGCTGGCGTTCGCCAGTGCTGCCGGGGCAGAATTCCCCCGCTTGACCGCCATAGCGCTTTACACTAGGGTAAGTCTTTCTCCGCTGTTCCCTGTGGATCGCCTTTATGCCGAAGACGGTCGATACTGCGTAATTTCGGAGTAATTTCGGATAAACGAGGTATTGTCATGGCTCACGAAAACGAAAAAATCTGGTTCGACGGGAAACTGGTCCCCTGGAATGACGCCAAAGTGCATGTGCTCACCCATGCCCTGCACTACAGCACCAGCGTGTTTGAAGGCATTCGTGCCTACAAGTGCCAGGACGGCTCTTCCGCCGTGTTCCGCCTTGACGCCCACGTCAAGCGCTTCTTTAACTCGGCGAAGATTCTCGGCTTTGCGATTCCCCATACGTACGACGAAATTTTCAACGGCATTGTGGACACGCTCAAGGCCAACAAGCTGGCCGAAGGCTATATCCGTCCTCTGTCGTTTGTGGGCCTGGGCAACATGGGCGTCTACCCCGGCGACAACCCCGTGCAGACCATCATTGCCGTGTGGGCCTGGGGAGCCTATCTTGGCGCCGAAGCCCTGGAAAAGGGCATTCGTGTCAAGACCAGTACCTTCACCCGCAATGCCGTGAACAGCATGATGAGCAAGTCCAAGGCCGCCGGCAACTATGTGAACTCCGTGCTGGCCAAGATCGAAGCCAAGCAGGACGGCTATGACGAAGCCGTTATGCTCGACAGCGCAGGCTATGTGTCTGAAGCCACGGGCGAAAACTTCTTCATGGTGCGCGACGGCATCATCAAGACCCCGCCGCTGACCTCCGTGCTGGACGGGATCACCCGCAACTCGATCATCACGCTGGCCCGCGACATGGGCTACACCGTGGAAGAACAGCTCTTCACCCGTGACGAAGTCTATGTGGCCGACGAAGCGTTCTTCAGCGGCACCGCCGCCGAAATCACCCCGATCCGCGAAATGGATCACCGCGTCATCGGCGAAGGCAAGGCCGGCCCGGTGGCCAAGGCCCTGCAGGCTGCGTTCTTCAAGGTCGCCAAGGGACAGGATCCCCGCTACGCCCAGTGGCTGACCCACTATACGTTCTAACTTTGTCTCTTTGCGCGCCGGCGTGCCTGTCCGCAGGCTGCCGGCGCGCGCCGGGACACAACCCCGGGGGGTCAGACGACCCTCACGAATCGAACCGCACATGAGTCACGCTTCGCTGGCAGCCCGTTACCGTCCGCAAACCTTTGCCGAAGTGACCGGGCAGGATACGGTGAAGGCCATCCTGTCGCGCGCCGCCGCAGAGGACAAAGTGGCCCCCGCCTACCTGCTCAGCGGGACGCGCGGCGTCGGCAAGACAACCATTGCCAGAATTTTTGCCAAGGCGCTCAACTGCGCCCACGCCCCGGTCGGCGAACCCTGCAACCAGTGTGAAGCGTGCAGAAGCATCACGCAAGGCAGCTATGTGGACGTGGTCGAAATCGACGGCGCGTCCAACCGCGGCATTGACGACGCCAGGCGGCTGCGCGAAACCATCGGCTATGCGCCCATGGAAGGCCGCTATAAGGTCTTCATCATTGACGAAGCCCACATGCTCACCAAGGAGTCCTTCAACGCTCTTTTGAAAACGCTGGAGGAACCGCCGCCACACGCCACATTCATTCTTGCAACAACCGAGCCGCACAAATTTCCGGTAACCATCGTCAGCCGCTGCCAGCATTTTGTTTTCAAGGCCCTCACAGAGGCAGAGCTCGTCGGGCATCTTGAACGCGTGCTCGACCGCGAACAGCTTCCCTACGAAGAGGCTGCCGTGCGCCTGCTTGCCAGGCGCGCTGCAGGCAGCGTCCGCGACAGCATGTCGCTGCTGGGGCAGACCCTGGCTCTGGGCGAAAATAAACTGACCGAAGCCGCCACGCGCACCGTGCTGGGACTGGCAGGACAGGAGCTGTATACCGAACTGCTTGACGCCATTGCCCGTCAGGACTGCGTGGCTGTAGCCGCACTGACCCGCAGCCTGCTGGGAGCTGGCGCGGACATCGGCTTTTTCCTGCGCGAGCTGGGCCTGCTGTGGCGCAACCTGTTTCTGCTGCGCCAGGGCGGTAGCCAGGCACTGCCGCTCATTGACATGCCCGAGGGCGAAAAGGCGCGCCTTCTGTCCCTGGCGGACAGTTTTGAACTTTCCGTCATCCATGCGGCCTGGCAAATGACGCTTGAAGGCCAGCGCCAGGTGCTCACCAGCCTCGAGCCGTCCGCCGCGCTGGAACTGCTGCTGCTCAATCTTGCGCTGCTGCCGCGCCTGGCATCCATGGAGCTTTTGTCGCGGGCTAAACTTGCCAGCGGGCCCAAAGCAGACCAGGCCGGTTCAAACGCGTCCGGCAGCACCGCCGCCGCAGGCCCGGCACAGGCCGGTTCCGTCCGTCCCGCAGCCCCGGCGCCCGTGTCAGACCGGCGTATGACTCCGCCTCAGCCTGCCCGGAGTTGCGCGTCCTCCCTGCCGCCGTCCGCAGCAACACCGGCCCAGCCTGCCGCAGTCAGCCAGGTTTCCCAGGCTCGCCGGGGACAGGGAACAGAACGGCATGCTGCCCCCCAGAGCGCCCCGCTGCCCAATGCTGCCCCGGCCGGCCGGCCCCGCACAGACGCCGCGCCGCATCCGCAGGCTGCTGGCGCTCCCCGGATGGAGGCAGCGCGCGCTGTGACGCCGCAGGCGCCGTCGAAAGAAGCAGCGGATTCGGCCTCGGGCGAAGCCCGGGACGACCCCGGCCCGGAGAGCGAGCCATGGCCCTGCCCATGGGATGCGCTGCGCAAGTTCTGCCTTGCGCATCTTCAGCCGGACATGCCCCTGCGCAGCATGCACCTGCAGTATGTGCGGGGCGACTGCGAAGCCGACGCGGTCACGCTGCATGTTGGCAGCCGGATTGAATACGATAATCTTGCCGCTGCGGACAGACAGGCCTGCCTGCGGGATCTGATCCGCCAGTGTGCCGGCAGGGACGTTGAACTGCGGCTCATGCCGCCGGAAAAAAACCTCGTCACGGAAGGCGATCGCAAAAAGCGCATGGCCGAGCATGCGGCTGTGCGCCTGTTGCAGGAACATTTTGGCGCGTCACTGCTGCGCTGTCTGCCGCTCACCCCGGCCACCAGCGCCGACAAGGACGCTCCGGCTTCCCGTTAACCCACACTTCTGGAGAATTCCATGCCCAACATGAATGATATTCTGCGTCAGGCCAACGTCATGCAAAACAAGCTCGCCAAGCTCCAGCAGCAGATGGCCGACAACACCGTTGAAGCATCCAGCGGCGGCGGGATGGTCAAGGTCGTGGCCAACTGCAAACAGGAAATCAAGTCAATCACCATTGATCCCAAGGCTCTGGAAGGCGGTGACGCCGAAATGCTGCAGGATTTGGTGCTGACGGCGGTCAACGAAGCCCTGCGCGTCGGCAAGGCCACCATGGAACGCGAAATGGCCTCCATCACTGGCGGCATCCGTCTGCCGGGCATCATGTAACAACGGCGGGGCGCGCCGGCAGCGACGCCGGCACCCTGTTTTACCCACGTTCATCCGAGGTCGGGGCTCAGCTCCGGCCTTGTTTTCGTCTCAAAGGTGTCTTGTGGAACGCATTCCTGAACCGTTGCAGGCGCTGGTGCGCCGTCTCGGCCGTCTCCCCGGGCTGGGGCCCAAGTCGGCCATGCGCGTGGCCATGACCCTGCTCAAGTGGCCCGAAACAGAAACCCGCCAGCTTGGCGAAAGCATCGCCAGACTGCGCGACGAACTGCATCTGTGCTCCCGTTGCGGCGCGCTGACTGAAACCGACCCCTGCGCCATCTGCACCGACGCAACGCGCAACGAGGAACAGCTTTGTGTTGTCAGCGAGTGGGACAGCATGCTGACGCTTGAAGAAGGCGGCTTCTTCAAAGGGCGCTATTTCATTCTTGGCGGCCTGCTTTCGCCGTTGGGCGCGCAGGAGGAAGGGCAGCCCGACATCCGGCATCTTGAAGCCCGGCTTGCCGAAGGGCAGGTCAGGGAAGTCATTCTGGCACTGGGCGCCACCGTCGAAGCAGAAAGCACCGCCGCGCACCTGAGGGCAAAGCTGACACGCCGCTTTCCCAACGTCAGAGTCTGCCGTCTGGCCCAGGGGATCCCTCTGGGGGCTGAAGTCAAATTCATGGATCGCGAAACGTTGCGCCAGGCGCTTCAATACCGCCAGGATTTTTAAGGCAGCGGGTCCTGGCAAATCCGGTCAGGCCCCTCTGCCCTCATGGTGCGCAGAACGCATTGTGCTCAATATGGCGGGCAGTCGTGCGAATCCTTCCGGTCAGTCAGACCACGGCGCTGCCGCTGGAGGAAACGCGGCCTGCTTTTTTGGACGCGCTGGCTGGGCGGCAAAACCTTCATGGAACGTGCGCCTGAGCCCTTCACAATCCAGCCCGGCAGGTCCAAGGCTTTCCATGCTCCGGCCCTTGGCCATGGAATCTGTTCCACGGATTTCGCTGGTCAGCGCAACCACGGCACCGGCGACAGGCACGGGAATCCCCTGCTGCCTTCACGGCGAGGAAACAGGAGCAACCACGCCGGGAACGTCCTCGCTGATGTGGCGGTCCGTGGACTTGGAAGGTCCCTTGCTGCCTATCTTGCGGAACAGTGTCCGCTTTTCATCCAAGATTCCCGCATAGCGCTTCTCAAAGAGGATCTTGCAGAAAGGTACGGGGAAATCCAGCGCCCGGAGGATGGCGGCAATTTTGCCTTCCGGCGCGGCGACGGCCTTCTCCACGCCGGGGGTACAGGCTTCGTGCCATACATGGAATTCGCCGTTGCTGAGCTCGATGCGGCAGAGACGCAGCAAGGCCGGAATGGGGTACAGCAGGATGCTGGCATTGCACAAGGCCACCTCAGGCACAGTATCCATGACGAAGGCCGTGGCGTACACCTTCTGGAATCCTTCCAGCGCAGAGAGATTCTCCTGACTGTTCCCGGTGATCCGTCATGGCACGCTGTATGGCCGGAAACACGTTGTGCAGCGCCAGGCTGTTGGCAGTGCCTTGCGGCACGGATCCGGACAACACTGCTGGCTGGCGGCACAGCCTGTTACGAAGCCGCAGGAACGCCCCGACGAGGTGATCATCACTTTTATCGCGCGTCAGCCGGACCGAAACGCTGGGAGCCGCATCGTAAAAGGGGCAAATCCGGCAATTCCTCCGGCCCTGCGCGCCTCCGTTGATGCAAAAAAACACGGCCGCATATCTCCGGGCCAGGCGGACACGGCGTTTCCTCCGGCATCGGCGCCTGCCGGCTCGCGCAGGGCATTCCACCGGACGCTAAACGCATCGTCTGAAATCGCCCCCCTGCGCCAGACTTTCCGGTATGCCGCCGGGATTCGGGCATTCCGGCATGCGGCCCATGTCTGACAGGGAAACACGGATACGCCCGCACAGCGCCTGAAAAATCAAATAATATATTGATTTTTATATAAAATTAATATAATTTGCGGGCAGCCATGCTTGTGTCATGGGGTAAAACCGCATCTGGCATCAGGCGGCTCCCGTGAAAAAGCGCCCAGACTGTTTGGCGTCCGGCGGCAGAACCCGGCGGCGCTTCCCAACAGGCACAGGGCGCAGTCCATGTTGAAGGCGTTATTTCTGACAGGGTTACGCCATCGGCGCGCACCTCGCTTGTGCCTCCTCCGCCGTTGCAGGCTGCACCGAACAGGCCGGGGGCGCAAAACAGCCTGAATGCCCTTGCAGGAACGCGTTGTCTCAAGAGCCAGACGGACAGGCTGCAGACGAGGCCATATGCAACATCAACCGGGTAAATCCGGCGTAACCTTATGGCGCGGCTGTCCGCCGGCCTTCCGCGCAGGCAAGGAAGGACACGGGTCTGCCCGCAAAATAAGACGAGCTGTCCGGATACCGGCGCCTGGAAAACGATCCTCTGCCCTTTACGCACGGCATACCCGTTTTATGTGAAGGAGGACGTCCGGCATTGTGGAATTTTTCAATTCCTGGCACACAATCGGAGCCGTCCAGGGCAACAGCGTGCCGGGAAAGGATTTTTTCTGTTAACAAGGGGCGCCAGCTCAGCGCCGCCTGCCGTTGCACCCGCTCCTTCTGCCGTAATACAGTTTGCACTCACAAACAAAGCTATCTATACTGCCCCGACGACATCAGGACTCAACCAGAGGACGCACCATGAACATTGCCCAGCTCATCGCGCAACGCAGCACTCCTTTCTGCTCTGTAGAATTCTTCCCACCCCGTGACGAAGCCCAGTGGGAACCGTTTCTTGAAGAAGCGCGCCGCATCTGCACACTGAAGCCGCTTTTTGCCTCAGTGACGTATGGCGCCGGCGGATCCCGTCAGGATTCGACGCTGGACATGGTGATTCGCCTCAAAAAAATCTTTCAGCTGGAAATCATGGCGCATCTGACCTGCGTGGCCGCATCGGAACAGCGCATCACAGATTTCCTCTCGCAGCTTGAGGCCGCAGGAGTGGACAACGTGCTGGCCCTGCGCGGCGATCCGCCCCACGACGGCGCCGTTGACTGGACGCAGTCGCCGTTTCTGCACGCGTCGGATCTGGTGCGCTTTGTCCGGGCGCGCTTTCCTCATATGGGGATCGGCGTTGCGGGATACCCTGCGCCGCATCCGGAATCGCCTTCCTTTTCCAGCGACTGGCGGCATACTGTGGGCAAAATCCGCGAAGGCGCAGATTTCGTTGTCACGCAGATGTTTTTTGACGTCCGGGAATACTTTTCCTTTGTCGAAAGATTGCGCGAACTTGGCGTAGACGTCCCTGTCATCCCCGGTATCATGACCATCCAGAACTTTGAATCGCTCCGGCGCATTCTCTCCATGTGCGGAGCCAACATTCCCGGCAGGCTTTACCTTGAAATGGAAGCGGCTCACGAACGAGGCGGCGCCGAAGCCGTGCGCGAAGTGGGCATCCGCTATGCCGTGGAACAAATCCGCAGACTTCTTGATGGCGGCGCGCCGGGCATTCACCTGTACACGCTCAACAAGTCTGCGCTCTGCCTGCGCATTGCCAAAGAGGTAGGACTGCTGTGAGCACACTGGCCTCCCTGCACCCCAGGCGCATTCTCGTCTGCCAGCTCCGCCAGATCGGCGACGTCATTCTGACCACGCCGGCGCTGGCGCTGCTCAAGCGCCGCTTTCCTGATGCGGCGGTGCATATGGTCACCGAAAAAAAATGCGCGCCGGTGCTGTATGGCAACCCTCATATTGACACCCTCTGGGACCTGGACAAGTCCGCCCTGTCACCGCTGAACCGCGAACTGGCCTGGTACTGGAAAGTCGCCCGGCAACACTTTGATCTTGTGATCGACTTTCAGCAGCTGCCGCGCTGCCGCTGGATTGTAGGATTCAGCGGCGCGCCGGTGCGCCTGTCCTTTGCCGGGCCGTGGTATAACCGCCTGCTCTATACGGACATAGTGACTCTCAAGTACACCTATTCCGCGTTCCACAAGGCCAGTATGCTCGAGCCGCTGGGCATCCAGTGCCATGACGAGCCTCCGCGAATCTATCTTTCAGAGGAGGAGCGCCTCGAGATCAGGCAAGCCCTTGCGCAGCTGGGGCGCGCCCCAGGCCAGCCGGTTGTGACGCTGGGCGTCACCCACAAGGATAACGCCCGGCGCTGGCCCGCTGAGTACTATGCCCAGCTGGCCGCCAATCTTCTTGAAGCCGAGCCAGGCATTGTGTTCCTCCCTCTGTGGGGGCCTGGCGAAGAGGGCACCATCAAAGCGCTGCTTGCCGCCATGCCGCCGGCCGTGCGTGCGGCAACGCTCCTTCTGCAGCACAAACCCACCCTGCGGCGCATGGCAGCCTGCATCGCCGAAGCCAGCCTGCACATTGGCAACTGCTCGGCTCCGCGCCACATGGCGGTGGCGGTGGACACGCCGTCGTGCATCGTGCTTGGTGCGTCCAGCGATGCCTGGACGTATCCTTCTCCCTGGCATCAGACAGTGCGCCTGGGGCTGCCCTGCCAGCCCTGCCGCGGCGACAGCTGCCAGGAAAACTTCCGCTGTCTGCGCGAGCTGCGGCCTGACGCAGTGCTTGGCACGGCGCTGGCGCTTCTGCGCAAACGTTTTTTATCTGAACCGGCCCCTGACATGGGCGCCCGGCTTGACGGCTCTGCCGTTCAAGCCTACACAGGATAAGAAACGAAGACACCTTTCCATTCCTTTTCGCAGACAGGGGGAGTTATGCCGTTTCAACCTCCTTTGCTGCCCCGTCCTTCTACAGGCGGGACGCTTTCTTCCGCGCCGGGACTGCGCTCTGTCGTCATCGCAGCTGGGGTCGCCCAATTTCTGCTGCCGTTCATGGTCGCCGGCCTGACTCCCATGCTGCCAGCCATCGGTACGGATCTCTCTGCGGGCGCCATGGAGCTGGGCCTTGTGGGTGCGGTCTACTCGTTGTCCCTGGCTATTTTCCATTTGCCGGCCGGGCGCCTGGGCGACATGATCGGCCGGCGGAAACTGTTTTTGACAGGGCTGAGCATTTTTTTGGGGGTGGCGGCTCTGCTTCCCTTTTCGCCAAACATGGCGGTTTTTTTGTGCCTGCGCTTTGCCCAGGCCGTAGGCACAGCCATGATGAACACTTCGGTGCTGGCCATTCTGGTGGCCTGTGCGCCGCCGGCCATTCGCGGCCGGCTTATCGGCATTGCCACAATCGGCGTATTTGCCGGCATTTCATGCGGCCCGGCCATCGGCGGTTTTGTGGCCAGCACTCTGGGCTGGCAGTGGCTGTTCTGGGGGGTTGTCCCCATCGGCCTTGTGGCGTGGTGCCTGATGGCCTTCACTGTCAAGGGCGAATGGACCAACGAGCCTGACCGGCCTTTTGACTGGTGCGGCGCTGCCTGCTGGTTTTTTGGCATGACCGGCCTGGTGTGCGGCATCACCTGGATTCGCCAGGGAACCTGGCCCCTCCTGCTGATGGCGGCGGGCATTCTGTTCCTGTGGCTGTTTCTGCGGACAGAATGGCGTGTGCACCGGCGGGGGGACATCCCGGTTCTTGACCTGTACATGGTTTCCCACAACCGGCAGTTTCTGTTCAACGGGGCCATTGCGCTCATCAACTACAGCACGGTGCTGGGTCAGGTCTTCCTGTTTGGGCTGTATGTGCAGTTTGCACAGGGGCTGAGCATGATGCAAGCGGGCATTCTGCTGAGCATCCAGCCTCTGGCGCAGCTGATCCTTGCCCCGGTGGCCGGGCGGCTTGGTGACAAGCACGGCCCCGTCCGTGTTGCCACCATCGGGCTTGTGTTCTGCGGCATCGGCCTTTTCATCGCGGGATTTCTTGGCATGACATCCCCCGTCTGGCTCACGTCAATCTGCCTTGCCTTCATCGGCATGGGCCTCGGCTTTTTCGGCGCCCCCAACACCAGCGCCATCATGGGCAGTGTGCAAACCTCCCATTTGAGCCAGGCTTCGGCCGTCGTGGGCACCATGCGCACCATGGGCATGATGACAAGTCTTGTCATTGTGTCGCTGACCATGAGCTTCTATTTTGGAGACGGCGCCGTCAGCCGGGCTAACGCAGATTTGTTTGTTGCTGCCATGCGCTGGGATTTTACCGTGTTCAGCCTGCTGAACTGCATCGCACTGATCCTCAGCTGGCGGCTGTTGCGCCGGCCTCAAGAACCAGCAGAGACAAAGCAGACTGTACAATAGCAGGCTCTGCCCGGGGTGCTGCGTTCCGCGCATAAGGGCCCTTTCCTGGAGTTTATAAATATTCCGCTCTGTTGCGTGGGACAGGGTGCCGCCCGGCCTGAAAAGCCGGGAGCTCAAACCATAAAGGACGCAGAATGGACACGCTTCTTCTTGACTGCGGCAGCGGAGGCAGGGCCTCGCAACGCCTGATCAGCGACGTTTTTTTGCGGCATTTTGACAACCCCGTCCTGCGGACCATGGACGACGCGGCAAACCTGACTCTGCCTCACGGACGGCTCGCCATGAGTACGGACGGGTATACGGTCACGCCGTTGTTTTTTCCCGGCGGCGACATCGGCTCTCTGGCCATCCACGGCACGGTGAATGACGTGTCCATGCTGGGCGCACGGCCGTTGTGGCTGACGTGCGCGTTCATTCTGGAAGAAGGGCTCGACCTGGATATTCTGGAGCGCGTGGCGGAATCCATGGGCCGCGCGGCAAGAAACGCCGGCGTGCAGATTGTTTCCGGCGACACCAAGGTGGTGCCCCGCGGCATGTGCGACAAGCTTTTTGTCACCACAACGGGCATTGGCGAACGCCTGGCCGAGCCTGCGCCGTCCGGCAGCCGGGCCTGTCCGGGCGACGCCATTCTGATCAGCGGCGCCATGGGGGATCACGGTCTGGCCGTGCTTGGCCAGCGCGACAGCCTGTCGTTTCTTGCAGGGGTTGAAAGCGACAGCGCACCGCTCAACGGCCTTGTTGAAGCCCTGATGCTTGAGGTTGGCGACATCCATGTGCTGCGCGATCCCACACGCGGGGGGCTTGCGACAACGCTCAACGAAATTGCCGGACAGTCCGGCGTGGCCTGCCTGATCGAACAAGACGCCATCCCGATTCACCCCGCGGTGGCCGCAGGCTGTGACGTGCTGGGACTTGACCCGCTGTACCTGGCCAACGAGGGCAAACTGATCTGCATCCTGCCGGAAGCAAAGGCCGAGGCCGCCTTGCGCGTGCTGCGCGGGCTGCCTTACGGCGCAGAAGCCGCGCGCATCGGTACGGTACAGGCCCCCGAAGCGCCCTTCAAGCCCGGCCAGGTGGTGCTGCAAACCGCCATCGGCGGGCGCCGCCTGCTGGCCATGGCGGAAGGCGCGCAACTGCCGCGCATCTGCTGACGCGCTTTCTGCCATGTGCGGTTTGCGCCATGGCAGCCCTCCGCATACCTGCGCCTTCTGGCGCCACCATAAAAAATGACGGAAGACGCCTGGCAGAAGGTTTTTGCCAGGCCTGTCCTCCGGCGAGTCAGGCGCTGACTGCGTCCGCGCCTGACGCCGGGCCGCCTTGTTGACTTTTTTGAAAAACCCGCTACCTTGCGTTTCAGAGTGCAGACGCTTCTGCGAGTGAAGGTCGCACGAAGGGGTACACCACCTCGGGTGTAGTATCCTTTCGTGCGACCTTTTTTTATGCGACCCTTTTTTAGGCGAAACGCAAACACCTTCACAAACATGCAGGAGGAACAGAATGCTGCAAGTGAACGGCACGGAGCGCGACGCTAGCGGACTGACCGTGGCGGCCCTGCTTGAGCAGGAGGGCTTTTTGCACGATCGGGTGGCTGTGGAGCGCAATGGCGACATCGTGCCGCGCGCCCGTTATGCAGACACTGTGCTGCAAGATGGCGACAGCGTGGAAATTGTGCGCTTTGTGGGAGGAGGCTGATGCGCATCCGGGTCAATGGAGAACCGGTCGAAATGCCGGAGGGGACACGGCTGCAAGACCTTTCCGCGCGGCACGCCGGCAGCGTGCAGGCGGATCTTGTCCGTATTCTGAACGGCTATCAGACGGCAGACAACCCCGTCCTGCACGAAAACGATCAGGTCGTTCTCGTGCCCCGGGGCGTCTATCCGCCCTCCGGGGAGCTCAGGGCCATGCTGGCGGCGCGCAACACGCCGGAGCTGACAGACAGGCTGGCGCGGGCACGCGTGGGCATTGCCGGACTTGGCGGACTTGGCTCCCATGTGGCCACAGCCCTGGCCCGCACAGGCGTCGGCTGTCTGCATCTGGTGGATTTTGACATTGTGGAGCCAAGCAACCTCAACCGTCAAGTTTACAGGCTTGCGCAGCTGGGGCTGCCCAAAACCGAAGCCCTGCGGCGCGAGATTGCCGATATTGCGCCCTACTGCAAGGTAATCACCGATCAGGTGCGGATCGACGCAGGCAACGCGCACCGGCTGTTTGCCGGCGACGATATCGTCTGCGAAGCGCTGGACGACGCCACAGCCAAGGCCATGCTGACCGACGTGGTGCTGTCAACGCTGCCGCACACACCCCTTGTCGCGGCGTCGGGCATGGCGGGTTACGCCTCCGGTAACGCTCTGACAACCAGGAAGATTACGCGTCGCTTCTACCTGTGCGGAGACGGCGAGAGCGAGGCAGGGTACGGCGTGGGTCTGATGGCTCCGCGTGTGATGCTTTGCGCCGGGCACCAGGCTCTGACGATCCTCCGGCTTATTGCCGGAGAAACAGAGCCCTGACCGGCAACAGGACGGTTTTTCCGTCCAGAACAAATACCCTCTGGCAGACGCGGGACGCCGGACCCGCACCAACAAAAAAAGCCGCGATTTGCCAGAGCGCGCGGCCGCGCCAGCTTTCGGGCGCATGCAGTTTCAAACGCAACCGGCGCCACAGGCCCGCGTCCGCCGCGGGCAGGACTTCAACTTTTCAGGAATGGCAGACATGGAATGCAATGACACGTTGACTCTTGGTGGCAAGACCTTTTCTTCTCGTTTCATCCTTGGTTCCGGCAAATATTCCCTGGATCTCATCCGTGCGGCGGTGGAACGGGCTGGCGCGCAGATCGTGACGCTGGCCGTGCGGCGTGCCAATCCTGGCGGCGCGGACAATATTCTGGATTACATCCCCAAGGAAGTGACGCTGCTGCCCAACACCTCCGGCGCGCGCAACGCCGACGAGGCCGTGCGCATTGCCCGGCTGGCCCGGGAAATGGGGTGCGGTGACTTTATCAAGCTCGAAATCATGCGCGACGCCCGCTACCTGCTGCCGGACAACGCCGAAACCATCCGCGCCACCGAACGTCTCAGCAAAGAAGGGTTTGTTGTCCTGCCCTATATGTATCCCGATCTCTATGTGGCCCGCGACCTTGTCGAAGCCGGTGCAGCGGCCATCATGCCGCTTGGCGCGCCCATTGGCTCCAACCGGGGACTGAGCACGCGCGACTTCATCCAGATCCTGGTCAACGAAATCGCCCTGCCCATTATTGTGGACGCGGGGATCGGACGGCCCTCGCAGGCCTGCGAAGCCATGGAAATGGGCGTGGCCGCTGTGATGGCCAATACCGGCATTGCCACAGCCGGTGACGTGCCGCTCATGGCCGAAGCCTTTGGCCAGGCCATCCGGGCCGGACGGGCGGCCTATCTGGCCCGTCCGGGCCGCGTGCTGTCCTGCGGCGGTGAAGCCTCGGATCCGCTGACGGGCTTCCTGCGTAACTGACCTGTGTTTCTCCCCGGGAGGGTGCGGACGGGCTTTTGCCCGCACCCGGGGGACGGCAACCGTTGCGCAACGCTTATATGGAACACAGCCTGCCAGACGCTGCGCCATGCTCACGGCAGCAGGCCGGGATAAGCTGTCAGAGCCCGACGCCGCCCCGGGTTGAAGCCGCCCAAAAGCACGCCGGGTTCTGCCGTACTGCGGACATCCTGCAGGACGGCGCTGGCCGTGCCGGTCCGCCGGACGCAACCCCGTGTTTTTTGGGGGGAGCGCCGCTTTTGCCACATCATGCGACTGCGGCGCTCATCGGCTTCTGCCGCCTGTCAACGGCCAGGTCTCCCAACAAGGAATACTGCAAACCACAAAGGACGTTCTGATGAAACAAATCAGAGAACTGGACCCCCGGAACCGCATCGATCACATGACCTATCTTCCGGATATGGAAGCGATCGATTCAGACGTCATGGATCAGGTGCTGGCCGCAAGCCGGGCCTACACGCCGGAAGCCTTCGGCCCTGCCGACGTGCGTGAGGCGCTGGCTGCCACAACGCGCACGCCGCGGCACTTTGCGGCGCTGCTTTCGCCGGCGGCCGATTCCATGCTCGAGGAAATGGCCAGACTCGCCACCGCCGAAACACAGCGCTGGTTCGGCAATGCGGTGACGCTGTTCACGCCGCTCTACATTTCCAACTACTGCGAAAACTACTGCGTCTACTGTGGATTCAACAGGCACAACCGCATCCGCCGGGCCAAACTGGATCCCGCTGGCATTGAGCGTGAAATGAGCGCCATTGCCGCCACAGGCCTGCAGGACATCCTCATCCTGACCGGTGAAAGCCGTTCGTCGTCGAGCGTGGAATATATCGGCGAAGCCTGCCGCCTGGCACGCAAGTATTTCCGTGCTGTGGGGCTGGAAATCTATCCCCTCAATACCGAGGAATACGCCTACCTGCACAAATGTGGCGCCGATTATGTGACCGTTTTTCAGGAAACCTACGATCCTGATCGCTACGAACAGCTCCACCTGGCCGGCCATAAGCGAATTTTCCCCTATCGGCTGAACGCCCAGGAACGCGCCCTGCGCGGCGGCATGCGCGGCGTGGGCTTTGCCGCGCTGCTCGGCCTGTCCGACTTCCGCAAAGACGCCCTGGCCACGGGCATGCACGCCTGGCTGCTGCAAAAAAAATATCCGCACGCCGAAATTGCGTTCTCCTGTCCGCGCCTGCGTCCCATCATCAACGACGACACCATCAATCCCAAAGACGTGCACGAACGTCAGCTGCTGCAGGTCGTCCTGTCATACCGGCTGTTCATGCCCTTTGCAGGCATCACCATCTCCACGCGCGAACGGGCGGGCTTCCGCGATCACATTGTCGGCATGGCGGCCACCAAGATTTCCGCCGGCGTGGATGTGGGCATCGGCGGCCATAGCGGCGAAAACGACGATCGCGGCGACGGTCAGTTCGAAATCTCCGACAGCCGGTCGGTTCCAGAAGTCCGGTCTGCCGTTCTGGCCCACGGCCTGCAACCTGTCATGAGCGACACCATCTATGTCTGATATCGTCTGCGTGACCTGTCAGGCACAGTGTGCCGAACCGCTGCCTCTGCGGGTTGCGCAAATCGTCGCAGCCCGCCCGGCAGCCGTTATCCTGCGCGAAAAAGCGCTTGAGCCGGACGCCCTGAAACGCCTGGCCGTGCAACTCGCCCGGCTGTGCGCAACAAACGGCGTGCCCTTTGTGCTCAACGGCCCGCTGGAGCTGGCCTATGAACTGGGCTGCGCGGCCGTGCACGCGCCTCTGCCGGCGCTGCGCGCCGCTGCGCCGGACATACGGCGGCACTTTGCCAGTCTGGGTACCTCCGTGCACAGCCTGGACGAGGCCCGCGAGGCTGTAGCGCTTGGCGCCACACGGCTGATCGCCGGACATGTGTTTCCCACAGACTGCAAAGCCGGTCTTGCCCCCAGAGGCCTGCCGTTCCTGCGCGATGTCTGCGCCGCTGTCAACGTACCCGTGTATGCCATTGGCGGAATCACGCCGGACGTGCTCGCCGGCGTGCGCAAAGCGGGCGCCGCAGGGGCCTGCATCATGTCCGGACTCATGAAAGCCGCAGATCCTGCGGCCCTGCTCGCCGCCTGCGAACAGGCCTGGAACGCCGTTTTGCCAGACGCGTGACACGACTGTGGTGCGCCGTTCTTCCCACACGCCGGAGACGATTGGCCAAAACGGCAGCCACGCCACCTCCAAACCCCAAGGGGCCCTTTGCCCTGCCCGCGCCGGAAACGGCAAAGGCCCCTGCCCCGGTCATGGCGTCTTCTCCCGTCTGCGTTCGCCCCTGCGCGGCATACTGGCACTCTCCGGCCAAAGGCCGCCCTTTCGCTTCTGCCCTGACAGTTTTTCGCGCTGTCCTTTCCGGTGCCTTTCCACCGCAGCTTCCTGAACCTGCGGACCTTCCACGGAAAACGAGACGGCTGGTGCAGCACTCCCGGACGCGTCCGCACGGCCACAGTGCGACAGGCGCGTCTGCCGGACCGGCCTGCTCTGTATAAACGGCGTTTTTGCCCGCCAAAGGCCGCCCGGCCGCACAACAAGATGCCGCTGTCCCGGTTTGCGATTCAAGGGAAAGTAGGCTAGGCTGAAAATCTGTGACAAGCCTCTTCTGCCTGCGCAGGCAGGCAAGGCAAACGGACCGTTTTCCCAGCCAAGGAGACCCGCAATGAAAAAATTTGGTTGCCTTCTGGCCCTGATGCTGCTGCTGCAAGGGTGCGCAGATATGGGCATTTCCAATCCGTTTGACAAACAACAATCGACAACTACCAGCATCAACGACGTCTATTTCGATGAATTCCAGGACGTGCCTATTCCGGTGGACATGAGCGTTGTGTCCGACCAGTCGACGATCTCGGTCACGCCCGACGGCACCAAGGTGGGGCTGGTCACGGTCAAGGGCCGGGTGGACAAGCTGTCGCTTACCACGGCAACCATTCACAGCATGGGTAAGCACGGCTGGTCGCTGCGCGGCATGGTGCGCGGCCCGCGGGCCATGCAGCTGTATGAAAAGGATTCCCGTTACGCGGTCTGCTATTTTTATGAAGACGTGCTCTCGCAGGTCTTTATGGAAATCTGGGTAGTTTCCACCCTGGACGAAGGCGCGGTAAACATTTCGAACATGTCGTCCGGGCTGGTGATGACGCCGCCTTCCACCGGGGGCAGCGCGGGCACGGAACCGGGCCTGAACGGCGGCTTTGAATCTTCTCCCGGCAGCGTGCCGCTGCAGCAGTAATTATGGAAGCCCATCTTGCCTTTCGTTTCTCACCGGCCGATGTGCCGGACGCCGAAAACGGCAGAGGGCTGCGCCTGCAACTTGGCGTATGCGGTTCAGTGGCCGCCTACAGGGCCCTTGATCTGCTGCGCCAGTGGCAGGACGCCGGTTTCAGCGTGGGAGTGACGCTGACCCCTTCGGCCCAGCGCTTTGTGACGCCATTGCCCTTTGAAGCGCTGGGAGCCACGCCGGTCTATACCTCGTTGTTTGAGGATCCAAGGGCGTCTTCTCCCTTTGCGCATCTGGAACCCGGTCAGACGTGCCGGGCCTTTGTCGTGGCGCCGGCTTCGGCGGCAACGCTGGAACGGCTGGTCCGCGGCGCGGCGGACGAGCTTTTGCCCTGTCAGGCGCTGGCCTTCCGCGGCCCGCTGGTGGTTGCCCCGGCCATGAATCCGGCCATGTGGGAACACCCTGCCACAAGGCATAATATCGACATCCTGCGTTCGCGCGGCGTCATGATCGTGCCGCCCGGCACAGGCCGGACGGCCTGCGGCGATCTGGGACAGGGGCGTCTGGCCGATCTGCGGCATATCTATCTTGCCGGGCTGCGCGCGGCCCTGCCGCAGGATCTTGCCGGCACACGGGCGCTTGTGACGCTGGGGCCTACGCGGGAAGTCTGGGACGGCGTACGTTTCTGGTCCAACGCCTCCACGGGCACCATGGGCGCGTCGCTGGCGCTGGCGCTCTGGCTGCGCGGGGCTGAAGTGCACGCCGTGTGCGGCCCCGGAGCCGTATGGCTGCCGTCAGAAAACGCCATTGAAGGTGTTGCGCCTCTGTACCGCCATGACGTCACCTCGGCAAAGGAGATGCTTGAAGCCTCAATGGAGGTCTGGAGCCAGATGGATATGGGCATCTTCACCGCCGCCGTGGCTGACTATTCCCCGGAATCGCGCGGGCCGGCCAAGTTCAAAAAAAGCGAAGCTCCAGAAGGGTTTTCGCTGCGCTTTACCCCAAATCCGGATATTCTGCGCACACTTGCCGCCAAGAGAAAAAACGGATCTCCTCAAAAAGTCATGGGGTTTGCCGCAGAATCCGGCAATCTTGCCACGGCCGTTCAAGGCAAGCTGCTTTCCAAGCGCGCCGACATGATCGTGGGCAATCTGCTTGGCGACGGGTTTGGCACGGCTGAAAATACGGTCCATGTGGCCGACCGGCACGGACGCACGGCAGACTGGAGCCGGCTGCCCAAGCCGGTGCTGGCCTGGAGGCTGGTGTCGTGGCTGGCTTCGCTTTAGGCATCAACAGAGCCCTTTTGCCGTGGAAGCGGGCTGGCGTGGAATACCTGCTTTGCGAAGAAGCCGACATTCAAGGACTGCGCGCCCTGTGCAGAACAGCCGCCACCCCGGCAGGGACGGCGCCTTCTGTTTCTGCCAGGCGCGCCGCAGACAGGCAGGCCGCGCCAGCCCCCGCCGTCAACGCCTTCCGGAATACACCGGCAGAAACCTGCGCCCGGAGCGCGCACGCTCCGGCAGGCAGGCCCCCCATGCCTGCTTCTGCCCCAAAGCAGCCGGCCCGTTCTCCGGCCGGTACGGCTGCACGCGCGGCGGCCTCTTCCGAACTGGTTCTGCCTCTTGAGCGCTGGCCCGAATCCTGGAAAAGGCTGTTAGAGAAAACGGCGCGCACGCCGCTGCTGCTGTGGAGTTATCCAGAACTGCGCGATGATCTGAGCGGCCGTGGCAGCCATGAACGGGGCAACGCCCTGCGCCGGCTCTTTGCCGATCTCAGGCTGCCCAGAGGCAGCCATGCCTTCTGGCCGCTTGCGCCGCTGTACGGCCCAGAAGAGACCGCAGAGCAGCCCGGAATGATCTGTGACGGACGGTTCTTCCACAGCGGCGTGCGCGTGCTGCGTCCCCGGACAGTCCTTCTGCTGTGCGAACAAGTCCCAAAAACCCTGTGCCTGCCGGAAATCGGCATCATGCAGTCAGTAATCCATGGCGGGGTGCGCTTCGTCCAGCTGCACGGGGTGGATCAGCTTGCTGAAGACATGCAGCACCGCCCGGCAAGGCATACTCAATTAGTCCAATTTTTACGGACGTTGTGCCAATAATCGATTTTTACATAATTTATCGGAAAAGTAGGTCGTAACTGCCTTGACAAGCGCAGTTCTGGAGACTAAAGGATCCGACAGCGCGCGAGACCTTGCCCCGAAGGAAACAGGATGGGCGAGCGGCTCACGTGCAGATATTTTTCTTCATGGAGAAGTTAGGAGGGAATTATGGCTATTTTTAAACGGTTGAGCATCGTACTGACCCTGGTGCTTGCGCTCGGCCTGGGCGCTGGCTGCTCGAGCAAGAAGATCACCGAAACCGAACCGGTGAGCGATACGAGCGATAGCGTCAATGTTGCCGCGATCGACGAAGCTGCTCAGACCATTTCTGACGGTATCGTGTACTTCGATTTCGACAAGTATGACATCCGCGACGAGTACCGCGCTGTCCTGCAGGAAAAGGCTGACCTGATGAAGCAGTATCCCAGCATCCGCGTGCGCATCGAAGGCAACTGCGACGCCCGTGGTACCCAGGAATACAACCTCGCTCTTGGCGAACGCCGTGCCCGCGCTGCGTATGACTACATGGTCATGCTCGGTGTGAATCCTGCTCAGCTCGACATCATCAGCTACGGCAAGGAACGCCCCGCTGTTGAAGGCACCGGTCCTGAAGTGTGGGCCAAGAACCGTCGTGACGACTTCCGCGTCGTTGCCCGCTAAATACGGTCCATATCGCACTGTTGAAAACCGCCTCTTTTCGGAGAGGCGGTTTTTTTATGTCTTGCACGCAGGCTTGTCGCGCCGGCCGCACAGGCACCCGCAAGCCCGCCAGAACCGGCAGGGCCGTTTTCCTGTGCAGCGGCATCCTCTCAACAATCCGACGCCATAGAGCAGGGCGGGGGAGCAGAATCGTCTGACTCCCCCTTTGCCTGCACCTTAAAGAACAAAGACTGCACGTTCCCTGATGCTGCCTGCGTCCCTTTTGCGCACTGGCAGCGCGCTGCGCCGGCAACACGCTGGCCGCGCCGGAACTTTCCGCCTTGCAACAGTCCGTCTTGATGCGCTCGGCAACGCCGGCAGGCAGCATGAAACGCGTCCAGGCACAGGCAGAACCAGGACACCCGGGAAAAGGACCGCGTTTTTCTGCCGTTCCGGCCGCGCTCCTTCCCCCGGGTGCTCTGCGCAGGACGTCTAGAAGATTCCCTGGACCTGACCGGTCTGCGTATCGACGTCGATCCTCCGGAAGGATGGATTGGAGCCTGTGCCGGGCATCAGGTTGATGTCGCCGGCCACAGGCACGACAAATCCGGCCCCGCCATACAGCAACGCGTCGCGGATATGCAGAATCCATCCTTTAGGCACGCCCTTAAGCGCCGGATTGTCGCTTAAGGACAGCTGGGTTTTGACCATGCACAGCCCCAGTTCGCTGGCGTTGGGCAGCTTCTGGAAGCTGTCCAGCGCCTTTGAAGCCTTTTCGGAATATTCCACGCCGTTGGCGCCGTAAATTTCGCGGGCAATGCGCTCGATCCGCTCCTTGAACGGCATGCTCCAAAGATACAGCGGAGTGAACGTCTGCTTGTCGTTGCAGGCGTCCATCACGGCATCGGCAAGTTCCAGCGCGCCTTCGCCACCCAGTTCCCAATGCTGGGACAGGGCCACGCGCGCGCCTGCGGCTTCGCAGAGTTCGCGGACCTTGGCGATCTCGGCAGGCGTGTCCGTAACAAAGGAGTTGATGCACACCACCGGCGAAACGCCGGATTTGCGCACCGAGACAATGTGATGGAGCAAGTTGCAGCAGCCTGCTTCCACAAACCCCACGTTTTCTTTCCGGTACTCTTCAGGAAGCGGCCGCCCGGGCATCGGAACGGGCGCTCCGCCATGACTCTTTAACGCGCGGATGGTGGCCACAATGACTGCGGCGTCGGGAATCAGGCCGCTGTAATGGCACTTGAGGTTCCAGAATTTTTCATAGCCGATGTCCGCGCCGAAGCCTGATTCCGTCACATGATAATCCGAGAGCTTGAGGCCCACGCGGTCAGCAATGACCGAGCTCTGCCCGATGGCGATGTTGGCAAAGGGGCCCGCATGGACGAAGACAGGCTGGCCTTCGATGGTCTGGATGATGTTGGGGTTGATGGCGTCGACCATCCAGGCGGTCATGGCTCCGGCCACTTCGAGATCAGACGTGGTCACAGGATTGCCACCGCGGTCATACGCCACGATGATTTTGCCAATCCGCGCGCGCATGTCTTCGAGATCCTTGGCGATAGAAAGAATTGCCATGACTTCGGAAGACACCGCCATATCAAAATGCGACCGCATCATGAATCCGTCAGAGCGGCCGCCGGGGCCGTCGATACCAATGATGATGTTGCGCAGCGCCTGGCAGCAAAAATCAATGACCCAGCCGATCGTGACCCTGGTCGGATCGATGTTGAGGCGGGGCATGCCGGACAGGCGAAGCAGCTTTTCGTCATCGTAATTGCGTTCGTGCTGCATCCGCGAAGTCAGCGCAACCATAGCCAGATTATGGGCATTCATGACGGCATTGATGTCGCCCGTAAATCCCAGTGAATACGGCGTCAGCGGGATGCACTGCGAAAGTCCGCCCCCTGCCGCGGATCCCTTGACCCCCATGGTGGGGCCGCCGGACGGCTGACGGATGGCCGCCGACGAGCGCATACCGCGCCGGGCAAGGCCCTGGACAAGCCCCATTGTTGTGGTCGATTTGCCTTCGCCCAACGGCGTCGGGGTGATGGCCGTCACATCCACATAACGGCCGTTTGGCCTGTTCTCAAGGCGTTTGAGCACGGCGCGGTAGTCGACCTTGCCGATATAGTGGCCATAGGGCAGCAGTTCCTTTTCTTCCAGGCCTGCGTCCCTGCCCAGTTCGTAGATGGTTTTCATGCGGGATTCCGCATCCCTGGCAATTTCCCAGTCGGCGTGCTGTGTAGGGTCAAGAGCCATACTTGTGTTTCCTTCACGACAAAATCGCCAGTCTTCCGGCGGGCTAAAGGAAAAAACGCGCAGCGCAGGTTCATGTTACAGACGCCTTCCGCTGGCGCAAAAGCGTCCACCGCCGCAAGGCGGCGCAAATCCGGACAAAAGGCCTGCGGCCTTGCTCAAATGACTGTGTGCAACTGACATCATGCGTATTCATGTTGCCGTGGCAAGAACGTGTCGTCAGCCATTGTACCGCATCTTGCCGCCTTTGCAAAAGCATCGATGTGGCAATTTCTATTTTCTATAAAATATCGCCATGTTATTTATAGTTAAAGACGGCGCCGGACGGCATCTCCGCCAAAAGCCGCCAGACAAGCGCCGCCCGTCCGCGCGCAGAACGTCTTGCCCCGGCGCCGGGAAAGGGCAAAACGGCCCCCTCTGCAGGGGTGCCCGCACCCGGTACAGCCCGCCCAGAGGCCTGCTGTCCGGCACGCGCTGACGGGTCGGCTTCTCCCGCACTGTCATGCGGGCAGCACGCAGCCGCCATGACGCCGCACAGGGCAGGGCGGGCCCGTTTGCCATCCTCCTGCCGACCCGGCTCAGGCAGGCGCCCGGGGCTTTACAAACCGGCACGCCGGCACGGCATCTGCCCTTGCGCCGTCTGTGGCGGACGTGCGGGAACGTGTTTTGCCCACCCCCCCTTCATGCAAAAAATATCACGAACATCTTGACAACCTTCAGGTTCGCGGCGTAGGTTTCTCCCGAACTTTTGACCATTAAGGATATTGTTGCCATGCAACGTTTCAGCTTCCGCCACTCTTTTGTGTTCAGCAGCCAGGCTTACCAGTTTGGCGCTGGATACTTTTTTTACTTTTATTCGGAGGCCTGTGGTCGGAAGCTCTGTTGAAACGCATACGTCATCAACACTTCGGGCCGCAGGCATTTCGCCGGCGGCCTTTTTTTATCCCAGACCGCAGCCCGCGAAGTGCCTGACCCGAGCAAAACACAGCAAAAGGAACTCGTCATGGAACTTGGCAAACGCAGACGTCTGGACCGCATCCTCAATCCTCAGGATCATCGCACTGTCATCGTCCCTCTCGATCACGGCATGACAGTCGGTCCAATTCAGGGTATCCGCGACATCGACGGCACTGTGGCCGAACTTTCCCTCGGCGGCGCCGACGCAGTCATCATGCACAAGGGGCTGGCCCGCTCGGTGGAAAGCTGTGGCGGCGTTTCCAGAACAGCCCTCATTGTGCATCTTTCGGCTTCCACCTCGCTTGCGCCCGGCGGCAACACCAAGGGGATTGTGGGCACTGTGGAGGAGGCCCTGCGCCTGGATGCCGACGCCGTTTCCATCCACGTCAATATTGGCGACGACAACGAACGCCAGATGCTTGAAGACGCCGGACGCATTGCGGACGACTGCGATCGCTGGGGCATGCCGCTTTTGATGATGCTCTACGCACGCGGCCCGCACATCAAGGACAGTTTTGCCCCCGAAATGGTGGCGCATTGCGCGCGTGTGGGGGCTGAACTGGGTGCGGATTTGGTCAAGGTGTCGTACACGGGCCGCGCGGATACGTTTGCACACGTTGTGCGCTCGTGCGGCGTGCCGGTGCTGATTGCCGGCGGAGAACGGATGGATTCGACAGCCGATATCCTCCAGATGGTGCACGACGCCCTGTCAGCCGGAGCCGCCGGTCTTTCCATCGGCCGCAACGTGTTCCAGCACCCCCAGCGCCGGGATCTGGTGGCGGCCCTGCGGGCAATGGTGCACAACAACCTTGGCGTTGACGAAGCCCTGAACCTGCTGGCAAGCCACCCCGTTTCCATGGCGGCCTAACTCAAGCCCACAACAGACGTCCGGTCCTGCCGCACAAAAACAGGGCTGACCGTCAAAAAAATAAAAACCGTTTTTTGCGCCGCGCGCGGGCAGCGCGCCTTTTGCAGCCGGACAGGCTCAAAAGACCTCGCTCCCGGACGTGCGAGTTTTCCGGAAGGAGTCAGAAATGCAAATTTTGTTCAAAAGCGTCCCCTACAGCAAAGAAAACGTCACTCTTGCCCTTGAATCGGGCGTCGACGGCGTCATTGTCCCTTCCGGTGAAGTGGAAGCCGTAAGCGCGCTTTCGCGCGTGCCTGTGGTCTCTGAAGAGGAACTTCCTTCGCGCGGCATCAACGCCAAGGCCGATGAAGAAGCCATCTGCACGCTGCTGCAAAGCGGCGGACGGTGCGTCGTCCAGCGCGGCTGGGAAGTCATCCCCATGGAAAACCTGCTGGCACAGTGCTCCGGAGTGCTGGCCGAGGTCGCCTCGCTTGAGGAGGCGCGCCGTGCCGCAGGCATTCTGGAAAAAGGCGTGGACGGCGTGGTCGTGCTTCCCGACGGTCTGGCGGAACTGAAGGATATCGTTCGTCAGTGCAAGGTAGGCTGCGGCCAGGCCGATCTTGTGCCCGCCACGGTAACCCGTGTCGAGCGCGCGGGTCTCGGGCACCGCGTCTGCGTGGACACGCTGTCCCTGTTTGCGCGCGGCCAGGGCATGCTTGTGGGCAACACAAGCGGCTTCCTTTTCCTGGTTCATGCCGAAACAGAGCCCAACGAATATGTGGCCGCCCGTCCGTTCCGCATCAATGCCGGTGCGGTGCACGCCTATATCCGCCTGCCCGGCGACAAAACCTCCTATCTGGAAGAACTGCGCCCCGGCGCACCCCTGCTGGCGGTGGACGCCCAGGGACGCGAATGGCAGGTTACCGCAGGCCGGATCAAGACCGAAGTCCGGCCCATGCTGCTGATTGAGGCCGAAACGGCAGACAAGCGCAAGGGCGTCATTTTCCTGCAGGATGCCGAAACAATCCGCCTTACCGCTCCCGACGGCACGCCCTTGAGCGTGGTGGAACTGCAACCTGGCGACACCGTGCTTTGCGCCCTGGATGAAGCAGGGCGGCACTTTGGCATGCGTATCCGCGAAGACATCCGGGAGGCCTAAGATGAATGCCAACATGTCTGCTGCTCCGCGTCCACTGCCGGTTTTGCGCCAGGCCATCGACGAGGTGGATGGCGAACTGCTCCGCCTGTTCAACAAGCGCGCGCTGCTGAGCCTGGAAGTCGGCCGTCTGAAGGCGGCCACCACAAATCAGGGCAAGCCCATGCCCATTTTCGATCCGCGCCGGGAAAGCGAGCTGCTGGCGCGGCTGGCAGAACGCAACGAAGGTCCGCTGGACAACGAGCACGTCATGATGCTCTGGCGCGAGATTCTGTCTGTGTCCCGCGCGCTGCAACGCCCTTACAGCGCCGCCTATCTCGGGCCCGAAGGCACCTTTTCGTATTTTGCAGGCGTCGAATACCTGGGCAGCGCCACACGCTTTCAGCCCTGCGGCAATTTTTCTGAAATTTTCCAGCGCGTGGCCTCCGGCCAATGCGACTGCGGCATCGTGCCGCTTGAAAATTCTCTTCAGGGCACCGTAGGCCAGAGCTTTGACCTGTTTGCGCGGACAAACGTGATCATCCTTGGCGAATTTTTTGCGCGGATCAGCCACAGCCTGCTGAGCCGGGCACGCTCGCTGCTTGAAATTCAGAAGGTCTATTCGCATCCGCAGCCTCTGGGACAGTGCGGCGCCTGGCTCAGAACACACCTGCCTCAGGCCGGCCTTGTCGCGGTGGAATCCACCGCCGCAGCCGCCCGGCTGGCTGCCGAAGATCCCCATGCCGCCGCCGTAGGCCATTACCGGCTTGGCGAACTCATACAGCTGGAAGCTCTGGCCACCGGCATTGAAGACAACCCCTCCAACTGGACGCGGTTTGTGCTGATTGGCGCGCCGGATCACGCCCCCCTCAGCAAAGGAAGCGAAGGACCGCACCGCAGTTCGCTGCTGTTCACGCTGCGCGACAAGCCGGGGGCGCTGGCCTCGGTGCTTGAGGCGCTGGCCGGGCGCGGAGTCAACATGCGCAAGCTCGAATCGCGCCCTCTGGCCGGCGAATGCTGGAAATACGTCTTTTTTGCCGACGTGGAGTGTGACATGGCCGAACCGGCGTTTGCGCCGCTTATCGAACGGCTTGGCGAGCTGTGCACGTCCTTCAGAATCCTGGGGAGTTATCCCGAAGGACCGCGGCTGTCCAAACTGGGCGAAGAAATGCCGGGGGCAAAATCATGACGCTGCAAGTACGGGCCCCGGCGTCCAAATCTATTTCACACCGCATGCTGATTGCGGCTGCGCTGGCTCCGGGACATTCGGTGGTCAGGCATGTGCTGGACTGTGTGGATCTTGAGCGCACACGCGCCATCCTTACGGACGCCGGCGCGCGGATCGAGCCGCTTGGAGCAGGCGACTGGCGTGTCGAAGGCATGACGGAAGGCCCCCGGGGCTCGCTGTCGGCAAACGCGCCCCTGTCGTGCGACGTGCACGAGTCCGGCACAACCTGCCGCCTGCTTTCGGCGGTGCTGTCGGCCGGGCGGGGATATTTCCGCATCCATGGAGTGCCGCGCATGCACGAAAGGCCCCTTGGCGCGCTGATCGAGGCGCTGCGGAGCCAGGGCGTGGACTGCCGCTGCGAAGTGCGCGAAGGCTACCCGCCACTGCGCCTGTGTGCAGCCGGGCTCCCCGGTGGCGACGTCCGGCTGCGTATGGACGAGTCAAGCCAGTATCTTTCGGGCATGCTGCTGGCCGCGCCGTTCTGCCGCACCCCGTTGCGCCTGTCTCTCACAGGGGAGAAGGCCGTATCCTGGCCGTATGTGGGCCTGACGCTTCAGACGCTGGAAGATTTTGGCTTACACGTGCTTGTGGAGGAACGCAGATCCGGGGGAATCTGGCAATCCGCCGACTGGCGGAAACTCGCCAGCGTGCGCCCCGCCGACATCCGCCTGACCGTACAGCCGGGACGCTATGCGTGCGGCGAACACACGGTGGAAGGCGACTGGTCCGGCGCGTCCTACCTGCTGGCGGCCGGGGCCGTGGGCCTTCATCCCCTTTGTGTGACCGGACTGCGCCAGAACTCGTTGCAGGGCGATCGGGCCATTGCAGAAATCCTGAGGGCCATGGGCGCGCCTGTGGAATGGACGCCTGAAGGCGTGCGGGTTTCTCCGGCGGCGCTGCATGGCGTGGATGTCGATATGGGAGACTGCCCGGATCTGGTGCCTACAGTGGCCGCACTGGCGGCGGTAGCCGGCGGTGTGACCCGGATCCGCAATGTGGCGCACCTGCGGTTCAAGGAAAGCGACCGTCTGGCCGCCTCGGCAGGCGAACTGCGGCGCGCAGGCGTGACGGTGGATGAATTTGAGGATGGCCTGGCGGTACACGGCCTTGGCCGGCAGCCAACAGTGCCGCAGGGAACCGTGTTCCAAACCCACAACGATCACCGTATTGCCATGTCCATGGCGCTGTTCGGACTCGGTGAACAGCCGGTTGTGGTGGACAATCCGTCAGTAGTGAACAAGTCGTTTCCTCGATTCTGGGAAGTATGGAGTATGTTGCGATGCCCGGTCTCGAACTGACAACGGCCGAGCGCGACGCCGTGTTGATTGTGGGCGCGCGCGGTCAGATGGGGAGCATGCTTTCCCGGCGTTTCAGGGAAAGCGGCCGTATGACTGTAGAAGTGGACACGCCTCTTGAAGAACCGCGGCTGCACGAGGCCTGCGGCCAGGTGCAGATTGTGCTGCTGTGCGTGCCCTACGCGGCGCTTGGCGACGTGTTGCGGCGTGTGACGCCGCACATGCGGCCAGGAACGGTGCTGGCCGATGTGACTTCAGTCAAGGAACTGCCCATGCGTCAGATGGAACGCGCATGGAGCGGCCCTGTGGTGGGGACGCACCCGCTGTTCGGCCCTGTTACCGCGCCCGGCCAGCCTCTGCGCGTGGCCGTGACGCCCGGCAAATCGTCAACCGAAACAGCCCTGCGCCGTGTCGAGGCCTTGTTTGCCGGCTGCGGCTGCCAGGTGCTGAGGGTGACGGCAGAACAGCACGACAAGGCCGCAGCGCGCATCCAGAGCATGAACTTTATTTCGACCATGGTCTATCTGGCCATGCTGGCTGAAGACGACAGCCTGCTGCCGTTTCTGACGCCGTCATTCCAGCGCAGGCTGGCCGCAGGACGCAAGATGATCATGGAGGACGCCCAGCTGTTCAGGAGTCTGTTCGAGGCCAATCCGTACAGTCAGGAGGTCGTGCGCCAGTATACCGCGCTGCTGGGCGTTGCGGCGGCAGGCGACATCGATCTGCTGACGCACAGAGCGCAGTGGTGGTGGCGAAACCACGAACGGGAAGCGTCGGCCCCGTTTGTACGGTAGACGGGCCGGGACGGCGCCGCACCGTCCGCACCCTGACGGAAAAGGAGCCCCTGCAACAGCAGGTTGCCGCCCCTTATGTCCCCTACAACAACCCCTCATCCCTGAAGATGAGACCGCGCGCGGACAGCACCGCATTGGCCGTTCGCGCCACTGAGCCGGCCGGCAGCCCTGGCCGGGAACCGGATGTCTTGGAGAGTGTATGAACTATCATCTGTTTGGAGAATCGCACGGCCCGGCCATCGGCGTAGTGCTGGAAGACGTCCCCGCCGGCATTGAGCTGGACATGGCGTTTGTGGCGGCGCAGATGGCGCGCCGCGCGCCGGGGGGGTCGCTGCTGGCGACAGCCCGCCGGGAAGCGGACGCCGTGGAGATTGTCAGCGGCGTTTTTGAGGGCCGGACCTGCGGCACGCCCCTGTGCGCAATCATCCGCAATACCGACATGCGTTCGCGCGATTACGAGGCCACCCGCTGGCTCGCCCGGCCCGGCCATGCCGACTGGACCGGCCATCTGCGCTACGCAGGCTGCAACGACCCGCGCGGCGGCGGCCACTTTTCAGGACGCCTCACCGCGCCGCTGGTCTTTGCCGGCGCGGTGGCCAGGCTGGCGTTGCGCGGCCATGGGATTGAAATTGCAGCCCATATTCGCGAACTGGCCGGACTGACCGACAGCCCCGTCGACTATGCCAATCCCGATCTGGCTGCCTTGCGCGCACTGCCCCAAAAAGATCTGGCCGTTCTGGACGACGCTGCCGGAGAAGCCATGCGCGAACGGATTGTTCAGGCGCGTGCCTGCGGCGACTCGGTAGGCGGCGTCATCGAATGCCTGGTCTGCGGCATGCCTGCCGGACTTGGCGGTCCGGACTTTGACGACAGTGTGGAAAGCCTCTGGGCAAGGTATCTGCTGGCTATCCCGGCTGTCAAAGGGCTTGAGTTTGGCGCAGGCTTCCGCCTGGCCGCCATGCGCGGCAGCGAGGCCAACGATCCTTTCTACCGGGACAGCGAAGGGCGCATCCGCACACGGACCAACAACAACGGCGGCATCAACGGCGGCATTACCAACGGCATGCCGCTGGTGTGCGCTGTCGCCATCAAGCCGACGCCCTCCATTGCGCTGGAGCAGGAAACCGTCGACATGCGCACGGGCGAGTCTGCCCGGCTGCGCGTAGGCGGACGCCACGATCCCTGTATCCTGCCCCGGGCCGTGCCTGTGGTGGAGGCGGCCACGGCGCTGACCATGCAAAGCCTGCTGGCGTGCGGAGCGCGGTCATGATGCGGGTGTGTGCCAATATCGTGCTGGTGGGCATGCCTGGCAGCGGCAAGAGCAGCGTGGGCAGACGCCTGGCCAGGCGCCTGCGCCGGACGTTCATCGATACGGACGATCTGATCGTCGCCGCAGCCGGCAAAAGCATCGAACGCATTTTTGCCGAAGACGGCGAGGCCTTCTTCAGGGATCTTGAAGCGCGCTGCGTGCGCGAGGCGGCGGCGCGCAAAGGCGTTGTCATCGCCACGGGCGGCGGTGTGGTGCTGCGGGAAGACAATGTGCGGGCGCTGCGCGCGGACGGACTGATTGTGTTTCTTGACCGGTCGCCGGAATGCATCCTGAAAACCGCCGAACTGAGCGACCGGCCGCTGCTGCGTGCAGGCGGCCAGGCGCTGTTTGCGCTCTACCGGCAACGCAAGGCCGTCTACCGGGCCAGCTGCGACTGCCGCGTGCTCAACAACGGACGGCGCCTGAAACGGGTGCTTCTGGCCCTGCTCAAGCTGCAACGCAGGATGGATCGCCTGGCCGGGGACCAGTCCGGTACAGGACGCAGCAACTGGAACAAAAAGCCGGGGAGGAAACGGTGATCTCTGCAACACCACTACGTCTGGCCGTGATTGGCGATCCCATTGCGCATAGCCTGTCGCCGCTCATGCACACAGCCATGCTTAAAGCGCTTGGCCTCGATGGATCCTATGAGGCCGTGCGCGTGGCGGCAGACGCGCTGCCGGCCTGGACGGGATCGCCGGCCTGCAGGACCCTGGCCGGCTTTAACGCCACCATGCCCCACAAACTGATGCTGCTTGATCTGGTGGACGAACTGGACTCTCAGGCCAGGGCCATCGGTGCGGTCAATACCGTGGCAATCCGCAACGGCCGCCTCTGCGGGCACAATACCGACGGTACAGGCTTTGTCGCTGCGCTCCAAGAACAGGGCGTCGATCCGGCGGGCCGGCGGGTGGCCCTGCTGGGCGCGGGCGGCGCAGTGCGCTCCATCGTGGCGGTGCTGCTGGCCGCCGGTGTGGCCGGAGTGACGCTGTTCAGCCGCCGTCCGGAGCAGAGTGCAGAGCTGGCTGCCGCCTTCTGCGGTGTCAAAGCCTGCCAGCTGGACTGGCAGCGGCTGCCGGACGATCTGGCCGGGCACGACATGCTTGTCAACGGCACATCGCTGGGCATGCAGGGAATGCAGCAGGATTTTGCCAGCACCGCGTTTCTTGCGGCGCTGCCCGCCTCAGGCGTGGTGTGTGATGTGGTCTACCGTCCGCAGCGCACAACGCTGCTGGCCGCAGCTGAAGCGCTGGGGCTTACGGCTGTTGGCGGGACGGGCATGCTGATCCATCAGGGCATTCTCGCGCTGGAGCATTTCCTGAACTGCGATCTGGATCGCGCCGCCATGGCGCGCGTGGTGTGGGAGGCGCTGCGCCCCAGGCTGGAAAACGCCTGAACGCGCCGGCTGTTCTGACGCCGGGAGGGAAGGGCAGCGCCCCCCCTTGCAAAAGGGGCGCTCCTTCCTCCGCGGCATTGTCTGAAAAGGTTACAGCAGTGTGCGCGACGTCCAGCCGTGAGCGTCTGCAGCTTCTGACACGCTGTTGCCGCCCAGCGCGCAGACGGTCGAAGAGGCCATGGCCGCGGCCAGGGCTTCGCCAAAGGCATGGAAGTCCTTGATTGTCGTTCCAAGCACTTCTTCACGACGGCGCTGGCGCGATTCGTCGTCGTCACCGGCAAGATAGCGGGAAAGTGCGGTCCAGCCCCTGGCGTCCGGCAGCTGATAGGCATCGATGTCGCCAATGGCGCCTACAATGGCCAGCTCAAGATCCCTCTGTGACAGTGACAGCCGTTGCAGGTAGCCGGCCGATCCGGCGTACGTCGCCAGGGTCTTTTCAACGTTGGGATCGCGGTAGGATACCTGCGCCACAGCGCCTGTAATGCGGTCGACCGTGCAGAACGCGCCATACGCGCCACCCTGCACACGAACCTGATCCCACAGCCAAGCCATGCGCAGGTGCCGTGCCGCCACCGCCGCCGACCCGTGCCAGCGGTAGCCTGCGTCGTACAGGTTGCATCCGGCCCCCACATAGTTGACCTGCGAAGGCACAATCAGCGCTTCCTTGTCCGGCGCAAGACCGGGCGTCCAGACTGCGGGCGGCAGGGTGTTGTCGGGCAGGGCGCGGGCCAGTCCCGAGGCGGCGGAAAGCGCCACCTCAAGCCCCTGCCGATCGGCGGTCAGGTTAAACAGCGCCTTATTGCGCCGGACAATCAGCGCGTGGAGGCGCTCCAGATCGGCGCGCACGCCATCCCAGTCGGCGGCGATGCGATCCGTCAGTTTCCGGATGGCCTCCAGATATTCCACGCCGGAAGTCAGTTCCCCAAGCCAGCCGGCCACGCTGTGCCGCGCCCGCAGCCGTCCGGATACCACGCGGTGCCCGGAGGGAATGAGCCCCTGTTCCAGACGGGCGCGTTCTTCAAGGGCCATCTGGGCAAAACGCTCGCGGTTGTCAAACGCCGGCTCCAGCAGAATTTCCTGCATCAGCTCAAACAGCGCGGGCGTTTTTTCAGCCGTGGCCTTGCCGCTGACCACCAGATGCGCAACCGGCGCGCGGTCGGCGCAGCGGGACAGGAACGACGGCCCTGCGCCCAGCCCGCCCGTCCGCGAGGCCACCAGCGTGCCCAGCGTAACAAAGTCATGCCTCTGTGTGCCCAGCTCGGTCAGTGCCCGGCCATACAGCGGCACCAGAGGCATCAGATCGGCGGGTACGGCTTCAAGAGACAGCAGCAGCGCCGGATAGACAATCCCGGTGGTGTCAAGGTCGTGGACCAGCGTTGTCACCCCGTCGGCCGACGCCATATCCGTAGGAATCAGCCGGTTTTTGGCCGGCAGGTCGACAAGGGTCAGGCCGGGAATGGTGGCCAGGGCCTCGGGGCTGTCCGGCGTCTGCTGGGCCTTGCGGAAGGCGTCGACCTCCGCGGCCAGCCGGACTTTTTCGTCCTGGGTCAGTGTTGCCTGAATGGCCGCAAGATGCGCGCGCTCGGCCTCTTCGCGGCGGGTGGCCAGATCGGCATCCGGCAACAGCAGCACGGTCGCCGGGGGATTGTCCAGGAACCAGCGGCGGATGGCATTCTCAAACACGGGTTCGCCCGAGGCAATGCGCGCCTTGAGCGCCGACAACGGCGTTTCCCAGGCCAGCTGGGCAAAGGGATCTCCATCGTGCAGCCAGGTAGACAGACACGAGACCATGGCCGACAGCCCGCGCGGAAACGATCCGGTGTTGTTCTCGCGCAGATGGAATTCAAGGCTGTTCAACGCCGCCTCAACGGCGTCGGCGGGCACGCCGTCCTCGGCAAGTCCGGCGAGGGTATCCATGATGAGCACTTCGACATCCTGGGCCCGGGCCGGATCAATGGAGCGCAATCCCACGGAATAGTACGCCTGGCGCAAGTCTGTTTCGAGCCCGCAGCCGGCAATGTCCTCGCCGAGCCCCGACTCGATGAGGGCCTTGCGCAGCGGCGAACCTGGCAGCCCCTGTAAAATGTGCCCGAGCATGTCAAGCAGGAACAGTTCTTCCGTATCCGCCGTTTCGCACAACAGCCAGTTCATGGTGATGTGGCCGCTGGTTTCGTCCTTGCCGGCCACAAACGGCACTTCAAGAAAACGGGGCACGGAAGGCCGCTGCTGCAAGGGCACCATGGGGCCGGCCTGACCGCGGTCAAAGCGTTGCAGATATGGTTCCAGCATGGCAAAACGCCCTTCTTCAGGGTCGTCGCCCCAGAAGAAAAAGCGCGCGTTGGACGGGTGGTACAACGTCTTGTGGAACGCAACAAACGCGTCATAGGACAGGGTGGGGATGACTTCCGGATTGCCGCCGGAGTCGAGCCCGTAGGTGTTGTCCGGAAAGACCGCGTACTGCGACTGTTCGGAAAGTACCGAGTCGGGCGAGGAGTAGACGCCCTTCATTTCGTTGAAGACAACCCCCTTGTAGCGCAGGGGCCCTCCGACCGGATCGGCGGCGTCGGTTTCGATGTGCCAGCCTTCCTGACGGAACACATTTTCCGAAATCCGGGGGAAGAACACCGCATCAAGGTAGACGTCCACAAGATTTTTGAAGTCCTGCAGATTGGCGCTTGCCACAGGATAGCAGGTCTTGTCCGGAAAGGTGAAGGCGTTGAGGAACGTTTGCAGCGAACCTTTAAGCAGTTCGACAAACGGTTCGCGCACAGGATACTTTTCCGATCCGCACAGTACTGAGTGCTCCAGAATGTGCGGCACACCGGTGGAATCGTCCGGAGGCGTGCGAAACGTCACGCCAAAGCATTTGTTTTCGTCGCTGTTGCAAACCGACAAGAGCTCCGCACCGGTCGCGTCATGCCGCCACCAGCGGGCCACGCCGCCGACTTCGGCAAGCTTTTTTTCCACAAGAAGGCTGAAACCGTGTGATTTCATATCTGATTTTTCCCTGAGGATGTTTCTGATTGAACGCGGCAGCCGGCCATGCCTCTACACAAACGGCAGCGCGCGCCGCCGCGGGCATACAGCGTCGCCCGGGCGGCCCTGGCAGCGGGAGGCGTGTCCTCAATCCTCCACAACCGCCTGAAAAACGTTATGCAAGCCCGCACAGGAGCCGGGCAAACAAAAGAACTGTCAGCACAAGGCACAACCACCCGCCCAGCATGGCCAGTTTGCGGCGCATGGGCACGGCGTCGCGAACGATGAGCACAAAGGCCAGCTCGGCCAGCAACGGCGCACACAGCAGCGCCGGGATCAGCCAGAGCCGTTCGGGCAGACGCAGCACGGCCGCGCTCACGCTGTCGCGCAAAGCGGCCAGCGACACGCTTTCGGGCGTGAGCGCCATCCCGGACATGAGCGGCAGCATAATTACCAGCAGCACCATCAATCCAAGCAGCGTGGCCAGGGCGCTCCATCCGGCGATCCTGGCATAGCGCCGCGCAGCAAAGGCGTAGTAGTCGCGGCCGAACGCGTCACGGTTGCGCCGTGCAAGCAGCCAGATCAGCCCGGTGGCGGCACAGACGCCAAGGCCGCACAAGGCCATGAGAGCGCAAGCCGAAAGCATGGGCCCGTCCGCCGGGGCAACTTCCGGACAGAACGCGCGCTGTCCCGCAAATCCGGTCACGGCCAGCGGCACCACAAGCAGCGCAGTGCAGCACCACAAGGCCGCGGAGTTGGGCCGCAGGCGCTTCCAGCTGCGGGCCAGCACCACGGACAGCACGACTTCGCAAATTCCTCCAGCCAATGCGATCAAAATCCACAACCGCTGCGGCCCGTGCCACCAGGCATACTGCTCAAGCCCCAGAAAGGCTCCGTTGACCGGCTCGGTTCCCTCGGGCAGAGGCGGCATGACAACCAACAGGCCGATCACGGCGACCACAATCAGCACGCTCCAGAGCAGGCCGTTCAAGCCATACAGCTGGCGTACCGCCAGCAGATTCAGCGGACGGGATCGGGTCGCGGAAACGCCGGTCAGGGCCAGCAGCGGGGTCCACACCGCTGCAAGCAGCAGCGCCAAGGCTGCTCCGGCGCAAAGTGAAGACGGTATCGAAGCCAAAGGACAGTTGAACATCATGGAATCCTACCTGCCTGTATCGGTTGAGGAGAGCGATTTCACGTTCAAGAGAGCACCATTCTGGAGGACACAGGGACGGGAACCCGTGCCCGGTCATAAAAAATACAGCCTGCTTTCCCAAAGGGGCGCAAACCTGGCTTTTGCCGTGGCATCGTGGCAAAAACGCTCTGTCCCGGGAATGCGAAGGCGGCTTCTGCACCCGGATCCGGCCGGCACCGCAACGCGCCAGAACAGCCTGCACCGTTTGCCAGCCCTCAAAGCCCGCCAGGCGCACAAGACTGCCGCCCCGCCCGTCATGCGCCACCGACCGGCCTTGGGACATGACGTCCTCGGGCGTAAACACCGCCGCAGACGGCAACAGAATCAGAGGCAGACGCCTGCTGCGCAGCGGGCCTGCACGCCCTGCGCTGTGTACGCAGCACAACCGGCACGGGATCGCTCCGGCATCCGGACACGCACACAAACCGGAATCCGGCATGCCGTCGCCCATCATGCGGCTTTCCCCCGCCCGCGGAAACGACCGCGCCACGCCGGCAGCGCTGCACACGCAGGCGGCGCAGCCGAACGCTTATCCGGCCGAAGTCACTTTGCGGACAAGAAGATCGTCGCCAGGCAGAACCGCTCTGTCAGGCGTGAGCAGTTCGCGCCCCCGGGCGACGATGGCTGTACCCGGTCTGATGCCCAGTTCACGCAAAAGCGTCATGACGCTTTTTACCTTGTGCCTGGGCAGTTCCACCACTTTTTCTTCGGGTTGAAGCCGTACGCGAACCATCGGAGGCGGCGTACGAAGTTCTTCCTGCATGACGGTGTGCCTCCTGCCGCACCGGGCGGCCTGGTTTGGCAACGTGGCCGGCAGCTGTCCGGAGTCCACGCAACAGTTCGCATAGCCCGCCCGAACCTGTCTGACAACGTTCGGACAGTCTTTTCTTACGCGATGTCACGACAAAAGAAAACCGCATTCAGTTCCCCGCATGTCTGCCGCCTTGCAACTTCACGCGGGCAATGGCGCCGTGAGCAGGCGTTCTGACGGCTCCCGCCGCGCGGGGCGGCATGCAGGCGGCCATGCCTTCCGGACACGGCCGCTTGCAAAACCGCTCCGTAAGAAGCGACGCCACCGCCTCAAAGCCGCCGCAATACGGCATACGGCGAGGCGGCAGGGGGTACCTTCTAAACGCCTTTTCCTCCAGGCCGCTGCCTGCGCAGGCTGAAACAACGCGCGTTCACGCGCTTTGTGCCGGGGGGCAAAACCTTTTCTCCGGCTCGCCCTGCCAGGCGGCGCTTTTGGCAACAGTCTGCCAGGCACGGCAGTTCCGGCCGTTCTGCGGGCTGTGCCGCCAGTCTCCCCTGTTGTGCGGCACCGATCCGGCTTCCGCCATGTCTGTCTGTGCCAGGCGCTTTGACAGCGGCCGCCTCTACCCGGATGGCGCACCATGGCCACGCGGTACAGCCTTGCACCTGCCCGGGTCCGGGCCGGGCCTGCCTTGCATTTTGCATCAACAACGGGCTGCGCCGCGTGCGTACAACCTGCGTTTGCACCGTACAGCGCTTGACGCAAGGCATACTCTGAGAGAAGGTAACGGAACCTGTCTGTTCTGCAACGCCAACCGGCAGAGCAAATTTCTGCCGTTCCGGGGCACGGCCATGCGCGATACCGCCACGACGCTCGACGCCGCCACACGGCGCAAGGGTGCACTGGCTCTGCTAGGTGTCTTTGTCGGCTGGGGATTCATGCCGATGTACTGGATGCTGCTCAGGCATATTTCTGCGGTGGAAATTCTTTCCTACCGCTCCATTTATGCCTTTGGCTGGGCACTGCTGATCTTGTTCCTTGCGCGTGAAGGCACGCTTCTGCGTGACGGACTGCGCATCAAGGCGAACTGGATTTACATTGGTCTTGGCAGCTGTCTGCACATGTGCATCTGGTTTCTGTACGTCTGGGGCACAACAAGCGAACATATTCTTGATGTGGGTCTCGGCCAGTACATTCAGCCGCTGGCTTCCATTCTCGCCGGTGTGCTGGTCTTCCGCCAGCGGCTCAGCCGTTTGAAGGCAATAGCCGCCGGCGTGGCCGCCTGCGGCGTGCTCATCATGAGCCTGCTGTATGGTGTCATACCGTGGCTTGCCTTGAGCATCGGAGTCATGTCCGCCTTTTTCCCTGCACTGCGCAAGCAGGCACCGGCAAGCGTGCTGCCCGGCATGGTGATGGAAATGGGCTTCAACAGCCTGACCGGGCTTGTCATTCTGCTCTGGATGGCAGAGGGTGACGCCACGGCGCTTTTCAACTATGACTCAACCACTCTCTGGCTGCTTGTCGGCGCGGGCTTCCTGACAGCCATACCCCAGTCCATCTATGTCTATGGCCTGCAACGGTCCACCATGCTGACTCTTGGCTTCATGCAGTACACCATGCCCACCGTCACGGTCATTGTCGGAGTGACGTTCGGCGGAGAGGTGCTCTCGCAGGCCAAGCTGACGGGCTTTGTGTTCGTCTGGATTGCACTTGTTCTGTACGGCATTGACCAGTTCCGCACGGTACGCCAGGCGCAGCACGCCGCCCACCCCGCCGACAGGAGGCATGCCTCATGACACTTGAAAGTGCTGTCCCCCGTGTTGTGTGCCCTGTATGCCCAAGGCATTGCGCCCTTGCTCCGGGAGACACCGGCTCCTGCCATGCGCGGCGCAACGACAACGGACGTATCGTCGCCACAAGCAGAAACAAGGTTTGCGCTCTCGCCCTCGATCCCATTGAAAAAAAACCTCTGTATCATTTTTATCCCGGCACAGACATCCTGTCTCTTGGCATGGCAGGCTGCAACCTGCACTGCCTGAACTGTCAGAATGCCTCCATTTCCCAATGCGGACCCGACGCGCTGCCCTCCCGCAGCCTGACGCCCGGCGGGCTTGCGGCACTGCTGCGCCAAACCGGCGTGAACGCCGTGGCCTATACCTATACCGAGCCGCTTGTTGCGCCGGAATATGTGCTTGACTGCGCCAGGGCTGTTTGTGCGGCGGGCGGGCGCAACGTCCTGGTCACTGCGGCCTGGGTGGAACCGGAAACGCTTGCGCCGCTCCTGCCCTGCATCGATGCGGCCAATGTGGATATCAAATCCATGCGCGACGCCTTCTACCGCACAAACTGCGGGGCGTCGCTCATGCCTGTGCTTGACGCCGTCCGGCAGATGCGCGCGGCAAACCTGCATCTGGAAATCACCAATCTGCTGATCCCCGGCCGCAACGACAGCCCCGAGGAGCGGCGCGATCTCATCCGGTTCGTCCGCGAAGAACTCGGCCCTGAAACACCACTGCACTTTTCCCGCTTTTTCCCGCGTCACCGTCTTGAATCCCTGCCGCCAACGCCCGAGTCCACCCTGACTGCCGCAAAAGAGCAGGCCCTGGCCGAAGGGTTGCGCCATGTGTACATAGGCAACACAGTCCATGCGGAAACAACCCGCTGCGCCTCCTGCGGCGCGCCACTCATCCGGCGCAAGGGATTTGCCGTTGTCTTCAACCGTCTTGAACCAGGGGGACGCTGCCCTGACTGCCATACCCCCCTTCATGGGAGATTTGCATGAGAACACCCGCCATTGCAGGCTATTGGTATCCGGACGACCCGAAGACGTTGGAAGGGTTCCTTGACACATGGAAATCCCCTGAGCCGCCTCTTGCCTCCCCTCCCGCCGTCCTGCTTGTGCCCCATGCCGGCTACGCCTATTCAGGGCAGCTTGCCGCAGCGGCCTATTCGCGTCTGCCCGCGCAGGCCTATGACCAGGCCATTCTGCTCGCGCCAAGCCACCATGCGGCGCTTGCCGGTCAGGTCAGCGTGGAACCGGCCGGCGAGGTGGCCACCCCGCTGGGCCCGGTCCTGTTTGACGGCGCGCTGCACAAAGCCCTGCGCAGCCTGCCCGGGGCCGTCTGTCTGGCCAGCGCCCATGCCCGCGAACACAGCCTGGACATTCAGCTGCCGCTGATCCGCCGTTTTCTTCCCAACTGCGTTCTGGGCGGCCTGCTGGTGGGGCAACAAAACCTGCACACGCCAGAAGGACGCAAACGGCTTGCCGCGCTGGCCGGGGATCTGCACAAACTGCTCACACCGCGCACCCTGCTCATCATCAGCACCGACTTCACCCACTACGGGACCTCTTTTGGCTATGTGCCCTTTACCACCGATATTGAACGCAACCTGCGCACCCTTGACGATACGGTGTTCCAGGCGTTTTCCTCGGGAGATCCCTGGCGTTTTGACGCCGTCATGCGCCAGACGCGCGCAACCGTCTGCGGGGCGGCCGCCATGCTGCTTACGCTGGCCTGCCTGCCGGAAAAGGCGGTGTTCACACGGCTTGCTTACACAACATCGGGAAAACTGACCGGCATGTGGGATCAAAGCGTGAGCTACCTGACCGCGGTTGTCCATGCCGACTGGCAACAGCCGGCCAAACCGCTTGAAGTCCCTGACCAGCCTGCGGACGTCTCCTGCCCGCAGGATGGCGCGCTGTCGGCCGCTGCAGGCAGCGAATTGCTGCACCTGGCCCGCAAAAGCGTCCGGGCCGCCGTCATGCAGGATCCGGAACCGGATCCGGATATTGAGCTCTCCCCGGCTGCACTGCGCGAGCTTTCGGCCTGCCGCGGCGCGTTTGTCACCCTGAACCGCCACGGACAGCTGCGCGGCTGCATCGGCGAAATCGTACCGGCGCGGCCGCTGTACCGCGTGATCATCGATCGCGCCCGCAGCGCGGCGCTTGAAGATCCGCGTTTTTATCCTGTCAGCCCTGCCGAACTGGACGATCTGGACGTGGAAGTCTCGGTGCTGACACCGCCCCGCCCTGTGGCGTCAACCGACGAAATTCTGCTTGGCACCCATGGCGTCATCCTCCAAAAGCGCGGCCGCGCGGCAGTGTTTCTGCCACAGGTGGCCACAGAGCAGGGCTGGGATAAAGAGACCATGCTGACGCAGCTTGCCCGCAAAGCCGGTCTTGCGCCGGACGACTGGAAGAACGACGCCTCGTTCATGGTCTTTACCGCGCAGATCCTGCATTAGCGCCGTCCGCACCAGGAACCTCCGCTGACGGCTCTTCTGAAAAAAAAGAGGAGCGTTTCTGTTGGCGGCAAACCTGTCAACCCTTTTTTGCCGGCGCGCTTGCCCAGAATGGCTGCACAGGAAGGTGCCGGTTTTGCGGCTGCTCAGGCGCGGGGATTTCTCTTCTCCGCGCCTGAGATCCGAAGGCGGGATGCGCCCGCTGCCGGACGCGCGCACCTTTTGCCTGACACATATAACAAGGTGATATTATAACATCTTTCTTATAGTTTTTTATTGCCGGCAACAGCGTGTCCTTTTGTCTGTGGGGCCGCGTGGGGCAGCCGTACAGACGGCGCACGGCGCGTCCTGTAGCGGCAACTGGCCGCTTTGAGTAATAACCTGTTGTCCTTCAACATTGTGAAAAAAACTTCATTATCAAGCAATCCCGACTCGTTATTGACACTTCAGATTGTTCCGTGCCAATGTCTTTTTTCCGAAGTTTTTCACACACCCTTTTTGGAGGTAGCTCTCATGTTCAAACCGCTTCGCCTGCTTGCGCTGTGTGCCGCGTTGCTGCTCTCTGCCACGCCCGCCATGAGTGATGACACCATCAAGATCGGGGTTCCCGGCGCCCATTCCGGCGACCTGGCTTCGTACGGCGTGCCCAGCCTGCGCGCCGCACAGCTTGTGGTGGATGACTACAACGCCCGTGGCGGCATTCTGGGCAAGAAGCTCGAAATCATCGCCCAGGACGACCAGTGCAAACCCGAACTGGCCACCAACGCCGCGACCCGTTTGATTTCCGATCAGGTGAGCGTTGTCATGGGGCATATCTGTTCCGGCGCGACAGTGGCTTCGCTGCCGCTGTACACCAACGCCAAAATCATCTCCATGTCGCCCTCGGCCACCACGCCGCAGCTGACCCAGAGCGGCGAATATCCCTACTTCTTCCGCACCATTGCGCACGACTTTGATCAGGCGCGTCTGGCTGCCGGCTTCATCTCCAACCGCCTGCAGGCCAAAAGCATTGCCATGATCCACGACAACGGCGACTACGGCCGCGGATATGTGGAAGCCGTGCGCGACAACCTGGGCGACAAGGCCAACATCGTGCTGTTTGAAGCCGTCAATCCTGACGCCGTGGACTTTTCGACCGTCGTGCGCAAGCTGCGCCGCGCCAAGGCGGACGTGCTGGTGTTTGGCGGCTACCATCCCACCGCCTCCAAGCTCATCCAGCAGATGCGCCGTGAACGCGTGACCATCCCCATGGTCGGCCCGGACGGTCTGAAGGACCCCGCGCTCATCAAGATGGCCGGTAAGGACGCGGAAGGCATCTATACCTCTCAGCCGCAGGATACCAGCGATCTGCCGGCATACAAGCATGCCCGTCAGCTCCATCTGGACAAGTACAACGCCGAGCCCGGCGCGTTCTATTACAACGCCTTTGCAGCCACCCAGGCGCTGATCAACGCCATGGAAAAGGCCGGCACCAGCACCGACACGCAAAAGATAATGGACATGCTGCATAAGGAATACGTCGACACCCCGGTGGGGCGCATCCGCTTTAACCAGCGCGGCGAAGCCGTCGGCGTGGGCCTGGCCATGTATCAGGTGAAAAACGGGGATTTTGTGGAGCTTGAAGATCGCATCATGCTCGACTAACCATTCCTCATGACAGGCCCGCCTCCGGCGGGCCTGTGCAATGGGGCCGCCTGGCCCCTTTTCTTCAGGAAACGCTGTCCGTGGGAAACCGCAGACGCAGACCTGCCATGCCCTAGCTACTGAGGCCGATGGCGCGCAAGCACTACCATGATCGACGAGCTTCTTTATTTTCTTGAATTGTTTTTCGGCGGTCTGACCAGAGGCAGCATCTATGCCCTTATCGCCCTGGGCTACACATTGGTGTACGGGATTATCGAGCTCATCAACTTTGCCCATGGCGAAATTTACATGATCGGGGCCTTTACGGCGCTTATTGTTGCGGGCGTCCTTGGCATGTACGGCTTTCCGGCCGTCGCCATCCTGATCATCGCCTCGCTGGTGGCAATCATCTGGGCCGCGGCATACGGCTTCACGGTGGAAAAAGTGGCCTACAAGCCCCTGCGCGGCGCGCCGCGCCTTTCTCCGCTGATTTCTGCCATCGGCATGTCAATTTTCCTGCAGAACTACGTCATCCTGGCCCAGACTTCCGACTTTGTGCCCTTCCCGCGGCTGCTGCCCGATCTGCCCTTCCTTGAGTATATCGGCTACATCATGGGCGTGAGCGACTTCATCATCCTGGTTACCAGCACCATCACCATGGTCGGGCTGACCCTGTTCATCCGCTATTCGCGCATGGGCAAGGCCATGCGGGCCACCGCACAGAACAGGACCATGGCGCTGCTGCTTGGCATTGACGCCAACAGGGTCATTTCGGTGACGTTCATCATCGGTTCGGGGCTTGCAGCCATCGGCGGCGTGCTCATTGCGTCGCATATGGGGCAGGTCAACTTTGCGATAGGCTTTCTTGCAGGGCTCAAGGCCTTCACCGCCGCCGTCCTGGGCGGTATCGGCTCGGTGCCGGGCGCCATGGTGGGCGGCATTGTGCTGGGGCTTTGCGAGAGCTTTACGACCGGCTACTTCTCGGGCGACTACGAAGACGTGCTGGCCTTTGCCATGCTCGTGCTGATCCTGATTTTCCGTCCGGACGGCATTCTCGGCAAGGCCAAGGTGCAGAAGGTGTAGCGTCCGTTTTCCGTTCACTGGTTACAAAGCCGGAAAGAGTGTATCATGTTCAAACAGCGTTTGCTCAAAGCCGCTTTGGCCTCCGTCTGGTTCATGGTGTTGACGTTTCCGCTCATGGGCATCCAGCTCAACAGGGTGGACAACGTCGTCAACTGGCGTTTTGATCGCACGGCAATGATGGGCGTGGGCATTTTTGTGCTTGCCATGCTCTGGAACTGGTGTTTTGAACGCCGCGCACTGGGACTGCCCATCATCAAACTCCCTGACAAGGTGATCAATACGGCCTACTGCCTGCCTGCCCGGCCGCTCTTCCGCCGCGGACTGCCGGCGGCCATTCTGCTGGGCATGCTCCTTATGCCCCTGGTCAGCTCCATCTATCAGACCAACATCATGATTTCCGCGCTGCTGTATGTCATGCTGGCGCTGGGCCTGAACATCGTCGTAGGTCTGGCCGGTCAGCTTGTACTGGGCTACGCGGCCTTCTACGCCGTGGGGGCATACACCTACGGCATCCTGTATGAATACTTCGGCCTGACCTTCTGGGTGTGCCTGCCCCTGGGCGGTCTGGCCGCCGTGCTTGCAGGACTTCTGCTCGGCCTGCCCGTGCTGGGCCTGCGCGGCGACTATCTGGCCATCGTGACGCTCGGCTTTGGCGAAATCGTGCGCCTGCTGCTTTTGAGCCAGGCCGACATTACAGGCGGCCCGGCCGGCATTTCCAACATTCCCAGACCCGGTTTCTTTGGGATGGAAATGTCCCTGGATCAGGTGACAACGTACATTTATTACCTGGTCCTTGGAGCTGTGCTGCTGACCATCATGGTGATTTCACGGCTGAAAAACTCGCGTGTGGGGCTTGCCCTGCAGGCCCTGCGTGAAGACGAAATTGCCTGTGAAGCCATGGGCGTCAACACCACGCGCGTCAAACTCTCGGCATTTGTGCTCTGTTCGTGCTGGGCGGGGTTTGCCGGAGTCATCTTTGCGGCCAAGACCACCTACATCAACCCCGCAAGCTTCACCTTCATGGAGTCGGCCATGATTCTTTCCATGGTCGTGCTGGGGGGTATGGGTTCCATTACGGGCGTGGTCATTGCCGCCATGCTGCTCATTCTGGCGCCGGAATATCTGCGGGCCTTCTCCGAATACCGCATGCTGCTGTTCGGTGCCATCATGGTGCTCATGATGATTTTCCGGCCGCAGGGCATCGTCTCCAGCGAACGCCGCCAATACCGTATTCCCTCCGACAGGCAGAACGTGACTGACAACAAGGAGCTGTCCGCATGAATCCCGTTCTTGAAGTCCGCGGACTCTCACGTTTCTTTGGCGGTCTCAAAGCGGTCAGCGACGTCAGCCTGACCGTGCACGAACACGAAATTGTGGCGCTTATCGGGCCCAACGGCGCGGGCAAGACCACCTTTTTCAACTGCGTGACCGGCATCTATACGCCCTCCACCGGCGACGTGCTGTTGCACACCGGCGACAAGACCACACGGCTCAACGGCAAAAAGCCGCATCAGATCACCGCCCTGGGCATGGCCAGAACGTTCCAGAACATCCGCCTTTTCCCGGGAATGACCGTGCTTGAAAACGTCATGCTGGGCCGCCATTGCCGCACAAAGGCCGGCGTGCTCGGCGCGCTGCTGCGCAACGCCGCCACACGCCACGAAGAGCAGAATACGATTGATCGGGCTTACGAGCTGCTGCGCAGCGTCAACCTGCACAACGCCTATGCCTCGACAGCCAAAAACCTGCCTTACGGGGCACAGCGGCGGCTGGAAATCGCCCGCGCGCTGGCCACCGATCCCAGCGTTCTTCTGCTTGACGAACCGGCGGCAGGCATGAACCCCTTTGAAACCCGCGAGCTGGAAAACCTGGTCAAGGACATCCGCAAAAAATACAACCTGTGCGTGCTGCTGATCGAACACGACATGAACATGGTCATGTCCATGTCAGATCGCATCTATGTCATGGAACACGGCTCGTGCATTGCAGAGGGCACGCCGGAGCAGATCCGGCACAACCCCAAAGTGATCAAAGCCTATCTCGGGGAGGAAAGCGATGCTTGAGTTGCGCGACGTCGACACCTACTATGGCACCATCCAGGCTTTGCGCAACATCAGCCTGACCATTGGCGACGGAGAAATTGTCACGCTCATCGGGGCCAACGGCGCGGGCAAAAGCACTACGCTCATGACCATCTGCGGCATTCTGCATCCCCGCCATGGCGAAGTGCTGCTTGACGGCGAGCCTCTCCATACCCTGGCGCCCAACGCCATTGTCCGCAAGGGGATCAGCCAGGTGCCCGAGGGGCGGCTCATCTTCCCTGACATGACCGTGCAGGAAAACCTTGATCTGGGCGCTTTTCTACGCACCGACGAGGCCGGCATCCGGGACGATATGGACTATGTGTTCTCGCTGTTCCCCATTCTGGCCGAACGCCGCAAACAGACCGGCGGCACGCTCTCCGGCGGGGAACAGCAGATGCTGGCCATCTCCCGCGCGCTTATGGGACGCCCGCGCATTCTTCTGCTCGACGAACCCTCCCTGGGCCTTGCTCCCATTATCATCAGCCAGATTTTTGAAATTATCCGCAAAGTCAACCAGGACGGCGTTACCGTCTTCCTTGTGGAACAGAACGCCAACCAGGCCTTGCGCATTGCCCATCGCGGCTATGTGATGGAAAACGGACGCATTGTCATGGAAGACACCGCCGAAAAGCTCCTGTCCAGCCCTCAGGTGCGCCGGGCGTATCTTGGCATGTGAGTTTTCCTCCTCCAAGGGGAGCGCCGGCAGGCACGCCTGTCCGGTGCTCCCTTTCTATCCCGCCTCTCCCTATGCGAATCTATGTGCATGTTCCGTTCTGCCGCAGCAAATGCCGTTACTGCGCCTTTTATTCCGAACCGCTTCACCACGCAGGCTCCGAACGTACGGCACGCTATCTGACGGCCATCCGTGACGAATGGGCCTGGCGGCATGCCCGCCTGACCGCACTGTATTCCCACGCCCCGGTCGTGACCTCCGTCTTTTTTGGCGGCGGCACACCCAGTCTGCTGCCCGCTGCGGAGCTGTCCGGACTGCTGGACATGCTGCGCGCGGCACTGCCTTTTGCGCCTGATACGGAAATTACGCTTGAAGGCAACCCGGAATCCCTGATCGCTCCCGGCAAGCTCGCCACGCTGGCCCGCGCGGGATTCAACCGCCTGTCCATGGGTGCACAGTCCATGGACAAACGCGATCTTGCCCTGCTGGGGCGGGCGCATCAGCCCGAAGATGTGCGCCAGGCTGTACGGCTCGCCCGTGAGGCCGGTTTTGCCAACGTGGGTGTGGACCTTATCTGGGGGCTGCCGGGGCAGAGCGCCCGGGCATGGCTTGCCCAGCTTCAGGCCGTGCTCGAGCTCGAGCCGGAGCATGTCTCGGCCTATGGCCTGACTCTGGAACCGGGCACGCCCCTTGCCAACGATGTGGCGCGGGGGGTTATGTCCCTGCCCGACGAAGCCGCGCTGGCCGAAATGTATCTTTCTGGCTGCGCCCTGCTGGAACAGTACGGTTTTGAGCAGTACGAAATTTCCAATTTCGCGCGGCCCGGCTTTGCCTGCCGTCATAACTGGGGCTACTGGACGGGCGATGACTACCTTGGAATCGGACCGGCTGCGGTTTCCACCCTGGGACGCTGCCGTCTGAGCAACCCGGAAGATCTGGATTGCTGGGCCGCCAGAGTAAGCGCCCGTGTTGAACCGGACATGGAAACGCTTGACGAAACCACTGTGGCTGAAGAGCGCGCCATGCTGCGCCTGCGCACCAGCGCAGGGCTGAACCTGGACGAATTTGCCGCCTTGGCCGGACGGGATTTGCTTGCCGGGCAGGAACGTTTCGTGCAGGATCTGGTCAACGCGGGGCTTGCCCGTCTTGAAGGACGTGTCCTGCGCCTGACGCGGCAGGGCATGCTCGTTTCCAACGACATTCTGTCCCGTCTTTTTGAGCAGATTGCTTCTACACCCGGATAAATTCAGCAAGCAGACCGCCCGCGCTGCGGCACTGCCCGTCTTTTCCAAACATGCGGGCACTGGTGCGCCAGGGCGGTTCCTTGCGCAAACACAAACGCTTTTGCAGCAAGAACGCTGTAAGCTGTTGAGGATGCCATGACACCGTATGCACTCCGTCGGGACAACGTCCGCAAGGCCATGCGCAACATCGGACTGACCGCGCTGCTGGTCAGCTCTCCGGCCACGCGATACTATCTTTCGGGCTTTGAACTCCATGATCCCCAGTTCAATGAAAGCGCGGGGCATCTTGTCCTGTCTGCCGACGGCAACGACTGGCTGTACACCGATCCCCGCTACCTGGACGCCGCGCGCCGACTCTGGGATCCCGATCGTATTTTCATCTATGGCGCCGACACTGCAGCCGAAATGGGCAAGCATCTGAGCGCCAGCTTCAAGGGTGTTCTCGGGTTCGAGGCCAAGACGCTTTCTTTTGCGTTCTGGCAGACGCTTGTCGGCAACCTCGGCAGCCTGGCCCTGCAGCCGGCTGACGGCCTGGCCGGCAAATTCCGGGAAATCAAGGACGCGGACGAAATCGCCCGCATGCGTGCGTCGTGCGCACTCAATCAGCGCATGATGGAATGGCTCCCCTCGCAGCTTGGCCTGGGCCTTTCTGAAACAGAGCTGGCCTGGGCCGTAGAGCGGTATTTCCGGGAGCACGGCGCGTCCGAACTGGCCTTTGCGAGCATTGTGGCTTACGGGCCCAACGCGGCACTGCCTCACGCCATCCCCTCGCCAGACGTGCATATCGTACCGGAAGGCCCCGTGCTTGTGGACGTGGGATGCAGGCTTCAGGGGTACTGCTCCGATCAGACCCGCACGTTCTGGGTGGGCGACAAGCCTTCTCCCGAATTCTCCCGTACCCTGGCGCTGGTACAGGAAGCCCAGCAAAAAGCCATCGACGTCATGCGTCCCGGTGTGCCGGCCTGCGAGGTCTTTGCCGCCGCATGGAATTATTTTGCCGCACATGGCGTTGAAAAGGCCTTTACCCATGGTCTGGGCCACGGTGTGGGCCTTGAAACGCACGAGCCCATTTCGCTCAATGCCCGCACGACGCGCCCCCTGGAACCCGGCATGATCATCACTGTGGAACCAGGCCTGTACTATCCGGAATGGGGCGGCGTACGCTGGGAACACATGGCACTTGTCACCGAGGACGGCGTGGATATCCTTTAAACGCCCGCTGCGCCCGCACAGGCCCTTTTCTGCCGTCAGGCTGACGTCATCCCCGAAACCGGCATTTCGGGGCAGGGAACGCGTAACGAGGCGCGTTTTGACGCGTGCTGCCCGTGCGCGGCGCGGCACACGGAAGCCCCCGGAATGCTGCTTGCCGGCAGGCCCGTGCAAAAACCGTCATGCTTCCGGCAAAACGCGGCCGTTTTGCGGCAGGCGCACCGATTCTGTCCCGTCACACGAACTGGCGCGCTTGCAATGCCAGGCTCAACCCGTCCCAAACGGCGTCAGCTTGCCATGTCTGCGACATACGGCAGAAACAGCCTGTCCCTCTTCAGCTGAAAAATAAAAAACCCCGGAAAGAAACGCCCCTTTTTCAGGGGCGTCTTTTTTCTCGGGGCGGGTCTGCCATGCCTAATTTTTAAGACTGTGAATCGGAGCGGGGATGCGGCCGCCGTGGGCAATAAAGCCGGAAGCGTCGCCGCCCGGCACGGGGATAATGTACGCCTCGCCAAGCAGTCCGCCAAAACTGGCCTTTTCGCCAACGCTCTTGCCCGGCACGGGAATGACGCGGACGGCGGTGGTTTTGGAGTTGATCATGCCGATGGCCATTTCATCGGCAATGATGCCGGCGATGGTGGCGGCCGGGGTGTCGCCGGGGATCGCGATCATGTCGAGCCCCACAGAACAGACGCTGGTCAGCGCCTCGAGCTTTTCAATACTGAGCGCGCCGGAACGGGTTGCCGCTTCGATGCTGGAATCTTCCGAAACCGGAATAAACGCGCCGGACAGCCCGCCCACATGAGACGAGGCGAACGAGCCGCCTTTTTTCACGGCGTCGTTGAGCATGGCCAGCACGGCTGTAGAGCCGGGCGCGCCAATGGAGGACAGCCCCAGGCTCTGGAAAATTTCCCCCACCGAGTCGCCGACCGCAGGCGTCGGCGCAAGGGACAGGTCGGCCACGCCAAAGGGCACGTTGAGCTGACGGGCAACTTCGCCGCCAATGATTTCGCCCACGCGCGTCACTTTGTAGGCCGTATGTTTGATGACTTCCGCAGCCTGCCCCAGCGTCAGATGCGGATTGCGGCTGACGGCGCGGTCAATGGCCTTTTTGACCACCCCGGGGCCGGACACGCCCACGTTGATCACGACGTCCGGTTCGCCCACGCCCAGGTACGCGCCTGCCATAAACGGCACGTCCGACGGGATGTTGGCAAAGACAACCAGCTTGGCACAGCCAAGGCCGTCGCGATCTGCCGTGGCTGCGGCCACATCCAGAATGGTCTGCCCCATGAGGGCCACGGCGTCCATATTGATGCCGCAGCGCGAGGAAGCCACGTTGATGGACGAGCAGATCCGGTCGGTCACGGCCAGCGCTTCAGGCAGCGAATCGATCAGCGCCCGTTCGCCGGGCGTCATGCCCTTTTCCACCAGACAGCCAAAGCCGCCCAAAAAATCGACGCCGGCCTCTTTGGCCGACTCGTCCAGTACCCGGCAGGCGCGAACCATCTGCGCGCGCGAGAAGGACGCGCCAACCACCCCAATGGGGCTGACGCTGATGCGCTTGTTGACCACAGGAATGCCATAGCGCTCGCCGACCTCGTTACATACACGCACCAGGGTAGAGGCGTATTTGTTGATTTTGGCGCGCACCTTGTAGGCAAACATGTCAAAATCGTGGCTGGCACAGTCAAACAGACTGATGCCCAGCGTCACGGTACGCACGTCGAGGTGCTCGTTACGGAGCATGTTCAGCGTGCTGAGAACCTCATTTTCTGTAAGCATGACACTATCCTTGCTCTGTAAGACGGACTTGTTGCGCGTTGCCGGGAGCAGCAAAAGGCCACGAAGCCGGCGCAAGGCGTCCTGCCTGAAACAGCCCCTTCCGGTGCGCAGAGGGCGGCAGCTTCACAAACAGTGCCGGTCCGCCAGGCCGCGTGCCCGCAGGAGATGGCCGCATTCTGCACACGGCACAAGCCGGGGCTTTTCAGCGTTGACGTTTCATAACCGGCAATCTGCGCCGGAGGCCGGACGGCTTCGGGGCAACACCGCGTTTAAAGGGGCGAAACCCTGTGCAGCGCCTCAAAAATATTCCGATGCTGGATGCTCAGCTGCAAGCCCAGCTCTTCGGCCTTGGCAAGCAGCGTGCGCCTGAAGGCGCTGCGATCCACACTGACCGGCAGGGCCACTTCAAAAACCAGCAGGCAGGAGTCGCCCCCCATTTCCGGCAGGATGGCCTTCAGATTTTCGATATTGACGTCATGATCGGCAAAAATGCGCGAAATGGACGAAATGATATCCAGCCGGTCAGGGCCGGTGACCGTGACGACAAAAGGTTCGCTTGCCGGCGGCGTGAACGCGCTGCCCTGTTCAAAAGGATGTACGTTGACCGTAAGATGCATGCCACGCTCGGCAACGCGCCTGGCCAGCTGATCCTGGACGGTATGCCGATCAAGGCCTTCGGGCAGGGCAACTACAAAGATGGCGGCAAACTGCCCTTGCAGGATTGTTTGGGTTACGGCCTCGATATTGACCTTGAAGGTGGACAGAACATCCGAAACCAGATGCACCACGCCGGGGCAGTCCAGCCCGATGACACTGATGACGACGGTTTTCATACGACGGTTCCCCCAGAATTCACTTCTGCCTTTGTCCGGTACCGTGCAGGCGCACCGGCCCCGGCATGTCTTCTTTTGCCAGTCAATGCCGCCGCTTGGCAAGAGGAAAAAAGGCGGATATACTAAAGAACTGCGGTTGAAATTACAAACCACGAGGACACGATGCGTCAGGAACCCTTCAAGGCTTATGGCAACCTGCATCCTGCCGACGAGCGCGCTTTGCGGGCGTTGGAAGAGGTTTTCAGTGCCTGGGGGCTTGCCGCCGAGCTGGAGCTTGCCGGTTCGGACGGCGCCCTGCTGCGGCTTGGCTTTGAAGGCGTTTTTTTTCCCGAAGACGACGCCATCACCGCAATCAGACCGTTTCTGACGCCGCGTTCGACCGGCAAGCTGGACATCATCAATGTCGAGGACTGGACACTGACCCGCTACACGTTTGACGCCGGCCGGCTTACCCGGGGACAGCGCGATCTCAACCAGGTTCTCGAATATTCCGGACACTGACGCGGAGAGCATCGGGGCGGCGCAAGGTTTGCGACGCGGTCGCGGCCCTGGCGCGCGCCGAAGGGATTGCGATCCTCCTGACGGCAAGAGCGTTTTCCTGCGGGAACCCGGCGGAGCCTCCAGGCGCGGCCAGACCCCGTCAATCAATCAACAATGCGGCAGGAGTGCTGGCCATGGCGGCGAAAGTGCTGATTATTGATGACGAAGAGGCCATCCGCTTCTCGTTGCGCGGCATTCTGGAAGATGAAGGCTACGAGGTGCTGGAGGCTGGATCCGCCGAAGAAGGGCTGACGCTTGTGGACAGTGCCGCGCCGGATCTCGTCTTTCTGGATGTCTGGCTGCCCGGCATGGACGGGCTGGCCGCACAGGAGACGCTGCATGCGGCGCACCCCGAACTGCCGGTGATCATCATTTCAGGCCACGGCTCCATTGAAACAGCAGTCACCGCCATCAGGCAAGGCGCATACGATTTCATCGAAAAGCCGCTCTCCCTCGACAAAGTGGTCATCATCGCCGCGCGGGCCATCGAAACGGGCTCCCTGCGCCGTGAAAACGCCTTGCTGAAGACCTCGCAGCCCGAACAGGATCAGCTCATCGGGCAGTCGCCTGTCATGAAAAAATTTCTGGAAATGCTCCACCGCGTGGCGCCTACAGACGCCTGGGTACTGCTGACCGGCGAAAACGGAACAGGCAAGGAACTGGCCGCCCGCGCTCTGTATGCCGGCAGCCGGCGGGCTTCCGGGCCTCTTGTGGCTGTCAACTGCGCGGCCATCCCCGACGAACTGATCGAAAGCGAACTGTTCGGCCACGAGAAGGGCGCGTTCACCAGCGCCGAAGGCGCGCGGATCGGCCGTTTTGAAATGGCCAACAAAGGCACCCTGTTTCTTGACGAAATCGGGGACATGAGCCTGCGCACCCAGGCCAAAATCCTGCGTATCCTGCAGGAGCAGTGTTTTGAGCGCGTGGGCGGGACCCGCACCATCCGGGTTGACGTGCGCGTGATCGCCGCAACCAACAAAAACCTGGAAGAAGCCATCGCCGCCGGCACCTTTCGTGAAGACCTCTACTATCGCCTGCGCGTGGTGCCGCTGCATCTGCCGCCCCTGCGGGAACGCACCGGCGACGTGCGCCCGCTGCTCATGACCTTCCTCAGGCGGCAGGAGCGCACACACGGCTTTTGCGCACCGGCTTTTTCAGAAGAAGCCCTGCGTGCGCTGGAAGCTTACAGCTGGCCCGGCAACGTGCGCGAACTGCGCAATTTTGCCGAACGTATGGCCATCTTGTACTCGGGCAAGACCATTACGCTGGCCGATCTCCCGCCGGAAATGGCCGCATGCTGTCCGGCCGTCCCGGATGAAGAAGGAGCCGATGACGATTTGCTCAGCCTTGATTTCAAGTCGGCCCGCGCCGCGTTTGAAGCCCGCTACCTGACGGCCCGGCTGCGTGAATGCGGCGGCAACGTGACCCGTCTTGCAGAAAGCGTGGGCCTGGAGAGAAGCTACCTGCACCGCAAACTGAAAGGCCTGGGCCTGCGTACCGAATAGCACGGACAACCGCCGCCGGGCGGCACAGAGGCAAAGCCTCCCCGGACGCCCACCTCAACGCGCAGCAGAGTCTTTCCGGGCGGCGCCTTGCACCCGTCCGGCAAACCGGCTTCAGCCACAACTGTTGCAGACAGCCTGCACGCCAGGACAACCCGGCAGGATGATGATAAGAGGCTCTGTGCTCTTTCCACAGAACAAACCGTCCCCCCGATCGCACACTGCCGGAACAAAGCCCCTCCGGACACGGGAAAGCGCCGTGTGTTCCGCCCATGCGGGGCAGCCTCTTCTTTGCAATGCCGCCGGACGCAGGCTCTCTGCTGCCTTCAATAACGTGCTGCCAGCAGCCGGCTGCCTCCAAAACATTACGTTGAACACACCGCGCCACGCCGCCCGAAAACGCGTCTGCAGCGCGCCTGACATATGGCAGGCGCTACATGCACTCTAAGCACTGCGGGCAGCGCTGAAGGCAGGCCCCGCAGTCCGCACACACGCCGGTCACTGTCTTTTTCCTGTATCCACGCCGGAAGGCTGCCCAGATAGACTGTATTTCTCTCCAGGGCGCTCACGCAGCCAGGCTGGGCTTTTTTGAGCCCTGTACTTTGCGCTCCTGCACCGTCCGGCAGCAAAAATGCGCCCTATCTGACGGCTGGCGCAGTTTCGTTGACACGCCAGGATGCCAATGCTATCGTCTTTACATTGGCCTGCACAGACGTTTTGGGGAGGAGGTAACAGGATGGCCGACGATTCGGTTTATGGCGCCACACAGGCGTTGCAGGGCGATCCATCCATGGAACGCGTTACGCTCCGGCTTGATAACGGCGCGACGATGCAGTTTACCGGCAGGCAGTTTGCCGGGGGCTCCTGGTATGACGAAGAAACCTCTACCCTGACCCGTCAGACGTTGTACGTCACTTCCGCCAACGAACAGGTGTACGCCCTGACTACTGCCCGGGGCGGCCAGCGCAGCCGGCGCGCCTACCGCATTTCAGTCCATGGCGATGTGTGTACCATCCACGATGGCCGTCAGGAAATGACGATCGAACTGCCTTTGCTGCTGTTTGCCGTCCAGGCTCTCGCAGGTCTGGACAAAAACGTTTCTCCCACGATCGATCTCGCTGTTGTGGAGGATACGCTTCGCGCGGCCAACTGCTGACACGCGCCGGGCACAGGCTTGGGACGTACCCGGCAGCCTGCGGCGCGGTGTTCTCCTGTCCCTTTTCCCCGTTGCTCCCCCGCTGCTTCTCTGCCGGCCGGTCCGTCACGGTCTTGTATGCCGCGCTGTCTGACGGCGTGTCATTTCTGCCCGGCAAGGCTGCCTGCGCCTGCCGGCCCCCACAGCGCGGCGCCGCCTGTTCTGTCCGCACCATGACCCACGCCAGCCCGGAGCTCCCTTGCCTCAACGGCCGTGCCGTCTCAGCGGCAACCTCCCCGGAACCGGAACGGGCGCGCATGTTGTCTGAGGCCCCTTGCCCCCAGTGGCGATATTCCGGAAAAGGCGTCCGTGCCGCCCCAAAAGGGCAGGCTGCCCTTTGGAATGCCGTGCCCACCTGCACCAGCGCACGCGGCTTAAAGCAGAACGTGCGCCGCACGCCTTTCTTTGGCGGCCGGACAGCAATCTAGACAGCTTTCCTGCGGCCGGACGTAAGGAGCCCGTCACCCGCTGCCGGTATGCGTGAACAGCGCGTTTGCGGCAGATCTGTCCTGTAAGAAGCCTGCCACGCCGCGCTCGCCTTCTCCGGCCAGACGGCAATACAAACGCCACGTTCCTGCGGCGGAGGCGTTGCAGGCATGCAACGTTCTCACCCCATTCACAAAGGAGGCGCAATGAAGCTCTGTAACATCCTGGTCGGCGACGCTGTCCACCTGGCCCTGTATGACGCCCCGGGCGTTGTCGATCTGACAGCCGCAGGCTTTCCCTATACCATGGAACAGGTGCTGCAAGGGCAGGGCAGGCAGGAGCTGGCGCAATGGCAGGCCACAGGGCAAGAAATGGTTGCCTCCCCCCGGATGGCCAATCTGATCAGCCATCCCTGCAAAATCCTCTGCGTAGGCCTGAATTACACGACGCACGCCGACAAGGTCAGGATGGAAATCCCGGACAGGCCGGTATTGTTTGCAAAATTTGCCAACGCACTTGCGCCGTCGGGCGCTTCCATCGAACTGCCGCGCTGGGAACGGAGCTACGACTATGAAGCCGAGCTGGTCGTGGTCATCGGCCGGGAAACCTGGGACGTCAGCGTCGACAACGCGCTGGATCACGTTTTTGGCTACACCTGCGGCAACGACTTGAGCTGCCGGGCCGCGCAGGTTCGCAGCAGCCAGTGGATGCTTGGCAAAACCATGCCCGGCTTTGCTCCCTGCGGGCCCTGCATTGTTACGGCTGACGCCTTTGACCCTGGCGTCAGCCACGCAGTACGCTGCACTGTGAACGGCGAACTGCGCCAGGATGGCGATACGACGGACATGATTTTCAGCTGTGCGCAGATCATCAGTTACGCATCCCGCTATGTGAAGCTTGATCCGGGCGATCTGATTTTTACAGGAACACCCAGCGGCGTGGCCTGCGAGCGGCCGAAAGCCGAACGGACCTGGCTGAAGCCGGGCGACGTGGTGGACGTGAGCATTGACGGCATAGGCACACTGACCAGCACCCTGTGCTGACGCCGCAGACGGCCGTCCGGCACAGCCACGCCGCGGGCCGCGCGCAACAAGTCCACCGCAGGCCCAAAAACAGGAAAGCGCTGCCGGCCCGGACGCGCCGCCTGCATGACGATTTGCTGAAGGGCAGACGGCTGCACCAAAAGGCGCGGACTCTGCAAGGCGCAGGGCTCCGCCCGCTGTGCAACACGCAACAGCGCGGGCATGCGCGGGCAGAACGCTTCTTCACCCTTCGGGGCACGCGCCTGCGACGCACACGCAAGCGCTCAAAACCGCCTTTGGCAGCGGTTGCCATGGCAGCACGGGCGGCGGGCAAACAGCCCCGCGGGCCATGAAGGCTTTGGCGGCCATTGAAGCCGCTTTTCCGGACTCTGCATACAAAAAGGCCGGGGACAAGTCCCCGGCCTTTGCTATAGGCCGCCACCGGAAACTCCGGTGGCGGGACAATCAGGACTAGCCCTGCTTGCCGGCACCCTTCAGACCATACATGGTCGTGGAGCCGGAGGACCAGTATTCCATCACTTCTTCGCTCACGAGGACGGACAGGATGTGCTTCACTTCGCGGGCGGACTTGTTCGGGAACAGTTCGACGAAGTTGTTGAAATAGAACTTCGACTTGCTGCCAGCCTTGGACTTCAGGAAGTTCACGACGGTTTCGCGATCTTCGTCGGTCACGGTAGCAACGGAACCCGCTTCATGATCGCCGGCGTGGCCGATATAGGCGTCCACATCGGTGAACTTGAACTGGGTGCTCTGACGCCAGGTGTAGTAAGCCGGATCACGGAAGTCGTCGATCAGGTGGTGCGAGAACTCAAGGCCGGTCAGTTCAAAGAACTTTTCCCAGCCGATACGTTCGGCCCAGTCGCCCAGGCGTTCGTACTTGTTGGCGTTCTCGGCGTAGACTTCGATGATGTGCTTGACCGTGTCGGTCAGGGTCTTCCAGCGGGGCGGTTCGTTGGGGATGTAGGCCACAACCACCTTGGAGAACTTGGGCATGGAAATGCGGTTGGAAACCTTGCCGCCAACCATGATCACGCAGCCGTCACCCTGGCCATCGGAAATGGGCAGGGCCGGGCACATGGTGTAGCAGTTACCGCAGTACATGCAGCGATCGTTCTTAATGGCCACCGAGTTGACCTTCTGGCCGTCGTGTTCGACCTTGACAGGACGCACGGCGGCGGTGGGGCAGGCGGCGACGGCCAGCGGGATTTCGCAAAGCTGGTCAACCCATTCGTTGTCGATCATCGGGGGCTTGCGGTGAATGCCCACGATACCGATGTCGGAGCAGTGCACAGCGCCGCACATGTTCAGACAGCAGGCCAGCGAAATACGCAGAGGCGCGGGCAGACGCATGGACTGGAAGTCGTCAAAGACGGTGTCCATGATGGCCTTAACCGGGCCGGAGGCGTCGGTGGCGGGGGTGTGGCAGTGCACCCAGCCCTGGGTATGCACGATGTTGGAGATACCGGCACCGGTGCCGCCCACGGGGAAGGCGTAAGAGCCGCCAGCGAACTTGCGGCTGGCAAGATCAGCGCGCAGGGGTTCCAGCTTGGCTTCGTCGGAGACGAGGAATTCCACGTTGTTACGCGTGGTGAAACGGAAATGGCCGTCGCAGTACTTGTCGGCGATGTCACAGATTTCGCGGATATGCGTGGTGGACATCAGACGGGAAGCGCCGCAACGCACGGTGTAAATCTTGTCGCCGGATTCAGCCACATGAACCAGAACGCCGGGGGCAAGAATTTCGTGATACAGCCATTTGCCAAAGTTCTTGGCAATGACGGGCGGGAAGAACTCGTCATATTTGCGGGGACCGATGTCGGAAATACGACCTTCCATCGGCTTGCTGGGATCATAACCTGAAGAAATAAACGCCATGGTTCTATTCCCCCTGTGCGTTAGCGTTGATGTCTCTGACGGTAGGCCGTCAGGTCACGGGTCCAGCCGCCGGGCACTTCTTCTTCCTTGAAGAAGATGTACGGGTTGGCGCGAGGAGACTTCACATGCTGGGGAATGGCCGAGATTTCGGTGGCTTCAAGCAGCTTCTGGAAGGAGAGGCGCTTGATGGTTTCGCCGACGCGTTCGCGGTTCTTGCCTTCTTCCATCCACCATTCCCAAATCTTTTCAATGAGTTCTTTGATCTCATTGTAGGGAGCTTCGGTGGGGATGAAGGGCACGAGCAGCGAGCCCATCTGGGCGCCGTCGAGGATCGGGGCCTTGGCGCCCACGAGGATGGAAGCGCCGCGTTCGTCGCCGATGTGCAGCGCGCGGGGCATGACGTTAATGCAGTGCATGCAGCGCACGCATTCGCTGTTGTTGATGGTCAGCTTGGAGCCGTCCCACTTCATGCACTTGGAGGGGCAGAGGTTGACGACTTCGGCTTCGATGTCGAATGCACCCCAGTCGCGGCCGGCATGAGCGCCCGCGTTGGGTTTGTATTCGCCACCCACATAGGCCTTGACGGCTTCCTGATCAATCTTGATGTCGTCCTTCCAGGTACCCACGACGGCGAAGTCGGAACGGGCCATGGCGCACACGCAGCCGTTGGGGCAACCGTCAAATTTGAATTTGAACTTGTAGGGGAAGGCCGGGCGGTGCAGTTCGTCCTGGTAGTCCTGGGTGAGCTGATAGCACATGTCCTGCGTGTTGTAGCAGGCAAATTCGCAGCGGCTCTGGCCGAGGCAGGCTTCCGGCGTACGCAGGTTGGAGCCGGAACCACCCAGGTCGGTGTTCATCTTGTGGGTCAGGTCGTGGAAGATTTCTTCCAGCTGCGGGGTCTGGGTGCCAAGCAACACGATGTCGCCCGTGGAGCCGTGCATGTTGGTCAGACCGGAACCGCGCAGATCCCAGATGTCGCACAACTGACGGATGTAGTCGCTGTTGTAGTACTTGCCGGAAGGCTGCGCCACACGGATGGTGTGGAAGTGCGCCACGCCGGGGAACATCTGAGGCTGGTCACAGTAACGGCCGATAACACCGCCGCCGTAACCGAACACGCCCACGATACCGCCGTGCTTCCAGTGGGTTTCTTTATCTTCGTAGGACAGTTCAAGCACGCCAAGAAGGTCGTCCGGGGCGTCAGCCGGAATCTGATAGTCCAGACCCTTGGGATTCGCGGCCCGGTTGGCAACCTCCTGCTTAATGTCGGACACGAAGCTGGGCCAGGGCCCGGATTCAAGCTCGTCCAACATGGGGGTTGAATGTTTCGCCATTACCTTACCTCCACTTTATGTAGTTAATCCGCGCTGAAACGGGCCACATGCCCGCTTGCAGACCCGGGGAAGGAGCACGCGGATCCCTTTACACCCCGGCTTGGAGACATAACTCAACGGAGCTGTACCGTGCTTCGTGGCGAAATGTCAAGAGAATCAACTGAGGACAAGGGCCTTCAGATCTGCGTTTTTCAGGTAAAATCAACCAATGGTGCACAGAAGAAGACTAAAGCAGGCATTGCCTGAACCGGCCATGAGCGCCCCCTGTCAGACGCTCTGCATCAAAAGATCCGCGCAGTGCCTTTTGCCCGGCGCTAGCCATCAATCCACATGAATGAAAAGGTGCGCGCCTTCTTTGCGTCCACGGCCTCCTCTCCTGGCAGCGCGAAGGCGCACGCCCGTGTGCCCTCCCCGTCATGCGCCGGCGCCACCCTGCGGCCCTGCAGCTGCCAAAAACGGCGCGCTCGCCTTCTCTGCACTCCCCCGGCAGGCCTCACAGACCAGCTCCCGGAGTGGGAAAACAGGCAAAACCTCTTGTGAAGAAAACGGCTTCACGGCAGCCGGCCCCCCGGCTGAGCAGAAGGCGCGCCACGAGCGCTGCTGCCCGGGGTACAGACGGACATTGCGGCACTGGTGCGGGACACATGCCCCCGCGCTGTGAGCGCTGCCCCGGCCGGTACGCGGACGCAGGGCGCCCCAAACGCTCTGCCACATACACGGAGGCATGTCCTGCGATCCGCCTGTGCAGGCATCCCGGACGCTTGCCCCTATCCTGTCTTGCAGCAAACAATCGGGCCAGATGCCAAAGAGGACACGGGCGTGCCCCATGGCGCCCGGAAGGGATCCGGCGGACGGACGGGCGCGGCGATTGTGAAGGGATGCCACAAACGCCGTCTGCGACGCCGTTTCGTTGTGCCAACCCGTGCGAGAAGGCTTTACCTGTCCGCTCCGTCATGATAAGAGAACTATTCACCGCCGGGGACGGAAGACGGCCAGCAGGACGCTTTCGGAGGGCTCCCGGGAACTTAAGGAGGCCGAGCATGTTTAAGGGAGCATTTACTGCGTTGGTGACGCCATTCAAGAATGGAATGGTGGACGAAGAAACTTTTCGCCAGCATGTCGAGCGCCAGATCGAGCTCGGCATTCACGGCCTGGTCCCCTGTGGGACGACAGGGGAATCGGCAACGCTCAGCCATGAGGAACACGAAGCGGTCATCAAAATGTGCGTGGAGCAGACCCGCGGCCGCGTGCCGGTCATTGCAGGCGCAGGCTCCAACAACACAACAGAAGCCATCAGCCTTTCGCTTTGCGCCAAAAAAGCAGGGGCGGATGCGGTGCTGCACATCACGCCGTACTATAACAAGCCCACGCAGGAAGGGCTGTATCAGCATTTTAAGGCGATTGGCGAAGCAGCGGGGCTCCCTGTCATCATGTATAACGTTCCCGGGCGGACCGGCTGCAATCTTGCCCCCGAAACGGTAGCCCGCATTGCCAGAGACGTGCCCGCCGTCGTCGGCATCAAGGAAGCCACGGCAAACATGACGGTGGCCTCCAACATTATTGAACAGTGCGGTCCTGACTTCTGCGTGCTTTCCGGCGACGACTTCACTGTGCTGCCGGCCATGTCGCTGGGGGCCAAAGGCGTCATTTCGGTGACAGCCAACGTGGTGCCCGACAAAATGGCGGCGCTGTGCAACGCGGTCTTTGCCGGCGACTATGCCCAGGCCCGCCGTCTCCACTACGAGCTCGAACCTCTCAACCGGGCGATGTTCCTCGAGACCAACCCTGTTCCTGCGAAAATCGCCATGTCCATGCTTGGCCTGATGTCTTCGGAGCTGCGCCTGCCGCTTGTGCCGTTGCAGCCCAAGAACGAGGCAACCCTGCGCGAAATCCTGACGCGCAAGGGACTTCTTGGTTAACCTTTTTCCTGTTGACACACGCGATTCCGCAATGAACGCCCTGGGCCTGCCGTATCCCGGCGGGCCCTATAAGGTTGCGGGCGGGTGTACCCAACGGCTTTTGGAGGCTCAGAAAACATGGCTGAGAACAATTTCAAAAAATGCGAGGCGCCAATTGGCGACGCAGAACTGGATGCGCTGGCCGACATGGCCGGATATCCACTGCCTGCCGATTTCAGGGCGCACTATCAAAAGCGCAACGGCGGCGTCCCCGAACGCGCTTGGTGGGACAGTCTTGACGAGTTCCCCCCCTGTATGGTCAACGAATTTTACGCCGTCGCCAAAGGGCGGCGCACTGTGGAGTCGCTGCTGCGCAAGTTGCGTGACAAAAAGCTCGTTCCCGATCATTTGTTGCCGTTCGCTGTGGGGCAGCACGCCAATCAGTACTTTTGCCTGGATCTCAAATCGGGCGCTGTCGTTCATTACCTGCCTGACAGCTTTCAGCCCGAACGCGAGCCGGAAGAAAACTACCGCAAGGCACAGCGCAAGCTGTCGCGCTCGTTCAATGAGTTTGTGAAAGGCCTTGTCGGATCTGACGAGATCGACGCCTTCTAGCAAAGCCCGGCCGGATCTTCTGGTGTGGATCTTGCGATCGCACGCCGCAGATCCGGCCGTGTCGTATGCTGCCGCGTCCGCAGTGTAGAGCAGAGACGAGGGGAATGCCATGGATCCGGTTACCCATGCGCTCAGCGGCGCAGTGCTTGTCTGCAATCTTCCCCCCAGATACCGTGCGGGATGGATGCCGCTATGGGGGGCACTGGTCGCGGCCTGTCCGGATATCGACGTCTTATTCATCAAAACGCCGCTTGAGTATATTCTCTGGCACCGCGGGCCGACGCATTCGCTGCTGGGGATAGCCCTCTTTGCTGTGGCGGCTGCCGCAATACTGCTGGCCGGCCTGGCTCTTGGCCGGAGGCACGAAACGCCGGGCACACGTCCGGAGCTTTCCGGATGGACGATGTCCCGGGCATGGTGGCTGGCCTTTGTGCTGCTGTTGCTGCACGTCTGGCTCGACTGCGTGACCTCGTATGGCACACAGGTGTTCTGGCCCTTCAGCGACTGCCGCGTACGCTTCAGCGGAGTGTTCATCGTTGATCTGCCGCTGCTGCTGCCGCTCGCCGCAGGCGTGCTCTTCTGGCGCGAACGCCGCAGGCTCATGGCAGGCATATTGATCTGGTGCCTTGTGTACCCGGCAGGGGCCTGTGTGGCCCGGCCGCTGCTCGAGCGCAATCTGACGGCAGTGCTGCCGCCTGTCGTTGCCGGAGGGCAGTCCGTGCAGGCGGTGCACCTGGCGCCTGACCTTGGCGCGCCGTTTTTCTGGAAAGCCGTTATCGATACGCCGGAAAACCGGCTCACTGCGCCTTACGTCACAGGCGGCGCGCTCCCTGAACAGTTTGAAGTCTGGGCAAAGCCTCCGGAGCCGCTTTGGAGCAGGCTGACCGTCGAAGATCGCACGTTTGCGGCCTACAAGGCCTTTGCGCAGTTCCCCGTCCTGGAAGAAACGCTGAGAGAACCTGATGACGTCCGCGTGGATGTCTTTACGGATCTGCGTTTCGGATCCAGCTTCGAGCTTGTCCGCCGCATCCAGCAGACAAATGAAGACGTGGACAAAATTTTTCGTATCATGGCCAGGCTTGCGCCTGGAGACGTGCTGACCGGCGTGCGCTTCCGCGTGGCGTTTGGCGGCGGAGGAGACAGCGGCTGGCAGGCTCCCCGCCCTCCTGCCCCCTCAGCCGGCATATGGCCCTGGTAGGCCGAGCCGGGACGTCACACGCGGGACAGTCGTTTTCCGTTCCCCGGAACATACGCCGCTTCTGCTGCGCTCTTTCCACCCATGCACAACTCATGCAGTGGCAATGCGCTGTAAAGCGATGCATTCTGCGTCTGTGAGGAAGGCGTCTTTCCCCGGGCCTGCGCCCGCCGGATGCGCCCCCAAAGGACGCGGCGGACCCGTCCGGCCTGACGGCCGGAACCTCTGTGCATAGAAAAATACTGACGAAAGGAGCATTATGGTCAAGGATATCAAGCAGCATCTGATGGAAAAGGATCGTTTTGCCCGCTATGTCGGGGTGGTCGTAGAAGAAGCCACCCCGGAGTATTCGCGAGTGAGCATGCCGCTTGGCGAAAACCAGCGCAACGGCGTGAACCTTGCGCACGGCGGAGCGATCTTCACACTGGCCGATCTGGCCTTTGCCGCAATAGCCAATGCGGGTTCCGAATCTGTGGCGCTCAACGCCCAGACTTCGATTTCGTTTTTACGCGGCGGCAGTCATGGACCGCTGGTCGCCGAAGCCCGCATGCGCCATAGCGGACGGACGCTGCTGACAGTGGACGTGGAGGTCCGCGATGCCGACGGCATGCTGCTTGCTACAGCGGTATGCACGGGCTGCCGGACGTCAAAGAGCATTGCAGACTGAGTGTGGCCTGGCTCTGCTGACTGTGCGGCAGGCGGGGCATTCCCGCTTGCCGTGTTTCTGTCAGCCAGCCAAAACAGGCTGAGGGGGAAGGCGGTACGATCTTTTTAGAACGTACCGTCTTCCCCCTCCATCAATGGGGCACACAGGCAGGACACACGCTGCTGCAGGCATCCTGCTGGGCCGTGGCGGATGACGCGTTGCGCGTCGCTGAGCCTGAAAACGTCTCTAGAACAGCGGGGTCAGCAGGGCAAAATGATCCCGCGGATGGGCGCACGCCGGGCACACGGCCGGGGCTTCAGTTCCTTCGACGATACAGCCGCAATTCAGGCAGCGCCAGCGCACCGGCGTTTCACGCTTGAACATCCGGCCTTCTTTGATTTCCTTGGCAAACGCCAGGAAGCGCTCTTCATGGTACTGTTCAGCCACGGCGATATTGCGCATGACCGCAGCGATTTCGGAAAAGCCTTCTTCGTCGGCGATCTTGGCAAATTCAGGATACATATGGGTGTATTCGTGATTTTCGCCAGAGGCAGAGGCAATGAGATTGTCGTGGGTGGCGCCGATCACACCGGCGGGGAACGCCGCGGCAATGCTCACTTCGCCGCCTTCAAGGAACTTGAACAGGCGCTTGGCGTGTTCCTTTTCCTGCAGAGCGGTTTCGGCAAAAATCTGCGAGACCTGCACAAAGCCGTCCTTCTTTGCTGCTGCGCTGAAGTAGTCGTAACGGTTGCGGGCCTGCGATTCGCCGGCGAACGCCGTGAGAATGTTGACTTCTGTCCGGGTGCCTTTGAGCGATTTCATGAATGGTTCTCCAAGGGGCTAAAGGTGTGTCCCGGGCGCCATGCCGGCTGCGACGGGAGAAAAAACATTACTTGAGCGTTTCAGCGCACTGGGCGCAGATGCCCTCAAACTCCACATGGGCCGAAGTGACGGTAAACCCTTCGACCTTAAGCTCTGCCACTTCGGGAAGAGCCACATTGACGCCTTCAATGTCGCCAACCCGTCCGCAAATTTTGCAGCGGACATGCTGGTGCGGTGCAATGCAGCCATCGAAACGCCGGGTAGAGCCGGCCATTTCAAGTTTGAGAATCTCGCCCGACTCTGCAAGAAAGTCCAGGTTTCTGTAAACTGTCCCCAGGCTTATGTGCGGCAGGCGCTTGCGTACGCTCGCGTAAAGCTCATCAGCTGTGGGATGCGTGCGGCTTTTGCGCAACTCCTCAAGGATGAGCATCCGCTGCCGTGTCATACGTGTTTGCGGTCGCATGTCGTCTTTCCTTTTGAGAAAGGATACTGTTATCAACAATCAATGTCAAGCTGAAAGGCGCTTAACAGAAAAACCGCACTCCCTGCAAGAGGCGCAGGGCGCGAGAATGCAGCTTTCGGGGGAAAAATCCCCGCTATCGGCTACTTGCCAAACTTTTTGAGGACGGGCATAATGTCTAATTCCGACAGGATATTTTTACCTGGCGGTTTTTGGCATTGTCATTGGTCGCTGTAAGATATGGCCCGTGCGAGCCGTGGACAAGGATGGGTGGCATCGCGCGTCCGCGACCGGCGCGGGCTGCTGAATCTGGGGATCTTTAGTATGGACATCAATGTTTTTGTCTTGCTGGAACAGGCCACGCTGGTTGCCAAACTGGTGCTGGCCCTTCTTTTGGTGATGAGCATTGTCAGCTGGGCGCTGATCTTTCAAAAGTGGATCGGCCTCAATGCCGCACAGCGCAAAGCCCTGAGGGGTATGGCCCAGTTTGATCAGTGCCGCGACCTGCGCGAAGCCGTGCATTCGCTGGGCGCGGATCCTTCCTCGCCGCTGTTCGGCGTGGCCCAGCAGGGCGTTACCGAATACAACCGTTCGCGCGAAGCCGGCAACATGGGCGACGTGGTTGCCGACAACGTGCGCCGTTCGCTCCATCAGGGCGTCAACACCGAACTGAGCCGGCTCGGCCGTTCCATCGCGCTGCTTGCCACAGCCGCCAACACGGCGCCGTTTATCGGCCTGTTCGGTACGGTCTGGGGCATCATGCACACGTTCCACGCCATTGGCAGCATGAAGTCGGCCTCGCTTGCCACGGTGGCCCCGGGGATCTCGGAAGCGCTTATCGCCACAGCCATGGGGCTTGCCGTGGCTATCCCTGCCACGGTGGGCTACAACGCGTTTCAGGGCAAAATCGGCACGCTTGAAACGACGCTGATCAATTTTGCCGGCATGTTCCTCAACCGTGTCCAGCGCGAAATCAATGCGACCAGGCCGGCCCAGCGCGGGGCCGAATAAGGGACGGGAACGCCATGGGATCTTCGTCTTCCGGCAAGGGCCGGCTCGTATCGGAAATCAACGTGACGCCCTTTGTGGACGTCATGCTGGTGCTGCTCATCATTTTTATGGTCACCGCGCCCATGATGTCCGAAGGGCTTGAAGTGGATCTGCCCACAACGACGCATGTGGAAAACCTGCCTACCGAGCAGGAAAACATGGTCATGACCATCCGCAGCGACGGTGCCATTTACCTGGACACCTATGCCGTGCCGATTGAAGAGCTGGAAGAAAAACTGACGCTGCTCGTCAAGGAGCAGAACAAGCAGCTTTTCCTCCAGGCTGACAAGGAAGTGCCTTACGGCGTGGTCGTGGACGTCATGGGCCGCATCCGCGCGGCCGGAATAGACAAACTGGGTATGGTCGCCCAGCGCGACACCAGCAGCGCGGCGGCCGATACGAAAAACGCCGCCCGCGCGACACGCTAAACGGCCTGTGGGGCTTGACGCATCATGAATTTCGGCAGTGTGCTTTTTTCCATATTCGTGCACGCGCTTGTTGCTGCGGTGATCTGGCTGTGGCCGTCGTCGCCGCCCATTCAGCTGGATCGGGAGGTCATTCAGATCAGCCTGACCATGGGCGCGCCCGGTGGCGACAAGCTGCCCTCGCCAGTTCTGGGACATCTGGGCTCGCCTGCGCCGGCAAAGCCTGCGGCCGAGCCCGTCCTCAACACGCCTGCGGCTGCCCGGCAATCCGCCGAAGCGCTGCCCGACGCCACCAGACTTGAAAAACTGGAAGCCAAGGCCGAAGCGCTCGCCGACCCTGAACGCGCTGTCCAGGCAAAGCCCGCTCCGGCCAAAACGCCCCCGCCGGCCAAACCCGAAAAGAAACCTGCGCCCGAAAAGGACGCTGTGGCGCTTAACAGCCAGCAGAAGGCGCGCAAAGATAAGGAATCCGAAAAGAAGCCCAAGCCAGAGACCAAGCCGGACAAAAACGCCCAGGAAAAAGCCAAGCCGCAGGCCGAAAAGAAAGACGCCAAGCAGGAAAAGAAGGGCGACGACAAGCCGAAGGAAAAGCAGCCGTCGTCTGAAGACGTGCTCAAATCGGCTCTTGCCGACGCCCGGCGCGCCGAAGCCAAAAACAGACGGGGTTCCGGCTCTTCTGCGGTAGCCAACGCCCTGGCCCAGGCCAAGCGTGAAGCCAGAGGCACAGGCGGTGGCGGCGGCGGAGAAGGCGACGGCCCCGGAGGCGGCGGCCTGTATGACGTTTATGCCGGAATGGTGGTCATGGCGGTGCGTCCCAACTGGAGCATGCCGACCTATTCGCGCGATCCCCTGGTAGCCTATGTCCGGGTAAAGCTGGATCCGGCAGGCCAGGTGCTCGACGCCTCGCTTGAGCGCAGCTCGGGACGGGCTGACTTTGACGCCTCGGCAGTCAATGCCGTCCGCAGGACACAGACCCTGCCCAAGCCGCCCACCCCGGCGCAGCAGGAAATTGTTATTGCCTTCAATTCACTGGAGCTCATGGGGCGCTGACGCCCGAGCCTACCGGAGGAATCGTTTCATGAAACGGATTTTGATGACGCTTTTGGCGGTTTGTGCGCTGCTGCTGGCCAGTGCCGGACAACTGCAGGCCGCCATGCAGATCGACATTTATGGTCCTGGCCAGAATATTGTGAACATGGCCATGGCCTCACCGCTTACCGGGCCCAACCGGCAGGCCAACGCCAACGGCAAGCGCCTGCACGAGGCCATCAGCCGGAACCTGAGCTTTCTGCCCTTCATGCGGATGACCGATCCCAAGGGCGTGCTTGGCGGGACGGTGCTGGCGGGCTACCAGACGCCCAACGTGGACTTCAAGCGGTTTCAGCTGGCCGGCGCGGACCTTGTGATTACGGCGGGCTGGCCCCGGGGCGACGGCGAAAACTCGACTGTCGAACTGCGCCTGTACGAGACGTATTCCGGCAAGTTTGTGTTTGGCAACGCCTACTCCGGCGTGCGCGCCGCAGGCGTTGAAGAAGTGGCCGACCGCTTCTGCGCCGATCTCATGAAGGCCCTGACCGGGCACGGGGACTTTTTCCTTTCGACCCTCGCCTTTGCCAAAAATGCCAAAAGCGCGCGCCAGCGCAACATCTGGCTGGTCAAGCCCACAGGCAAGGAACTGCGCCAGATCACGTCTATCCCCGGCATTTCCATGTCGCCTTCCTGGTCGCCTGACGGACGCTTTGTGGTCTTCTCGCACATGGACGACCGCACACACGCGCTGGGCGTGTGGGATCGCCTGACAAACCGCACACAGCGCGTACGGTTCCCCGGCAATACGGTCATCGGGCCGGTATTCATGCCGGACAACCGCGTTGCAGTCAGTCTTTCCACAGGTCATTATCCGGATATCTTCCTGCTCAACCGGTCGTTCAAGAAAGAGCGCGGGTTGGAAGAAAGCCCGGCTATCAACGTGTCGCCGTCGTTTGACGCTACAGGGACCAAAATGGCGTTCTGCTCCAACCGCCTTGGCGGGCCGCAGATTTTCCTTAAAGATCTCAAAACCGGCACCGTAACCCGCGTTTCGCGCAACGGCGGCTACAACAGCGAACCTTCCATCAGCCCCGACGGCACTCTGGTGGCCTTTTCGCGCCTGACAAGCGAGGGCAACCGCATTTTTGTGCAGGATCTTGTGACCAACATCGAGCGGCAGGTGACGTTCGGTCCGGGCAGCGACGAACAGCCGGCTTTTGCTCCGGACAGCTATTTCCTGGCCTTTACGTCCAACCGCAGCGGTCAGAAGCAGATTTATCTGATCACCCGCCACGGCGGTGAAGCCAAGCTTGTGCCCACAGGCGCTGGCGAAGCCTCGTTCCCCCGCTGGGGCATCATCCCTCAGGGAAGCGAAAAACGCTGACGTGTTTTTCGCCGCACAGGCCGGGCGGACTGCCGGCACCGGCGTCTGCCGCCGGGCCGGCGCGCTGACGGCAAGAGCCTTCCGCGCAGCCTGTTTTGCTTTTTCCAGAGCGCCGCAGCCGTGTTCCGGTCGCGGCGCTTTTTTTGTACTGGATCTCCTGCTTGCAACCCAGTCGCGGCCGGCCCGCACCACCTTGTGCAGAACGGCGGCCAAACCTGCAAGCAGCGCCAGGGCAGCACCGGACCACAGGAGACATGATGGCGACACTGCTTGTACTAGGTGGCGGATCGGCGATCGGCATGGCGGTGGCGGAGCGCTTTGCCCAACGCGGCTGGACGGTCATTCTGGCCGGCCGGGGAGCGGAGCGCATGGCTGCGCTTGCAAGCGCACTGGCCAGCAAAACAGGCTGCGAGGCCTTTGGCGTTCATCTTGACGTTCTTGACATGGACGGTCACGCGACCTTCTGGCAGGCGCTGCCGCGCCGTCCCGAGGCGGTGCTGTGCGCCGTGGGGCTGCTTGGCAATGCCCAGACGGCCAGGGACGATGCGGAATATGCCGAGCGCCTTTTGCGCGTCAATTTCAACGGGCCGGCACGGCTGCTGGAGCTTGCAGCCAGCGAATTTGAGCGGCGCGGGGCAGGGCTGATCATCGGAATCAGCTCGGTGGCGGGCGATCGCGGACGCAGCGCCAATTATCTGTATGGCAGCGCCAAGGCGGGACTGACAGCCCTGCTGTCGGGATTGCACGCGCGGCTCTGGCGGTCGGGAGTGCAGGTGCTGACGGTCAAGCCCGGCCTTGTGGATACGCCGATGATCGCCGGCCGCACGCTGCCGCGCTGGCTGATTGCAACGCCGGAACGCGTGGCCGGCGACATCATGAACGCCGTGGATCACGGCCGGGCAGTGCTGTATACGCCGCGCTGGTGGCGGGTGATCATGTGGGTCGTCCGGCTGCTGCCGGAATGCTGGTTCCGGCGGATCAGCGTGTAGCGCTGAACCGGCCTGCGCAGACGCGACACACGCTCTGGCGCGCCTGTAAAAACCATACTGCAAACACGGCACCGGCTGCCGCGCATTCCCGCAATGCCGCGCAGCGGCCGGCCGCACGGACGTCTGCCGCCGTGTCAGGCTTCGACCGGCAGTTCCGGCGATGGCGGCCCGTTTTCTGCCGTGCTGTTGCGGCGCTGGAGCTCGCCAAACGCCGCCGCCACACCGGTTCCGATAATTTCAGCAAGAATGCGGGCGTCGGTCTGCGCGTCTGAATCGGAATGCATATGCGGGTGAAACAGGGGATAGTCGCGCAGCACGCCAATGATGGCGTCAACCAGCAAAAATGCGCCAAGATGCGCACGCCTGCGCGACGCGTTGCCCGATATGACCATGATCACATCCTCAAGCGCGCTGATCATGGGGATGAGCACTGTGGCATACAGCCTGTTCGCCTGTTCGTCGGTTTCCTGCAGTTCGCGCATCAGCAGCATAAACCGTTCGGGCTGATAATCCTTCATAAGAAGCGACCCGAGGATCCCGCCGATTTCGGTTTGCACGGCCTGGAGCAGTTCGGAAGGCGACGCATTGCGCTCCAGCGCCTGGCGCAGATGCGCGGCTGCCGGCAGCACAATGGCCGCCAGCCGTTCGCGCACGGCATCGCGCGCGGCCTGATAAAGGCTCTGCTTGCTGCCAAAGTGAAATGCGATCAGCCCTATGTTGCAGCCGGCCTCGCGGGCGATGGCCCGGGTGCTGACGCCCGTAAAGCCGCGCACGCCAAACAGGCGGCTGGCTGCCTCGACAAGACGGGCCCTGGTCCGCAGACTTTTTGGGGTGGGACTGGCGGCGGACGACGCGGCACGCTGTTCGGGCTGCTGTTCCGGCGTTTTGTCAAAGACCATGAAAAAACCTCACATCGCCATTCAATGGCTTGTTGCATAAGGAATAACGGTACAAGAACGCCCTGGCGCGGACAGGCCGTCCTGCCGGGCATCCACAGAAAGGGCGGCGTCCCAAAGGACGTCAAGCTCTCCGAATTCGGCGGTCGTATATAAAGGAATGCGGAGGCTGGCGAGAAGCTGACGCAGCTCGCCGGAAGGAAATCCCCAGCGGTTGAACGCTCCGCAACTGACAAGTACGGCGCGGGGATTGACGGCACGGATGAACGATGCGGAAAGGCTGCTGCGCGAGCCGTGATGCGGCGCAATGAGGATGTCGGCCTGCAACGGAAGGCCGCTTCTGACCAGGCGGTTGAGCGTGGCTTTTTCAGCATCGCCGGGGATGATTGCCAGGCCGTGCCCGTGCAGTACAAGGCGGAAAATAAGCCCGTCGTTGGCGCGCTGACGTTCACGCCTGTCCGGCGTGAGCACCTCGATCCAGAACCCCGGAGCGATGTCAATCCTGTCGCCGCGTTCCAACAGGCGAACGGGAATCCGGCGCTCCCCGAGCCGGTCTTGAAACGTCTGGTACAACGGCCTGGCAGACGTGTGCCCCCTGACAACGGCAGGCAGCAGCACTTGGCGCAGCGAGGCGTGATCGGCCAGAAAAAGCAGGCCCTTCAGATGGTCAAGGTCCGGGTGCGACAGCGCGACAAGATCGGCGCAAAGGGGGCTGTTGGCGGTCAGAACCGGCCGCAGGATGTCGCGCCCCGTGTCAAAGCGGGCAGAACGAACGCCCCCGCCGTCAACAATCAGCCGGTGATGTCCCGGCCCTTCAATCAGGACGGCCTGCCCTTGTCCAACGTCCAGCAGGCGCAGACGGATATCGTCAGAAGCACAGCCTGCCAGCCAGATCAGCGGACCGCACACCAGCAGCAGTGCGCCTGCCACCGCCATGCGCCAAAACGTGCGGGGGAGCGGGCGCGGCCTGTGCAGGGCAAAGGCCGCAGCCAGCACAAGCAGAACCCAGCCCAGGCACGATGTCCAATGAGGCCGGGGCAGCCATGGGCTTTGCAGCCAGCCCTGTCCGTCAAGAAAGCGCAGCACCTCGCTCAAGATGAAACAAGGTTCTGCAGCAAGCCGCAACAGGATGTCAGCCAGTGGCGTCACCCCTGCAACAACGGCAACAAGCCCCAGCAGCGCCAGCGGCAGGACCCAAAATCCCAGAACTGGCAGCCAGGGCAGATTGAGCAGGAACAGTGCCGGCACACGGCCAAAAATCGTAAGCACAAGGGGCAGGGTGGCAATCTGAACGGCCAGCGAACAGGCTAACGTGCCCAGAACCGCGTTGCGGCAAAACTGCATGGCGCCCCGACGGGTGCGGGAAAAAGGCCTCTCCCACAACGCGCTGAGCGTTGGCGCAATAAGCGCGATACCGGCCACAGAGCCAAACGACAGCTGGACGCCGATGTCGGCAAGCAGCGCGGGATCAGACAGCGTCAGGCAGCACAGCGCGGCTAACAGGGCGTCTGGAAACGCGGTAGGGCGGTTCAACAGCCGGAACAGCGTCCAAAACGCCAGCATGAGCGCGGCGCGCTGCAGTGAAGGCGGCGCGTCACCCAGCCAGAGATATCCCAGCGCCGGCGGCAAAGACAGCAGCAGCGCCAGTTTAAGCCGCGCCATACGCAACAGAACGCCCGGACGCACACACTGCAGGATCAGAACAACAACGCCCGCAAGCAGGCCCACAACCGCCAGGTGCTGCCCGGACAGCGCGATGCTGTGCACAAGCCCTGCCCGGGTCAGCCGCTCCACGTCATCAAGGCCAAGCCAGGTGCGATCCCCAAAGACCAGGGCCGGCAGATATCCCCAGCCGTGCGGAGCGCCGGCCGGAGCTTCGCCGTAGCGGAACGGCTTTGCTGGAATGGGGTACAGGCGGTTGAGCGCAGCGACGTAAGAGGCAAGCCACGATTCGCGCAGAGCGTCGGCGCTGTGTTGCAGCCGCTCCAGCCACGAGGCAGCCTGACTGTCAGGCTGTTCGACAGTCAGGCCTTCGACTGCGCCTGCGCTCCAGGCACGCCAAAAGACACCCTGTCTGCGCCAGTACAGGCCACTGTCTCCACCGGCGCCGTGATTGCGAAAACCGCCGACAGGCAGCACTCGTAACACAATATGAACCCGGGTGCCGGGCACAAGACGCTGTGGCGGAGCGTCCCACGTCCAGACCAGTTTGCCCGGCAGCGGCTTGTCCCGGGCAACAAGCTCGTCGAGGATCAGACGGATCCGCTGGCCAGGCAGGCCGCGCGTGTCGCTGACCACAGCGGAAACAGAAACGGCTTCGCGGTCGTACATCCACTCCGGCGTTGGCGGCGGATCGCTGCGATCGTTCACGGCGGCGTAGGCAAAACCAAACGTGACGGCCAGCGACAGCAGCACAACGGCCCGAGGCGTGCCACAACGCCTGTCAAGCCAAATCATGATGCCCGGAACAAACAGACAGGGCGTCCAAAGGTACGCTCCGGCCCCACACACAAAGGCCAGCAGAACACACTGCCTGAACAATGGCGGCTGCAGCGGACGTGGCCGAACCGTATTGCACGGATCGGGCAGAGGCGGGCGGACTGTCGGCGTGGCGGGGCGCTGCATACTATTGACGGGAGGGGCAGAAGTGGAGGGAGCGCGTCATTGTTGAACCGGCGCTGTATCTGCATCCTTATTTGCAGGGATGTTCCCCGCCCGGATCCCCGTGTCCACCAGGAGGAGCACGCCGGTCAGGGCTGACGCCGGGACGGCACCCGCAGTCACAACGTGTTGGCTCCGGCTGCCATGCCAGCATGGACTGCCTTGCAAAACCGCAAAGGAGCCCTCGGGCGGCGCGGGGATGCCCCGCGCCTGTTTCAGAAGTAAACGACTTTTCCGCTGTGCGGATCAGTGCGGCGCGGTCCTATGCCGGACACGGCGCCGTCATGTCCGCCGGCATACGGGTGCGGCGGCAAAAACGCCCTGCCGCACAGCACCTCTAGTAGCCCCAGCCGTGCAGCACTTCCTGCCGCCACGCGCGGAAAGCCTCCGTAAAGCCTTCGAGAGGCAGCTCGGTTTTGACGCCGGTGCGGCGATCCTTGGCTTCCACAATGCCCCTGGCCAGCCCCTTGCCGCCGATCACCAGCTGGAAGGGCAGCCCCAGCAAATCCGCATCCTTGAACTTGACTCCAGGGCGCTCTTCACGATCGTCAAGCAGTACATCAAGGCCTTCTTTTTCAAGGATATCACAGAGTTCATCAGCCTTGGCCGAAGCCTCTTGCTTTTTGGGATCGAGGTTGACCACCATTGCCTGATAGGGTGCCAGCGCCGGGGGGAACACGATGCCGTCGGCGTCATTGCACTGTTCGATGCAGGCGGCCACCACGCGGGAAACCCCGATGCCATAGCAGCCCATGATCATGACCTGCTCCTGCCCCTGCTCATCGAGGAACACGGCGTGCATGGCTTCAGAATACTTGGTGCCCAGCTTGAAGACGTGGCCGACTTCAATGCCCTTGGCAAGGCCGATGCTCCCGCCGCAGTGCGGGCAGGGATCGTCGGCGGTAATCTGGCGCAAATCCGCCCATTCCGGCGCTTCCGCCAAGTCACGATCAAGCCGGACATGCAGCACATGCGTGTCGTCCTTGTTAGCTCCGGCAATCATGTCCGTGGTGCCCCGCAGTTCGTTGTCGGCCAGCAGGCGCAACCCCGGGCAGCGCGCAAGCAGCCCCACCGGGCCGGCAAACCCTGTGGCCGCGCCTGTCCAGGCCTGCACCTGCTCCGGCGTGGCAAACACGATTTCGTCAGCGTCAAGAAGGTTTTTCAGCTTGACTTCGTTCAGTTCGCGGTCGCCGCGCAGCAACACGGCCACCGGCTTGCCGTCAGCGGCAAAAAGCAGCGTTTTGATAAGCCGTGTGGGCGACACACCAAGGAAGGCGCAAACTTCTTCAATGGTGTGCTTGTCCGGCGTGTGCACGTCTTCCATGGCGGGGCAGTCTGCCGGCACGGCGGCAGCGGGCAGGCGCACGGCCGCGCGTTCCACGTTGGAAGCCCAGTCGCAGTGGTTGCAGTAGGCAATAGTGTCTTCGCCGGTTTCGGCAAGCACCATGAATTCGTGCGAGAAGTTGCCGCCGATGGATCCGGAATCTGCTTCCACAGGCCGGAATTTGAGCTTCATGCGCGAAAAAATACGCTTATAGGCCTCAAACATCTTGCGGTAGCTTTCGTCCGCCCCGGCATCGTCCCGGTCAAAGGAATAGGCGTCCTTCATCAAAAATTCACGGCCGCGCATGAGGCCGAAACGGGGCCGGATTTCGTCACGGAATTTGGTCTGAATCTGGTAAAGATTCATGGGCAGCTGGCGGTATGAACGCACTTCGCCGCGCAGCAGATCGGTGATCACTTCTTCGTGGGTGGGGCCGAGGCAGTAATCCCTGTCGTGACGATCACGGAAGCGGAGCAGTTCCTTGCCGTATTTGCTCCAACGGCCTGATTCGCGCCACAGGTCGCCGGGCTGTACCGACGGCATGAGGATTTCCTGCGCGCCGGCACGGTTCATTTCCTCACGGATGATGTTGGCGGTTTTGTTCAGCGTGCGCAGCCCAAGCGGCAGCCAGGTATAGATGCCGGCAGTAAGTTTTCTGAGCATGCCGGCACGCAGCAGCAGTTTGTGGCTGATGACTTCCGCATCGCCCGGGGCTTCTTTGAGAGTGGGAATATAGCACTGGCTCCAGCGCATGGGGGATTCTCCATAAAAAATGTTGGCTGCCAAGCGGATACTCTGGGTATCCCGATAAAAACAGAAAGCCCGAAGCGGCGGGCCGCTTCGGGCGGCTTCACTTAAGCCCGTCCGGCCTGCTCAAGGCGGGCAAGCACGCGTTCGCGTCCCATGACGGCCATCAGATCAGGCAGATGCGGGCCACTCTGATTGCCCAGCAGGGCCACGCGCAGTGGGGGGCCCACCTGCTTGAACTTAAGACCGTTGCCAGACACATAGTTGTTAAGCGCCGTATCAAGGGTGGCAGGGTCAAAGGCCGGCAGCGCGGCAAACACGCCGTGCAGGGCGCGCAGCTGAGCCCGGCCTTCCTCGGTCAGCGCCTTGGCGACCGCCTTTTCGTCATACACAATGGCCTCGGTAGGACAGATCAGCCGGGCCATGTCGTCGGCCAGATCCAGCAGCGTGTTGGCACGCTCGCGGTAAAGGGCCACCATGGGAGCAAGCGTTTCGGCGCTGGCGGTCAGTCCCTTGCGGGCAACAAAGGGTTCCACAAGGCGGGCCAGCTCGTCCACCGGCGTTTCATGGAGGTAATGCGCGTTGAACCAGTTGAGCTTTTCAAAGTCAAAGGCCGCGGCGGAACTGTTGAGATTGGTGCCGTCAAAATAGCGGATCAGCTCGTCCATGCTGAACAATTCCTGATCGCCGTGCGACCAGCCCAGGCGGACCAGGCAATTGACCAGTGCGGCAGGGAGCAGGCCGTCATTCTGGTATTCGACCACGGCGCGGGCGCCGTGCCGTTTGGACAGCTTTTGGCGATCGGGGCCAAGAATCATCGGGACATGGCCAAACACGGGCAGATCCCAGCCCAGGGCCTTGTAAAGAAGAATCTGCTTGGGTGTGTTGGACACATGATCGTCGCCGCGAATGACGTGCGTAACGCCCATGTCGTGGTCGTCCACCACCACGGCCATGTTGTATGTGGGCATCCCGTCGGAACGGCGCAGGATCATGTCGTCCAGCTCGTCGACGTCGACGGCAATATGCCCCTTGACCATATCATCGAACACGATGCGTCCGCCCTCAGGCATGACCGCCGCAACGTTGAGGCGGACCACCGAACCGGGCGCAGGGCCAAGGTGCCGGTCACGGCAGCGGCCGTCGTAACGGGGCTTGTCGCCCCGGGCGCGCGCCGCCTCGCGCATGGCCTCAACCTCATCCGGTGTGCAGGAACACCAGTAGGCCTTGCCGGTTTCCAGCAGGCGATCAACCGCCGCGTTATACAATTCGGTACGCTGGGTCTGGTAGGCCAGCTCGCCGTCCCAGTCCAGACCGAGCCAGCGCATGGAGGCCAGGATGGAATCGGTGTACTCCTGCTTGGAGCGCTCAAGATCGGTGTCTTCAATGCGCAGGCGGAATTCGCCGCCGTAGTGCCTGGCCAGCAGCCAGCTGAAAAGCGCGGTGCGCGCGCCGCCGATATGGAGATGTCCCGTGGGGCTCGGGGCAAATCGGGTAATGACTTTATCCATGGTTTGTCCTTTCAGGGAAACGTGCGGATTCCGAAACAAAGCGTGGTTCCGGGTGAGCCATTCCGTTAGCACAAACTTGTGTGACAATCCAGTCAGGTTCCGCACGCTGCGCCGGCGAACAGGCCGGAAAGGGTCCGTGTGAAAATGATTTTTTGCTTGATTACAGGCGCAATAGAGGCTATCTACCGGAATAGCTTTCAAAGAAAATGGCTGTACTTGTAAAAAAACCAAAAAGAAACAGCCGGTAGGGGCATGCGGTGGCACTTTCTGCATCAGTGCCCCTGTTTCATGTCCGAAGTCCCCTGACAGCGGGCGACGTGCGGCGCAACGATTTCCCGTAGGAGAATCCATGTCGATTGTGAGGATTATACAGCTGCTGGGGGGCGTGGGCATCTTTTTGTATGCCATCCGACTTATCAGTGATTCTCTTCAGCTGATGGCAGGGGACCGGCTGCGCCGGCTCATTGCCATGCTGACGCGCACGCCGGTGCTGGGCGTTCTTGTGGGCACGCTGGCCACAGTGCTCATCCAGAGCAGCTCGGCAACCACCGTTATGACCGTCAGCTTTGTGGAAGCGGGCTTCATGACGCTGACACAGGCCATCGGGGTCATCATGGGTGCCAACATCGGCACCACGGTGACCGGTCAGATCCTCGCCATCAACATCAAGGATTATGTATATATTTTCATCCTTGTCGGCGTGCTGTTCATGTTCCTCAGCAAAAAGCCGAGCTGGAAAAATTTTGGTTCGGTACTGATAGGCTTTGGCCTGCTGTTTGTAGGGATGCAGACGATGGAGGACGCAACCAGCGTTCTGCGCGACCAGAAGGAACTGTTCCTGGCCCTGGCCGACGAACCCCTGCTGGGCGTGCTCGCAGGGATGGTGCTCACCCTGCTGGTGCAGTCCAGCTCGGCCACCGTGGGCCTGACCATCGCGCTGGGCATGCAGGGGCTCCTTCCCCTTGAGGCAGCCATCCCCATTGTTCTGGGGGACAACATCGGCACCACCATCACAGCCGTTCTGGCCTCCATCGGCACCAGCCGCGCGGCCAAGCAGGCCTGCGCAGCGCATGTGCTGTTCAACGTGATTGGCGTGAGCATCTTCCTGCCACTGATGCCGCTCTATCTCGGGTTCATCCAGTCTACGGCCTCCACCGTCGGCCATCAGATAGCCAATGCCCACTCGTTGTTCAACATCTGCAATACGCTGTTGTTCCTGCCCTTTGTCCATCCCTTCGCCGCACTGATCCGGCGGATCATTCCCGATCGCGAGCTCGACGTGGTGGAAGATCTCCAGTACCTCGATCCCAAGCTCATCAGCGTGACCCCGGTCATGGCGGTGGATGCGGTCCGCAACCAGTGCGTGCACATGGGTGGTGTCATGCGCCGTCAGCTTGACGCTGTAGAAAGCCTGTTCTTCCACGGCGATCTCAGCCGGCGCGAGGTTATCCAGTCGCTGGAAAACCGCATGGACGACATGCACAAGGCCATCCTGGCTTACGCTGACGACATCTTCAAGGCGCGCATTCCTGAAGGCGCAAGCAACCAGCTGCATGCACTGCTGGTCTGCTCGGGAGATATGGAACGCATCGGCGACACAGGCATCCGCATGCTGGAGTTTTACGACTACCGCCAGCACCGCAGCCGCGACTTTTCGCCGGAAGCAATGAAGGAGCTGCAGGCGTTGTACGCGCGCGTCAAGAGCTGCACGGCAAAGGCCATCCAGATTCTGGACCAGGGCACTTACGAACTGGATGAAGAAGTTGAACGCGAAGCCGAAGCCATCCGCCAGGAAGAAGGCCGCCTGCGTGACAAGCATATGGAACGGCTCAACGCGGGCACCTGCGACGCCGAGACCGGTCTGGTTTTCATTGAGGTGCTGAGCGCTTTGGAACACGTTGCCTACCGGGCCAGAAAGATTGCCCGTGGCGTGATGCCGCCGTCCCAGGAAGCCTGACACATTGCCGCGTATGCGGCGCCCTTGCCACATTTTGCCGCCATGCCGCCGAAGTTGTCTCTTCCGCCGGCATGGCGGTTCTGTCTCTGGCAACGGGGCGCTCGCTTCCTCTCCCCCCCAAAAAAAGGCGTTGTGCCGCTTCCGTATGGCCCGGCGCAACGCCTCCTTGAAAATACCGCCCGCCCAGCGCACGCAGATCCGCACCGGCCGGGCCATACGGCCCTCTTCCATTGCAGGGAGCCTGACGGTCCTCTCCCCGGGTCTGCCTGTGCTCCGAAACAACATAGGGAGCACTCAAACACGGCTATAGAGCTTCTCCTTTTGCAAAGGGTTCGGTTCTGAACAGAGCGAAGAGGGCAGCCCTGACCACAACGGATGGCGGGCAGCTGCTCCGGAACAATCGCGTCCGGCGGCCCTGCCTTGTTTCAAACGGCGCAGGACAGCCGCCGCACGGCCTATCCTGCCGGACAGGCACAGTGTTTTTTTGCCACCAGATCCGGACGCCGTTTCACACCTGCGCAGATGATTCACAACAACATACAGGCATTCCGCGCAATCACGCCAATGGACGGCGCTGGCAGGGCAGGGCCGCCCCCGGTCCTGAGGGATGCCAGCCATCCATGAACGCCTGTGAAAGGACGTACCGGCCTTGAATATGCCAACGCGCCAGCCCGTCATTGCAGACACCACACGGCCGCAAGCCGCACTTGCCCGCTGCCGTCCCGCAGAGGCGCAGACTGCGGCAGTGCGCCGCGCAAATCCACTTACCGCGCCCGCCGGTGAAGGTGGCGCAACGGGTGCCGGATAAGCTGCAAGAGCGATCGCTTTGAAGGATGGGTGTCGCGCCAGGCCTGGACTTTGTGGCTGTGTGTGAGCAGATATACGCCGCCAAGAATGGCCAGGCTGCCGCAGCCCTGCTGAATGCGGAACGGTTCGTCAAGGAAGGTTACGCCGCAGAACAGGCCTATCACCAGAAGGATATTGAGGAAAATGGAAGCCTCGCTCGCACCAACGGCACGAACGCCAAGATTCCAGCAGAGCATGGCGCAAACGCCACCGCCAAACGTGATATAGGCAAAGGCGCCCAGCACGCCCGGCGTCATGGGAGGAAAAAGGAGTTGACCGCTGGCGATCCCCCACAGTGCGGAGAGCGCCGAACCGATAAGCCCCGACCAGGCCACCGCCCGGGTGGCAGAAATCTCACGCAGCACAGGCACGCTGAGCAGCGCGTACACAGACCAGCCCGTCTGGGCAATGACAAAGTAGACGTCACCCCGGTTGAACGAAAGATTCAACAGAACGTCAAGCCGGCCTTTGGTCAGCAGAAACAACGCTCCAAAAAACGAAATGAGCATGCCGACCCATTGCAGAGGGATCAGCCTTTCCTTGAGAAACAACGCTGCCAGCGCCGCTGTGACCGTAGGCGAGGCAGAAGCAATGAGCGTGGAATTGGTGACAGTGGACAGCTTGAGTCCTTCAAACTGCACAATGTTGTTGATGGCAATGCCCGAAAAGCCCATCAAGGCAAGGAGCATCCAATTTCTGGGGGAAATGGGACGGCGGTGGCTGTCCTTCTGCCAGAACAGCAGAACAAACATGACAAGGCTGATCAGCAGATAGCGCATCAGGGTCAGCGTGACGGGCGTCATGCTCTGCACAAGCCATTTGACGAACATGGGCTGCATGCCCCAAAGCACGGCGGCAAGAGTCAGCAAAAAATGGGCCCGATGAGTCGGCATAGCGGCTCCTTGTCGTAAGGGCAGCGGCTTTTGAAACGGCGTTATTGCACATGGTCCGCGTGCCTGCGCACGCAAGGAACTATGTGAAATTTTTTGTGGATGAACACATCACATCCACTTTCTGCATCCGCCACAGCACGTTCATGCCGAAGGCAAAACCGCCCTGAAAAACGCTGTATGATCCGCCTACGCCTGTTCTGTTAAAAAGGCAACGGCACTGATGTATCCTGCCCGACAATGTGAAATAAAAAACAGTATGCCCCAAAGGCATTGCAGCTGGGGCGCGCCTGCCGCACGGAGTTGACATGGCCCTGAATTGCGCTATATTTGAAAAAGAAAATCAATATGGAGTTCTGCTATGGAAGAAATCCTTGTGGCAGTATGTGTCATTGCTGCGGCGATCTATTGCATCCGGCGCTTTTACCGGACCGGTCGAAACGGCGGCGGTTGCAGCTGCGGATGCGGCTGCAAGGGGTGCGGATCCCAAAAATCTTCACAGTGCCGGTAGGCTGCGCCTGGTGCGACTGTACACCACAGCAGCCTGCCTACGGCAAAAACCAGCGGCCTCCTCTCAGGCATAAAAAAACGGACAGCGCCTCTGGGGTGCTGTCCGTTTCCCAAAATATAAAGCCCTTTCTGGCGTTATGCCTGGTTCATGATCCGGGCAATTTCCTCCCGGATAATCCGCGCGGCAGCCTGTGCGGCGGCCTTGTCGATGGCCGGTTCAAGCCGGTCAACCAGCGTGGCAAGGGTCTTTTCCGCATAGAGTTCGTTCTGTACGGCCTCAAGATGGCTCTGCATGGCCTCCAAAGACGCGTTGAGCTGGCCACTCAGCGAATCCATGGCCGTCTGCACCGAATCGAGCGAAATCTGAGGCACCGCCTCCAGCGCGGCCGTGCGTTCGTCAAGCAGGGCAAGCGCCTGTTCATTGCGCTCCAGGCTTTCGGCCACGCGCCGTTCAAGCTTTTCCAAACGAAGGTGCAGCGCGTCGTTGTCCATACTGGCCTGTGCCAGCTGCTCTTCAAGTGCGCGCACCCGTTCGCGCAGCGCCGCCGTTTCGGGGTCAGCGCACGCCTGCGGCTCCACTGCGGCACAGGCAACAGTCTCTGCCGCAAAGGGAACACTGGCAATCCCGCTCGCGGCCGCATCTGCCGCATCTGCCGCATCTGCCGCAGCGCCGGCAGCCGCCACAGCGCCGGACTCTTCAGCCTGCGCATCCGCAGCCGTATCATCTGAAGGCGTGTCGCACGGTTGTACGGCGGCATCCTCCTTCGCAGCCGGCGCGGTGTCCTGTCCACTGCCGGCATGTTCCCTGCCAAAGCCAAACTGCGGGCGCTGCTCCTGTGACACGGGCTCTTCTATGGCGTCACTCAGTTCAATAATGTCAACAGGCTGTCCAAGCTCCGAGTCCGCATCAGGAGTTTCCTCTTCCCGGACGATTTCGATCAGTTCGATAATCTCTTCGTGCTGGTTCTGCGGCATGCGCGCCGTATCGGACTTATTCATGCGTACCTCTTGCAGCAATAACGCTGCCGGGACCTTGGAGCAGCTGACATTCGCACCAACGCCAAACATCATCGCCACCCGCGTACTTCAAAAAAACATGCGGTTCGCCGACGGGCAGCGCGGTTTTTAAACCAGCGTCTCACCCAAAAGACGCCATTCTAGCGGGCCAGCAGCAGCCAGACCTCGCCCGCCATATTGAGATGCCCGGCCTCATAGGCAGCCCGGTCGCCACTTCCACAGAACAGATCAATCCGCCGGTATTTGATGGCTCCGCCCGTATCCTGGGCCAGACCTATGCCGACAACCGGCTTCGGTTCAGCACGGGAGCCGTCCGCCACCTGCCGGGGCAGGGCGGTTTTGTACACCAGGGCCCCGCCCAGAGGGAAGGTGGTCCTGTCAACAGCAAGCGTGACATACGGTGTGAGAGGACGGCCAATGGCGCCGACCAGCGGTTCGTCACGCAACCGGAAGAACACATAGCGGGGGTTATAGTTGAGCATCTCGTCCTGTCTTTCAGGGTGTGCCATAAGCCAGGCGCGGATGCTCTGCATGCTGATTTCCTCAGCCGGGATCAGTCCTTCGTCAATCATTCTGCGGCCAAGGCTGCGATAGGGCCGGCCGTTGTCGCCGTCGTACAAGGCGCTCAACACAGAGCCATCCTCAAAATGCAGACGGCCCGATCCCTGAATCTGCAAAAAATAGGCGTCGAGGGCGCTGGTCACCCAGGCAAGCTCCTGCCCCTTGAGCACGCCTTCTTCGATTTCCGAGCGGCTGTAGTAAGGGACAATCCCTCCGCCTTCATGGATACGGTAAACAAGGCGCATGCCAATGAGCTCCGGCGAAAAGTCGCCCAACATCACCGTATGCAAATCGGGCGGACGCCGGTACAGCGGGTGACAATATTTTTCGCTAGGCTTATGGCTTGCCTTCACTTCAGCCTCGTAGTACCCCGAGAACTGCGCGCCGTCATTGAGGCGCAGCCAGAGGAACTGCTCGGCGAGCAGGCCCGGGTTGTCATCCAGCTGGGGAAGCAGCGCACGCAGGCGGTGCAGGCTTTGCGCGACTTCGGCCCAGGTCACCGCCACGTCATCTTGAGCGACCGCGATGTCGTCAGACGCCTTGGAAGCCACATAGGCCAAACTGGCGTCAATGGCAGGCGCCAGATCATTCCAGGAGGCCAGCCCCTGATCGGCGGGCGTCATTGTTCTGGCCACCTGTTGGGCCACGGCCGACGTTTCGTCAGCGAGCAGTGGCGTCACGGCCTGCCTGTCAGCGCAGCCCAAAAGTGCGATGCAAAGCAGCATGCCCAGAAAGCCCGTGAGAGCAGCGTGTTTCATAGCGTACCGTATCCTTTGGGAGACAACGTTCCCTCCCTGCCAGCATGCGAAGGCGCGCGGCAGGAACCCGCTCAAGCCGGGAATGGCGCCGTCAACAATGATGTTTTTATCCGGAGGACCTCAGTCATGCAAGCCTTTCCTGCCAGAAGCGTCTGGATGGAGCACAGGATTTCCTATGGCGAAACCGACGCCATGGGCTATTTGTACTATGCCGAATACCTTCACCTTTTTGAACGCGGCCGCAGTGCCTACATCCGCCAGCTGGGCATGAGCTATGCGCTGGTTGAGGAAAAAGGCCTGATGCTGCCTGTTCGCGAAGCCGGATGCCGGTATCGAATCCCTTCGCGCTACGACGAGCTCGTCTGGGTGCGTGTGGGCATGGCCTCGCACGGCAGGGCGTCCATCCGGTTTGTCTATCAGCTTACCGACGCCGAGCGCGCTGTAGTCCGCGCAGAGGGCTTTACTGAGCATGCCTGCACCAACCTTGAAGGCAGGCCTGTGCGCATGCCTGAATGGCTGCTGGCGCTGATCGGATAAAAGGACGGCAGGCGCTCCTGCTGTCTGTCCCCTCAAGCCGTACTGGCGGCGCATGCCGCCCCGCATGCGCAAACGCAAAACGCCGTTGCGGCTCATGCCGGCAGCTCAAACCCGCCCGTCAGCAATCCACAAGGAGCGGGTTGCGGCGGTGCAAGGCCCCTCCAACAACCGAAAAGCCAGGCACAAAAGAGCGCGTTTGCCTCTGCAGAAAAACGGACAGACGGCCTTGCCGCCATGCCAAAAAGCAAGGCCCCCCTTTAGGGGTACAGGGGGCCTGCCTCCCTGCCGGGGCCTGATTGCAACCTGACGCGTGCAGCGTGCCCACCCTCTGTCCTCCCGGTGCTGCCCGGGAGAAGGACCCGCCACACCTGCCCAAAGACGCCTGCTATTCGTCGCTCACCTGCAACGCCGCCAGGAACGCTTCCTGCGGCAGTTCCACATTCCCCATGCGCTTCATGCGGCGCTTGCCTTCCTTCTGCTTTTCAAGCAGCTTGCGCTTGCGGGTAATGTCGCCGCCGTAGCATTTGGCGGTCACGTTCTTGCGCAGGGCCGAAACCGTTTCGCGCGCAATGATTTTCTGCCCGATGGCAGCCTGAATGGCCACTTCAAACAGCTGGCGGGGAATGGTGCGTTTGAGCTTAAGCGCCAGCGCGCGGCCATACGGATAGGCGCGATCCCTGTGCACAATGACCGACAGCGCGTCCACGGGCTCGCCATTGAGCAGAATGTCCAGCCGCACAAGGCTGGAGGCCCGGTAGTCCACCATTTCGTAATCCATGGAGGCGTACCCGCGGGTCGCGGACTTGAGACGGTCGAAAAAGTCATACACGATTTCCGCAAACGGCAACTCGTAGGTCACCACCACGCGGTTGGTGCTCATGTAGTGCAAATTTTTCTGAATGCCGCGCTTCTCTTCACACAATTTGAGGACGTTGCCCACATATTCGCCCGGCACATGGATGTCGATGCGGACATACGGCTCGGCCAGCGATGCAATGCGCGACGCGTCAGGCAGCAGCGAGGGATTGTCGATTTCTGCGACCTTGCCGTCAGTCGTTTCCACACGGTAGATGACAGACGGCGCGGTGGCGATGAGATCGACCATAAATTCCCGCTCCAGACGTTCCTGGATAATTTCCATGTGCAACAGCCCGAGGAAGCCGCACCGGAAGCCAAAACCCAGGGCCTGCGAGGTTTCGGGTTCCCACGAAAAAGCTGCGTCGTTGAGCTGGAGCTTTTCAAGAGCGCTTTTGAGCGCTTCATAATCGCTGGGATCTGAAGGATACAACCCGCAAAACACTACCGGCTTGACTTCCTTGAAACCGGGAACCGGTTCGGCACAGGGATTGTCCGCCAGCGTGATGGTGTCGCCAACCTTGGCGTCACCAAGCTCCTTGATGTTGGCGCACAAAAATCCGACCTCACCTGCCGCCAGACACTCCATATCCTTGCTTTCCGGCGAAAAAACGCCCAGCCGGGTCACTTCGTATTCCTTGCCTGTGGCAAACAGGCGGATCCGATCGCCGCGGCGCAACCTCCCGTCCTCAATGCGGAACAGGGTGACAACGCCCTGGTACGAATCGTACCACGAGTCAAAAATCAGCGCCCGCAGCGGAGCCTCTGGATCGCCTTCCGGCGCTGGCAGGCGGTGCACAATGGCTTCAAGCACGGCATCCACGCCTTCGCCGGTTTTTGCGCTGACGGGCAGCGCTTCGTCACAGTTGAGTCCGATGGACTCTTCGATATCCTTTTTCACCCGCTCCACGTCGGCGCTGGGCAGATCAATCTTGTTCAACACAGGAATGATTTCGTGATTGTGATCCAGCGCAAGATACACGTTGGCCAGCGTCTGCGCCTCGACACCCTGGGTTGCATCCACGACGAGCAGCGCGCCCTCGCAGGCAGCGAGGGAACGGGAAACTTCGTAGTTGAAGTCCACATGGCCCGGTGTGTCGATCAGGTTCAGGATATATGTCCTGCCGTTTTCGGCCGTGTAGGGAATGCGGACACTCTGGGCCTTGATGGTGATTCCACGTTCGCGCTCGAGATCCATCTTGTCCAGATACTGATCGCGCTTTTCGCGTTCAGACACCAGGTGGGTCTTTTCAAGAATGCGGTCGGCAAGGGTGGACTTGCCATGGTCGATGTGAGCGATGATGCAAAAATTGCGAATATGTTCCTGTGTGGGCATGGTGATCTTGTTGCTCCGCAAAAGGCTACTTTTTGGCGCCACAGAAGCCGGGAACGGCAAAGCGCTCTTCGAGTTTGCGCAGAATCCAGGTGGCGGCGCTGACCATGACCAGGTAGTAGACGCCGGCCGCCAAATAGATTTCGGTGGGCCGGAAGGTGCGCGACACAAGGATTTTGGCTTCTCCAGTCAGCTCGATACAGGAAATGACGTAGGCAAGCGACGAATATTTGATAAGATAAATGATTTCGTTGCCGCAGCCGGGCAGGGCGCGGCGGGCTGCCTGAGGCGCAACGATCCAGAGGATCGTCTGCAGGCGGGTGAACCCCAGGGCAGAGGCCGCCTTGATCTGCCCCTGTTTGATGGACAGCAGCGCCCCGCGGACATATTCGGACTGGTAGGCGCCCGTGCACAGGATAAAACCGATCACCGAGGCGGCATACGGTTCAAGATAGATGCCGAGGTTGGGCAGGCCAAAATACAAAATCATGAGCTGCACAACCAGCGGCACCCCGCGAAACAACGTCGTAAAGGAATTACCCAGACAACGCAGCCAGCGCGGCCCAAACACCCTGGCCACTCCGGTACAGACCCCCAGAACAAAACCGATGGTCGACGACGGCACGATGAGTGCCAGCGACATGATCAACCCGTCATTCAGCGCCGGGAGAACCCTGTCGACAATAAACGACAGTTCAGACCACTCCTGCACGGTCAATCCTTTGCCGCAGCAGGGGCGGCGTCCAGCAGGCGACGGCAGAAGTCGCCAGTACGGGTTCCTGCTCCGGGGGCCAGCAGTGTGGCCGGGGAGCCCTGTTCGATGATGCGGCCCTGTTCCATAAACAAAATTTCGGTTGCCAGGGCCTGGGCAAAATCCATCTGGTGGGTAGCCATGATCATGGTCATGCCCCCTGCGGCAAGGTCGCGGATGACCGCCAGCACTTCGCCTACAAGCTCAGGATCAAGCGCCGAAGTGGGTTCGTCAAGCAGCATGACCTTTGGGTCCATTGCCAGGGCTCTGGCAATGGCCACGCGCTGTTTCTGCCCGCCAGAAAGCTCCGCCGGATACAACCCCGCTTTTTGGGACAGCCCGACGCGATCCAGCTCGTCCATGGCCCGCCTGCGCGCTTCTTCCCGCGACTGCCCGGCAACCTTGCGCAACGCAATCGCCACGTTGTCCACCGCAGTCAAATGGTCAAACAGGTTGAAATCCTGAAAAATCATGCCCACCTGCCGGCGGTAAAGGCTCAGTGCGCGCGGATCCCTGGCGTTGATCTCACTGCCTTCAAGGCTCACGGTTCCCTTGTCCGGAGGAATCAGAAAGTTAAGGCACTGCAAAAACGTGCTTTTGCCTGCGCCGGAAGGACCAATAAGAACCTTGAGTTCGCCCGGCGACACGTCAAGAGACACATCGTCGAGGATCTGCTTGCCGCCAAGATTGACGGAAATGTGTCGGGCGGAAAGGACAGGGGGAAGCGAAGCTGACATGAGCGGGTTCCTCAAACGATTTGACAGACGGACTAGAAAGAGGCTGCAGCCGAAGTGTAGCCGGGAATGCTGACCTTGCGCTCAAGACGGCGCAGCAGGCTCACCCCCACCAGGGTAATGCAGAAATACAGGACGCCGGCCGTCAGATACAGCGTCAGGTGCTCGTAGGTACGCGAAGCCACAAAATGTGTCCTGGCCATGATTTCGGGCGTTCCCAGCACAAAACACATGGCGGAGTCCTTGAGCAGGATGGAAAATTCGTTGGACCAGCCGGGAATCGAAAGCCGCAGTGCCTGCGGCAGCACGATAAAGGCAATGCCTTCAGACTCGCGCATGCCCAGCGCCAGCGCCGCCCGCAGCTGCCCGGCGGGCAGGCTCTGAATGGAGCCGCGGAAAATCTGCGACTGATACGCTGCCGAGGCCATGCCCAGCACCAGACACGAGGCGGTGATGGTGGAGAGATTCAGGCCGAGGATCTCAAACAGTCCAAAGTAAAACAAAAACAGCAGAAGAAGAATGGGCATGCCCCGGAAAAACCAGACATACGTCCGGATAAGGCAGCGGCTCCAACGCGGCCCGTACACTTCAAGCACAGCCATGGGAACGCCCACGACAAAGCCAAGCGCCAGCGAACCGGCAACCGTGAGAATGGTTACCAGCGTTCCCTCAAGGATATAAGGGAGGGCGTCAAGAATCACGGACAGTTTCGCCAGCAACAGTTCGGTCATGAGAACTCCGGGAGAAACAGCTGCAACCAGCAACTCTGGGGAAGGGCGCAACAATGCCGCGCGAAACCCCAGAAGTCCCGCGCGGACCAGGCCGCACCCCCGTTACACAGGGGCGCGGCATACAACTTCATCCGGTTATTTGAAGTATTTGGCCTGCAGTTCCTGCCAGTACGGATCGGCCATAAGGAGCTTGAAGCCCTTGTTCAGGATGTCGCGCAGTTCCTGATCTTCATTGCGCGTTGCCACGGCAAAGTCGTCGTTCGGGGCAAATTCGCCGACGATTTCAACGGGCTTGCCCTTGGCGATGGCGTCATTGGCCGGAGCGCTGTCCATGGCCACCGCATCGGCACGGCCGTTCAGCAGATCTTCAATGGCCATGGGGCCGGAATCATAAAAACGCAGGGTGAAGTTGGAAACCTTGTTCTCCACTTCCTGCTCAAGCAGTTCGTGCTCGTTGGTGCCCCGCTGGACGCCCACACGCTTGTTTCCCTTGCGGATTTCGTCCACGCTCGTTTTGGTGCCCTTCTTGACCACAAACACCTTCTTGATGGACCAGTACGGATCAGAGAAGGTCACGCTGCGCTTGCGCTCTTCAGAGACGCTCATGCCAGAGCAGACCATATCGATCTTCTTGGCCAGCAGGGCAGGGATAATCCCGTCCCAGTCCATGGGCTGATGCTTGACCTCAAAGTCCATTTTCTTGGCGATCCAATTGAGGGCATCCACGTCAAAACCGGCGGGCTTGCCTGTTTCATCGACGTAGGCGTGCGGCGGATAGTTAGCGTCAATCCCGTTGATGTAGGATTTTTTGGCCTGACCGCTGACCGGAAGCAGGACCACGGCCAGCATGGCAGCCGCGGCGAGAAGAGAAAACTTTTTCATTGCGGGCGTCCCCTGAAAAGGTGTTGCGGTGAAAAGGAATGTGTAAAGATACCAGAGAGAGGCATCGTGTGCAAGCATCGTCACCGCGGCGCTGCGTCAGCCAGCCCGGCAACAAAAAACGCGAAAGGCTTCATCGCACAATATGCGATAAAGTCCTCCGCGTTTGTTGCCTTTGTCAGGGCGGGCAGATTAATTGGCAGCCGGAGCCGATTGTTCAGCCGGTGTCGCCTGTTCGGCCGGCGCAGCAGCAGCCGGAGCCTGTCCGGCAGCAGGCTGTTCAGCCGCAGGAGCCTGTGCAGCAGGCTGTTCGGCCGGGGCCGCAGGCGCCTGCGCAGCCGGCTGTTCGGCCGCAGCTGCAGGGGCTTGCGCAGCAGGCTGGGTGGCCGGGGCCGCAGAGGTCTGTGCCGGAACTTCTTCAAGGCGGACATCCAAAATGGTCGATTCCTGCTGGGATGTCGTGCTCGTCAGAATGTTGTAGCTGAGGCAGGTTGCGACAAAAATGACGGCAACAAACGCCGTCAGCTTGCTGAGCAGGCCTCCCGCTCCAGAGCTGCCGAACACCGAGGCGTTGCCGCCTCCGAAGATCACGCCCATGCCTTCCTTGCCCGACTGGAGCAGGACAAGAACCACAAGGACCACGCAGACAACCACATGCAGGGACAGGATAAGGCTTTCCACTGGCGACTCCTTGATCCGCCGCGCCACGCGCGGTGGAACACAACATAATATAGGCTCCGGACACAACGGCGCGCATGCCCGCGTTGCGCGGACACGCGTGACGATCAGGCCCGGATGATTTTGCTAAAACTTTCCGCCCTTAAAGATGCACCACCTACCAGAAGACCGTTGACATTGTCAAGGGCGAGGATCGCCGACGCGTTCTCGGGCTTGACGCTGCCGCCATACAAAATGGGCAGGCTCCCGGCCGTAGATCCCAGGATGACCCCCAGGATATTGCGCACCATGGCGTGCGCTTCCAAAATGTCTGCCTCAGAAGCCACTTTGCCTGTTCCAATGGCCCAGACAGGCTCATAGGCGATGGCAAGCCCCTTAAGGCAGGCCTCTGCCGAAAGCCCTCGCACAGCCTGTTCAAGCTGGGTGCGCAGAACAATCTCGAGCTTGTCTGCTTCGCGTTCTTCCAGCGTTTCGCCAATGCAGAGCATGACTGAAAGGCCAGACTCCAGTGCAAAGGCCGCTTTCCTGCCGACAAAGGCAGGCGATTCGCCAAGGATATGCCGCCGCTCGGAGTGACCGGCAAGCACCCACGAAGCGCCACAATCCAGAATCATGCCTGGGGAGACTTCCCCAGTAAAGGCGCCTTCCGCAGCGGGGTAGACATCCTGAGCGCCAACGGCCACAGGCGAATCCGCCACAGCCTCTGCGGTAGCCGCCAGCGCGGTAAACGGCGCGAACAGCAGGACGTCCCGCTCTTGCGGCCAGTCGTTCTGCAGCAGCGACACCAAATCGCGGGCGGTCTGTTGCGCTTCTGCGCGGGTCTTGAACATCTTCCAATTGGCAGCAATAAGCGTACGCATGAACGTTCATCCTCCAGCTAAACGGCTTTACAGCCGTTTTTCATAGACAAGCCCGTCTTCAACAGGGGCGGTATAATAACTGCGGCGTCGCCCCGCAAGCCGAAATCCGGCCCGTTCATAAAGTCTGATGGCGGGCGTGTTGCTTGTCCGCACTTCCAGAAACATGGCCAGTATGCCCAGTTTGGTTTCTTCGCGCAAGGCATAGTCCAGCAGGCACCCTCCAAGCCCCTGCTGACGGGCGTCCGGATGAACGGCGATATTGATGATTTCCAGTTCATCGGCAATATGGTACAGCGTGATGTAGGCAAGCAGCACGCCGTTCCCCTCAACCAGCCCGTAGGCATGAAATGCCGGCTGGCTGAAGGCTGCGGTCATCTCGACTTCTGTCCAGGGATGCGCGAAGCACCGCGCTTCCAGCTCTGCAAGAACCGGCGCAAAAGACGCGTCAAGACGTTTGCAGCAATATGGAGCTGTCCCGGCATGCAATGGCACCAGTTTTCTCCCTTTATCCCGCCTCCGGGACTTGATCCGGACGCCGTGGAATGTTTGGACAGGCAGGGCCGGCCCCTGCTGGTCGTCAGCAAACAGGCTGCGCCCCGCACGGGGCTTGAGTGGCGGCTTGTCGGCGCTTCGCTGCTCGTCAGCGGAAACCGGCGGGAATCGACACGCGTGGTCCTGCGCCGGGCTGTAGCCGAAGGGTCCCTGTTTGCCGGTTTGTGGGAACTGCCCATCCTTGGCGCCCTGCACGCCGGCGAAACGCCGCTTGACGCCGCCCGCAGGCTGTTTGCCATGTTCGGCGTGGAAACGCCGCGGCTGCGGCTGTTTGCCACATATCCGCCCGACGAACTCAAGGCCACGTTTCCGCCATCGCGGTTCGGGCGCGTATCGCTGACGCTGTTTCGCGGAGGCCCGGTACAGCCCTACCTTTCTGCCGGTCAGGACATGCTCCTGGATGCCGATGAGCTGGCGGGCTTTCTTCGTGCACTGCCAGAAAGCGTCTCGCCTGCCGCGCGCCTCATGTTTGAGAAAGGCGGCCTGAGTCCGCGCTGAAACGCCTCTGAACCCCGGATCTGTCATTGCGCTGTCTGTTCTGCTCAGAGAGGCCCGCCAATGCGGCAACGGCCCGGACCAGGCCCCGCCGCTCTTCCCGCAGGCCTGAAAACGGCGCTTGCGCGCATATCCTTTCAGCGCCCGGAACACCGCGTCAAACAAACGCCCCCGCGGCCAGCCTTCTTAACAGCCTTTTTGAAAAGACGGCCTGTTCTTTCTGCCGCGGGGCTACCCGCGACATCCTGGCATTGACGCGCCGATCTGACTGGACGCGGCGCGCTGACGGCGGTCCAGCCGTCCATCCGCAAAAATGCCTGCGGCGCCTTCCCCTGTACTGAGAAGGCGCCGCAGGCAGACAGTTGCAGGGCTACTTGCCCAGCTCAAACACGTCGTGCAGCGTGCTCACGGCGAGTTCGGTGTATTTTTCGTCGATCAGGCACGAAATCTTGATTTCAGAAGTGCTGATCATCAGGATATTGATGTTTTCCTTGCTCAGCGCATCAAACGCCTTAGAAGCCACGCCCGTATGATTGCGCATGCCAACGCCGATGACAGACACCTTGGACACCTTGGAGGACGTCTCAATACCCTGGTTGTCAATGATGTCGTGCAGGCCTTCCATAATCTTTACGGTTTTTTCCAGGCTCTTGCGGGGCACAGTAAAGGCCATGTCGGCGCGGCCGTTGCGGCTGGCAGTCTGGATAATCATGTCCACCACAATGCCTTCCTTGGCAAGAGGGGTGAACAGCGTGGCGGAAATGCCGGGCCGATCCGGCACGCCGGTCAAAGAAATGAGGGCCTGGTCCTTATCATAGGCGATGCCGGAAACAAGCACAGCTTCCATTTCGGGATCCTCCTGAACAACCATGGTTCCGGGATTGTTGTTGAACGTCGAGCGGACATGTACGGGCACGTTGTATTTTTTGGCAAATTCTACAGAACGGATTTGCAGGACCTTAGCCCCCATGGAAGCCATTTCCAGCATTTCGTCGTAGCAGATGCGGTCCAGCTTACGGGCCGTGGAGCACATGTTCGGATCGGTGGTGTACACGCCGTCCACGTCGGTATAAATCTCACACTCGCAAGATCCCAGCGCCGCCGCCAGAGCCACCGCCGAGGTGTCCGAACCGCCGCGGCCGAGCGTCGTGATGCGGCCGTCTTCGGTGACGCCCTGGAAACCGGCCACAACAAGCACGTCATAGGTTTCGAGCATCTTGCGGAGATGATCGCCGTCGATGGAGTGGATTCTCGCCGCCCCAAAGGCGTCGTCGGTAACAATGGGAATCTGCCAGCCCAGCACGGAGCGCGCCTTGATGCCGTGCCCCTTGAGCAGCATGCCAAACAGCGTGACAGAGGCCTGCTCGCCGGTGGAGAGCAAAGAGTCCACTTCGGCAAGATCCGGATCATCCGCCCAGCGGGCGGCTTGCGCAAGCAGCTTGTTGGTTTTTCCGGCTCTTGCCGAAAGCACCACCACCACTTTGTAGCCGCGATCCAGCGCTGCCTTGACCTTTTCGCGCACCATATTCAGCCGATCGATGTCCGCAACGGAGGTGCCGCCGAATTTTTGCACCAGAATACGCATACGTTCTTTCCTTATCTATGACGCCGCCATATCGACGGCCAGTTCCTGAAGCAGACGGGTGGCTGCACTGCCGTAAGCACACAGCGTCACCGAGTGCATTTCATGGCATGATTTCATATGGATGTCCAGTCTTTCTGAAGGAATATCCCCAGGCGCCAGCCTCTGGGCCCACTCCACAAGCACGCAGGATCCGTCGGCGCGATCAAGCGCTTCTTCCGCCTCCTCCGGAAGGCCGTCCGCAAACCCATCCGCTTTGTCCGAACGATACAAGTCACAGTGAACGATTTCGGGCTGCGTCGGATAGACGTTGCATACCGTGAAGCTGGGGCTGGATACCTCGGCGAGCTCCCCGCCGGGAAGCGCCTCAGCAAGACCGCGCGTCAACGTGGTTTTGCCGCAGCCAAGATCTCCATACAGCAAAAGAACACGGACAGGCCGCTGCTGGCGCCAGGCAGCATTCAGCCGCGCGCCAAGGACCGCGCCAAAGGCCAGCGTGGCGTTTACGCTGGACAGCGTTGTCTGGAATGTCAAAGGTTGTGTCGGCATAATGCGTTTGTTCATAGCCTCGAACAGAACAAAAGAAAAGAGCCGCAGCCGGCATTGCGCACTCCTGGTGAAGCCCTTCCCAAGCATCGAGCCAGCGGACCTTGCCGTCTCGACAGCGGCGCCAAACGCCAAGGAGGCACGCCCACGGCCGCAACGGGGCCTGCATGACGCCGGTCTGTCAGCAAATGCGTCCCGTATAAAATGCAGTATGGCGTTTCGATACATGCCCATAACGGGCTGTTGCCGTACCCGCCGGCTTGTGGTTCTGCCGGGCGCCACACAAACCCATAGGCTGAGACGGCCCGCGGGGCTGTTACGGCCCCCGGACAGCGCCACGGGCATGCCTTGCAGGAGCAGAGCCTCTTGTTGTATGTTACAAGCAAACGCCCTAGAACGCCTTCTACGGACGTTTCACGTTCACCGCTTGCCTGTTGAGGATCTCCAATGATTGCCATTCTGGACTACAAGGCCGGCAACCAGACCAGTGTACGCCGCGCCCTGGAACATCTGGGCATTCCCTGCTGCATTACGGCAGATCCGGACACTGCTCTATCCGCCGCCGGTATCATTTTCCCTGGTGTGGGCGCGGCCGGTCAGGCCATGGCCCAGCTTGCCGCCTCCGGTCTGGACAACGTGCTTCGCCGCGCCGTGCGCGAAGCCCGGCCGGTGCTCGGCATCTGTCTTGGTTGTCAGATTATGCTTGAGCACAGCGAAGAAAACGACACACCTACCCTGGGGCTTGTCTCCGGCGTCTGCCGCAAATTCGATCCGGCATGGACCGACGAGGACGGCCGGCCCATCCGTATCCCGCACATGGGCTGGAACACCCTGTCCATCCGCACTCCGAGCCCTCTGCTTGAGGGCCTGCCGGAAAACGCCTTCTTCTATTTTGTGCACAGCTATTACATCGAAACCGCACAAGAAAACGTCATTGCCACCACCCGTTACGGAACGGAGTTCTGCTCGGTATACGGCCGCAACGGCTTGTGGGCCGTCCAGTTCCATCCGGAAAAGAGCGGCCGCCCGGGGCTGCGCATTCTGGCCAATTTTGCCCGGTTCTGCGGTGTGGAGCCAGGATCTCCGGAGGTTTCGTCATGCTGAGCAAACGCATCATCCCCTGCCTTGACGTCCGCGACGGCAAACTGACCAAAGGCATCAAGTTCCAGGGCAATCTGGACATCGGCGACCCTGTGGAAACAGCCCGCCGCTACTATGAAGAAGGCGCCGACGAGATCGTGTTCTACGACATTACCGCCAGCGCCGAGGGCCGGGGCATTTTTCTGGACGTCGTCGAGCGTGTCGCAGCCGAAATCTTCATTCCCTTCTCTGTAGGCGGCGGCATTGCCTCCGTCAGCGACATGCGCGCCGCACTCCTTGCCGGCGCGGAAAAAGTGTCCGTCAACTCCGCAGCTGTCAAAAATCCCTCGCTGCTCAGCGAAGGCGCGGACGCTTTTGGCGCGCAGGCCATCGTGCTCGGCATGGACGTCCGCAAGACGGCCGTCACGGCCGACACGCCTTCCGGCTATGAGGTGGTCATTCACGGCGGGCGCAAGCCCACCGGCCTTGACGCCCGGGCCTGGGCCATCCGCGCTGAAGAGCTGGGAGCGGGAGAAATCTGCCTCAACTCCATTGACGCCGACGGCACCTGCGACGGGTACGAACTGACGCTGACCCGCATGATCAGCGATGCGGTGCGCATTCCTGTCATTGCGTCCGGAGGCGCTGGCGAGCCCCGCCACCTGGTGGACGCCGTGACCAAAGGCGGCGCGTCAGCCGCGCTGGTTGCCTCTATCGTCCATTACGGACGCTACAGCATCGCAGAACTCAAGCAAGTCATGAGCGAGGCTGGCGTCCCTGCAAGGACCTGCTGGTGAACGCATGATCAACCCATCCCGCACAGCGCTCCCGGCAGGCGGTCTTGTCCGCCTGCTGGCCGCCGTTTTGCTGACCGTCTGCTGTGCGGGATGCGGCGGTTTTTCCCTCAATCCCTTTGACTGGGGAAACGAAGTCTACACGGGCAACTATTCGGGCGGTGTTGGCGGCGGCAGGCCCTACACCATCCGGGGCGTGACCTATTACCCGCTTATCTCGGCCCGCGGATTCAGAGAAACGGGCATTGCCTCCTGGTACGGGCCGGGATTCCATGGCAAACGTACGGCCAACGGCGAACGCTACAACATGTACGCCATGACCGCCGCCCATAAAATCCTGCCCTTGAACACCACCGTGCGCGTCACCAACCTGCGCACGGGCCGCTCCATCCATGTCCGTATCAACGACCGGGGGCCGTTCATCCCGGGCAGAGTCATCGATCTGAGCAAAGCCGCCGCTGCGCGCCTTGGCATTCTTGCTGCGGGTACAGGTAGAGTCCGCGTTGAGGCCATCGATACCCGCTGAAACAGCGTCACCCCGCTGCATGGCGTAATGACTGCAACATACGTTGCGGCTTCGCTTCAGGCGCAGCGGACAAAACCGCCGTGTCTCGCCTGAACCCGTCTGCTCCCTGACACAAAGACCCTGGACGCTCTTCACGCCTCAAAATCCCTTCTGGTTCAATTGCGGCAAGGCGGCTTCTTCCCGGCTGCCTGCGCCCTGTGCTGATAACACCAGGCTCCCCTCCACTCCAGCGCAGCCGCCACAAGGTGGACAAACCAACGGAACCGCCTTTGACTGACAACAAAAAAACAGCCTGCCCGGGAACGTCTCCCGGACAGGCTGAAAAACGCTCAGCTAACAGGCTCTGTTAAATGAAGAAGATCCAGGTAAGCAGAGCAAAGAGCGGGAACAGGATACCCACGGACCACACCATGTAGCCAAAGAAGCTGGGCATGGGCACTTCGTTTTCCTTCGCGATGGAAAGAACCATGAAGTTCGGGGCATTGCCGATGTAGGTCACCGAGCCCATGAACACCGCGCCCGCAGAGATGGCCGTCAGCGTCATGGCCCATTCGCCCATCAGATGCACAGGATCGCCACCGGCCGTGTTGAAGAACACGAGGTAGGTCGGGGCGTTGTCCAGGAAGGACGAAAGCAGGCCGGTGCACCAGAAGAACATGCTGTTGACCGGCTGGCCGTTTTCGGACACCGCCGAAATCACGCTCGACAACGCGCCGGCTTCGCCCGCACGCAGGATGGCAATGGCCGGGATCATGCTCACAAAGATGCCGATGAACAGCTTGGCCACTTCAAGAATGGGATCCCAGGTGAAGTTGTTGAGCTGGCGGCATTCCGTGGTGGTAAGCTTCATGGAAGCGCCGGCCACGCCCAGCAGGAAGATGTCGCGGACAAGATTTTGCAGTTCCACGGTCACCCCGTAGATGCTGAACTGCACGCCGGGATTCCACATGCCGGAGAACAGCACGCCGCACACGATGCACAGAAGCAGAATCAGGTTGACCTTACCGTCAAGGCCAAGCTTTTCATCGCTGGTGTGTTCGACGACGGGACGGCCCTCTTTTGTGTAGAGGATTGTGTCGATCACAAAATACAAGGCCAGCAGAATCACCGCCAGCAGCAGCGTGAGTTCAAACAGGTGCATCATGGTCCAGAAGAAGTCCACGCCCTTCAAAAAGCCCAGGAACAGCGGCGGATCGCCCAGCGGCGTCAGGGAGCCGCCGATATTGGCAACAAGGAAAATAAAGAAGACTACAGAATGCACGCGGTAACGCCGGTGGGCGTTGGCGCGCAGAAGGGGACGGATGAGCAGCATGGCCGCACCGGTGGTTCCCATCCAGCTGGCCAGCACTGTGCCGACGGCCAGGAGTCCGGTATTCACAAGCGGCGTACCGACAAGGGTTCCTTTAAGACGCACGCCGCCAGCCACGGTAAACAGGGCAAACAGCAGGATGATGAACGGAATGTATTCCTGCAATACCGCATGCAGCAGCTGGTAGATGGCAGTTGACGCGCCAAAGGCCATGGCGCAGGGCACTAAAAAGGCAAGGCCCCAGAAAACAGCGACCTTGCCAAAATGATGGTGCCAGAAGTGCGGCGTGAGCAGCGGCCCCAGGGCGATGGACAGGAGCATGCAGACGAACGGAATGACCCAGAAGATGGATAACTCTTCACCCTTCAAATCGTGATGTCCGCCAGCGGCCAGTGCAGCGACGGGAAGGAGCAGCAGGGCAAGCAGCCCTCCAACGGTACAGCCGATACGTTTCATGAACTATGACTCCTTTAAAAAGGCAGGGAAAGGGGGGGATGGAACATCACATGAAGCGTGTAGGCAAGCCTACGCGGCTGACGATAACCTTATTGCAGAGGGGAAATCAAGCCTGCCTTCCGGGGATTGATATCTGAAAATATCTGCTTGTACAAAAAATATCATACTAAAATAAAAGCGATATTAGATAATTACCTATCGTCATCTTTTTTT